>DATBSL010000047.1:0-2822 GCA_036559805.1 Vicinamibacteria bacterium
ACAGTCCGACACCGCGAAGAGCCGCTCCCCGTCCGCGCTCACGCGCAGATCCGAGAGCCCGCCGAAGCGCGGGTCGTCGCCCCGCAGCCACAGCCCGCCCAGGTATTCGAGCGGCCCGATCGAGTGGCGCGACGCGTCGGCCGGGTCGAGCGGCACGGCCGTGACCTCGAGCGCGAGCGCCGACGCGGCGGGCGGAGCGTCGGCCGTCGCCGAGAACGCCGCGAAGCCCGCGAGCAGCACGGACGAAGCACTCAGGAAGATCGCGACGCGGCCGCCGGAGCGGCCCCTCGGCGGGCGGGGCATCCCGCTATTCTAGCGCGCACTCGCCGCGGTGGGCGCGATAAGATGTGGCGCCATGCGAAACTTCGGAGTGATCCTGCTGATCCTCGGCGCCCTTGGCTTCTTCTACTGCTCGAGCCGGCTCTCGGAAGTGGAGCCGATGCCCGAGGGGCTGAGCATCGGCGAGAGCCTCGACCATCCGGCCGGCCGCTGGGACATGGCGCGCTACGGGTCCGCGGCTGCGGCCGGGTTCGGACTGCTGATGGCGATGTTCCCGAGGGGCCGCTAGGCCGGGCCCGGCCGTCGGCTCAGTCGGTCGACAGCGCGCGCGCCGAGAGCTCCGGCGGGAGGCGCCGCGGTGGGACGACGACCGGCCCGCTGTCGACCGGCGCCTTGCGGATCGGAATCGTGTAGGAGCGGCCGGCGCGCAGCCGCGTGCCGCGCAGGCCGTTCGCGGCCTGGATCGCCCTCACGCTCGTCCCGTAACGCCGCGCGATCGACCCGAGCGTCTCCCCCGAGCGGCAGCGGTGGCGCACGGCGGGCGGCGGAGCCGCGCCCGACTCCACCAGCACGGGATAGACGATGCGGCCGTGCTCCTGCGCGCGGGGGTTGTAGAAGCGGGCGTGCAGGTGGTCCTTGTGCCGCTTCTCGTGCTGGATGATGCCCTTTTCGCTCGTGCGACCGAAGATGTCCGCGAGCCAGCCGGGGTCTTCGCCCTCGGCGACCGCCTGGTCGTAGAGCACGCGCATGAGCGAGCGATCGATGAAGATGCGCTCGATGTCGGTCTCGGTCACGAGCGCCCGCACGAGCGCCCACGTGCGGACCGCGTCCAGCTCCCGTGCGCGCGCCGCCCGGAACGTGCCGGCCTCGCCGTCCTTGTAATAGAACCCGATGTCGGCGTCGCGGCCCGTCTGGTGCGAGCGGTGCCGGTCGAGCCGGCCGCCGCGCGGGTTGCTGATGTCGCCGATCACGAGACGCGGCGAGCCCGGGTAGCGGGCCTCGACGGCCTCGATCGCGGTGACCACGAACTCGATCGTCTCGTCGGTGGCCCAGGACTCGTCCGGCTCGCGCAGCTTCCAGAAGGCACCCTCCGGGAAGGGCACCGGGTTCAGCAGCAGCCCCGCGTCGGGAGTCCCGATCGAGAGCGCGCCGAGAGCGCGCGGGTCGCGCTCGGCGGTGAGGCGCAGGCCCAGCATCTCGTCGTCGCGCGCTTCGAGCTCGGCCGCTTCGGCAAGCGCCGGCTCCTCGCGAACCGCGGGAGGGGCCCCGGGAGAGCTCGCCACGGCGTCGTCGCCGGCCGCGAGCGGCAGCGCCACACACAGTAACGCCGCCGCGATCCCGTACGATTCGAGCCTCAGTCTCAAATAACCATCCCGTTGGCGCCCCGCCTGGGCCTCAGGCACACCGGCGACCGGGCCCGAACTCGGCCACGTATTGTGCCAGAAACAACCAGGATTTGGTCAAGTGGTCCATGGACCGGGTTTCCGTGCCGGTCAGGCTATGATTCGGCGCCCGGCCCGGAGGCCACCATGAAGCGCGGCGAGATCCTGGCCGCCGTACGACGCGAGAACAAGACGTCGATCGTCTCGGCCCTGGTGCTCACGGCGATCCTGGCCGCCGTGCTCGCGCTCAACTGGCGCTACCTCTACAACTGGGCGCTCGGCCCCTTCCCGTTCGACGCCGCCCTCGCGACGGCGCCGGGCGCTCGCGAGTTCGTCAGGGCGGAAGGTCCGATGCTCCCCACCGGCCTCGTCGAGGAGACGACGTTCCGGCTCTTCCGCGGCGCGGTCGAGACGAAGTCCAGGAGCGCGAGCTACATGGCGATGCTGACCAGCGACGGAATCCTCGTCGTCAAGGTCCCCACCGACTTCGCAGGCCGCGTCGTGGAAGGCCGCCTCCTGCCGCTGCCGGAAGGCGTGCGGGTGGAGCTCGAGGGCAAAGGCGCGGGCGAAGGCGGCGCGCGTCGCGCCTTCCATCCCTACCTCCTGGAGCAACGCGGCTGGGGCTGGCTGGACAGCAACCTCTTCGTGCTCGTCGGCCTTCCGCTCTTCCTCCTGATGCTGCCTGTCCTGGCGTGGGTCGTGTGGAAGTCGGCGCGGGTCGAGCGGCACGACTCGATGCAGCGGCTGGCGCGGCTCGGACCGCTTCAGACCGTCGTCGCCCGCGTCGAGTCGGCGCTCGCCGCGGCGGGCCGCACCGCGAAGGCCGGTCCGCTCTGGATCACGAGAGAGTGGGTCGTCGGCCTCAGCCCAACGGTTCTCGTCTTCTCCGCGTCCGACCTCGTGGGAGTCGGGGTCGCGACGGCTACTTCCAAGTCGGCGGGCCGCCTCGAAACCAAGCACACGCTGCAGTTCTGGGCACGCGGCGAAATGGTGGTCCACACGCTGGACGTCTCGGCCTCCGAAGCGGAGGCGGCGCTTTCGGCGGTGGCGCGGGCCATGCCATGGGCGGTCGTCGAGGACGCGGGTCTGTTCGACAAGCGCTGGACGCAAGACCGCGCGCAGTGCGCGCGAGACGCCGACGAGCGGCGCCAGGCGCTCGCG
>DATBSL010000048.1:0-3065 GCA_036559805.1 Vicinamibacteria bacterium
GTTCTTCCAGCTCTTGCCGCCGTCCTCGCTCTTGTAGACGCCGTCGCCGTAGCCGACGCTGCGCTGCGCGTTGTTCTCGCCGGTGCCGACCCACACGACGCTCGGGTTCCTGGGGTCGATCGCGACGGTCGCGATCGAGTAGGAGCCCTCGCCGTCGAAGACCGGAGTCCAGGTGGTGCCGGCGTTGTCGGTGCGCCAGACGCCGCCCGAGGCCACGGCCAGGAACCAGCGCTTCTTGTCGGTCGGGTCGACCGCGATGTCGGCGATGCGGCCGGAGGTGACGGCCGGCCCGATGCCGCGGAGCGCAAGGCCGGCCCAGGTGTCTGCCGACCAGGGCAGCTTGGGCTTGTCCTCCTCGGCCTTGTCGCCGGCGGCCTTCGCCTCCGTGGGCTTCTCGGCCTTGGGACTCTCGGCCTTCGCAGGCGGCTTAGCCGGCTTCTTCTCCGGCGCCTGCTCCTGCGCCGACGTCGACAGGCCGAAGGCCAGGGCGACCGACAGGATGCTCACGAGGACAGTCAGCTTTCTCACGTTTGGCTCCCGATGCTGAGACGGCCCGCCATTCTCTTCGCCCGAATGGTCCCCTCGCAAGCGTGTTACGGACGACGGGTAGCGGCGGCTTGCTGTCGAGGCCCCACCCCCCGCAGTCGTTCCCCATCGGGGGGTGGGGTCGAGCACGAGCCGCCGCGGAGAGAGTGGCCATGATTCGCAGCGGTTCGAGAGTGGCCGGTGGTAGGCAGGTTAAACTGCGCGGCGCATGCAGAGGCAGGTGCTGACCCGGCGCCTCGACGGTTTCGGCACGTCGATATTCGCCGAGATGACGGCGCTCGCCCGCCGCCACGACGCGATCAACCTCGGCCAGGGCTTCCCCAACTTCGACGGCCCCGAGTTCGTGAAGCAGGCGGCGATCGAGGCGCTGCGCGCGGGCCACAACCAGTACTCGCCGATGCCGGGTCAGCCGGCCCTGCAGCAGGCGGTGGCCGACCACCAGCGGCGCTTCTACGGGCTCGCCTACGACCCGGCGAGCGAGGTCACGATCCACGCCGGGGCTACCGAGGCCCTGTGCGCGACGATCGCGGCGCTGCTCGACGCCGGCGACGAGGTCGTCGTGTTCGAGCCGTTCTACGACGCCTACCTGCCCGGGATCGCGCTGGCGCAGGCCGAAGCCCGCGTCGTGCCGCTCACGCCGCCCTCGTTCCGGCTCGACCGCGAGGCGCTCGAGGCCGCGATCACGGCCAGGACCCGGCTCGTGCTGCTCAACTCCCCGTGCAACCCGGCCTGCAGCGTCTTCACGCGCGCCGATCTCGAGGCGATCGCCGAGCTGTGCGTGCGGCACGACCTCGTGGCGGTCACCGACGAGGTGTACGAGCACATCGTGTTCGAGGGCGCGCATGTGCCGCTGGCGTCGCTCTCCGGGATGCGCGAGCGCACCGTCTCGATCTCGTCGGCCGGCAAGACCTTCAGCCTGACCGGCTGGAAGGTCGGCTGGTCGTGCGCGTCGCCGCGGCTCACGGAGGCGGTGCGCGCCGTGCACCAGTTCGTCACCTTCGCGGTCTCGACGCCCTTCCAGCACGCCGTCGCGGCGGCGCTCGCGACGGACGACGCGTACTACGCGGCGCTGCGGGACGACTACCGGACGCGCCGCGACCGGCTGTGCGAGGGGCTCGCGGCCGCAGGCTTCGAGGTGCTGCGGCCCGAGGGCACGTACTTCGCGCTCGCCGACGTGAGGCCGCTCGGCTTCGACGACGACCGCGCGTTCTGCCGCCACCTGGTCGAGCAGGTGGGCGTCGCCGCGATCCCGGTGAGCGCCTTCTGCCGCGAGGGCCGGCTGCGGCACCTGGTGCGCTTCGCGTTCTGCAAGGACGACGCGACGCTCGACGAGGCGCTGCGGCGCCTTGGCCGGCTCCGGCGCTAGAGGCTGAGCACCGGGCGCGGCGGGCCCGGCGGCGCGTCGCCCTCGTAGAGCACGCGCTCCAGGAACAGGCCCGACGGCGGCGCCGTGAGCGTCGCGGGCACCTCGGACGGCTCGTGCAGGAAGCGCTCCGCGTCCTTTGCGCCGAGACCGCCGCGGCCCACCTCGGCCAGGACGCCCACCATGCGGCGCACCATCTTCCAGAGGAAGTGCGAGCCGAGCACGCGCACCAGCAGCAGCTCGCCCGCCTCGACCACCTCGACGCGCTCGATCTTGACGCGCGTCTCGCGCCCGGCCACGGCGCTCCTCGCCTCCGAATACGAGCCGAAGTCGTGCATGCCCACGAAGCCGCGGGCCGCCCCGGCGAGGGCCGCGACGTCGAGCGGGTCCTTGATCCACCACACGAACGGCTTGCCGAAGGCCGTGCGGCGCCGCGCGATCTGGTAGAGGTACGAGCGCGCGAGCGCCGAGTGGCGGGCGTGAAACTCGCGCGTCACCTTCTCGACGCGCAGCAGGTTCACGTCGCCCGGCAGCTCGTCGTTGAGCGCGCGGCGCAGCGTCGCCGGCGGCAGCCGCGTCTCGAGGTCGAGGTGCGCCACCTGCTGCAGCGCGTGCACGCCGGCGTCGGTGCGGCCGGCGCCGTAGCTCTCGAAGTCGGTGCGCTTGGCGGCGGCGCGCACCGCCTCGTGGAGCGCGCCCTGCACGGTGCGCGCGTTCTTCTGCACCTGCCAGCCGGAGTAGCGCGTGCCGACGTACTCGAGGTCGAGCCGAAAGCGGGCCATCGCAACGGCTAGCGTACCCGCTCTGCTATCCTCAACGCGAGTGCGGCTGCGTGTCCTCTCGTACAACATCCACCGCGCCATCGGCGTCGACCGCCGCTTCATGCCCGAGCGAGTGGCCTCGATCATCGGCTACTACAACCCCGACGTGGCCATGCTGCAGGAGGTCGACGAGGGGGCGCCGCGGTCGCGCGAGCTCGACCTCGCGCGAGAGCTGGCGCGCGCGCTCGACTTCCAGCACTTCGCGATCGGCCACAACGTGCGGCTGCGCAAGGGGCGCTACGGCAACGCCACGCTCAGCCGCTGGCCGATCCGGCGCGAGCGCAACATCGACCTGACGATCGGCTTCATGCGCCGGCGCGGCTGCCAGCACACGC
>DATBSL010000049.1:0-19116 GCA_036559805.1 Vicinamibacteria bacterium
TGGCTGGGGCGGCTGGTGGAGTTCGGGCCGACCGCGGAGATGTTCACGGCTCCCAAGGACAAGCTGACGGAGGACTACATCACCGGCCGTTTCGGTTGATCTCGCGGGGTAAGGGATGGAAAGGCATCATTTCGAAACCGAGCTGCAGGCGCTCAGGAACCAGCTGCTCACGATGGGCGGCCTGGTCGAGGAGCGCGTGCACCGCGCCGTGCAGTCGCTCATCCACCGGAGAGACGAGGAAGCGCGGCGCATCATCGCGACCGACAAGGAGATCAACGACCTCCACATCGACATCGACGACCGCTGCCTGAAGCTCTTGGCGACCCAGTCGCCGCTGGCGGTGGACCTGCGCCTGATCACCTCCGCGATGAAGATCAACGCCGACCTCGAGCGCGTCGGCGACCAGGCGGTCAACATCGCCGAGAGTGTCCTGGTGCTGCTGCCGCATCCGCCGGTCAAGCCGCTGATCGACATCCCGCGCATGGCGGTGATCGCCGAGAAGATGGTGAAGGACGCGCTCGACGCCTTCGTCAAGCGCGACACCCAGCTCGCGCGCGACGTGCTGCGGCGCGACGACGAGGTGGACGAGCTCAAGGACCAGGTGTTCCGCGAGCTGCTCACCTACATGATGGCGGATCCCGGGACGATCCAGCGCGCGCTCGCGCTGATCCTGATCAGCCGCAACCTCGAGCGCATCGCCGATCACGCCACCAACATCGCCGAAGACGTGATCTTCATCGCCGAGGCAAAGGACGTGCGCCACCACGCCGACCAGGTCGCGGAGAAACCATGAAAGCCGATGCGATTCGAAACGACAGGACCCAGCGCAAGACCGCACCACCGCCCCCGTCCGAGGCCGACACGCGTAGGCGCGTCCTGCTGATCGAGGACGACGCCGACATCGCCGAGGCGATCGGCTACCAGATGGAGAAGGCCGGCCTCTCGGTGCGCGTCGCGCGCACCGGCGAGGAAGGGCTCGAGGCGGTGCGCAAGGGTGTCGACCTGGTGCTGCTCGACCTCAACCTGCCGGGCATGGACGGGCTCGAGGTATGCCGGATGATCCGCCGCCAGCAGACGACGGCGCACCTGCCGATCATCATCGTCTCGGCGCGCGCCGACGAGGTCGACCGCGTGCTCGGGCTCGAGATGGGCGCCGACGACTACGTGGTGAAGCCCTTCAGCCTGAAGGAGCTGGCGGCGCGCGCCAAGGTGGCGCTGCGCCGCAACGCGCAGGGCGGCGAGGCGCCGCTGGGGTACCGCGACGAGAACTGGGAGATCGAGTTCGACGCCTACGTCGTGCGCTACAAGGGCGGGGAGATCCGGCTCACGCACAAGGAGTTCGAGCTGTTCCGCTACATGGTCGAGCGCGCCGGCCGCGTGCTCACGCGCGAGCGGCTGCTCGAGCGCGTCTGGGGCTGGGAGTCGGACATCGACGCGCGCAGCATCGACGCGCACATAAGGCGGCTGCGGCTCAAGCTGGGCGAGGCGCGCCACCACGTCGAGACGATCGTGGGGCTGGGCTACCGCTTCGTGAAGTAGCCTCGCCCACGTGAAGCCATGATCGTCGAGAAGACCTACAACGTCCTGTTCCTCTGCACCGGCAACTCGGCCAGGAGCATCCTCGCGGAGGCGCTGCTGCAGCGATGGGGCGGGGGACGATTCCATGCGTTTTCCGCCGGCAGCCAAGCGAAAGGCGCGGTTCACCCGCTCGCGCTCGAGACGCTCGCCCAGAACAACCACGCCACGGACGGGTTCTACAGCAAGAGCTGGAACGCGTTCGCGGCCCCGAAAGCGCCGGTGATGGACTTCGTCTTCACCGTGTGCGGCAACGCGGCGGCCGAGGTGTGCCCGGTGTGGCCGGGCCAGCCGGTGAGCGCCCATTGGGGCGTCGACGACCCGGCGGCCGTCACGGGCACAGAGGTGGAGAAGCGCCGAGCCTTCCGCCGCACCTACCTCGAGCTCGAGGGCCGCATCAAGATCTTCACCGCGCTGCCGATCGGGAAGCTCGACCTGGTCGCGCTCAAGCGCCAGCTGGACGAGATCGGCCGCGTGTCCCCCCCCGTCGCCGGCAGCTGAGGCCCGGCGTGCGATTCGCGCCGCTGCACGAGTCCTCGCAGCGGTCGCGGGGGATGGCGTCCAAGAAGTTGTGCGCGCGCTCGTCTTGCGGAAGCGCCGCACAATGCCTACATTGTTGGCAATGGCGGCCCTGGGCGAGTTCGAGCAGCTCGTGCTGCTGGCCGTGCTGCGCACGGGAGACGAGGCCTACGGCACGCGCATTCTCCAGGAGATCCGCACGGCCGGAGTGAGGCGAGCGTCGCGCGGCGCCGTCTACGTCACGCTGGGTCGCCTCGAGGAGAAGGGCCTGCTGCGCGGCAGGCCCTCGGGCGAAGGCACGAGCGAGCGGGGCGGCCGGCCGCGGCGCTACCTGCGCGTCACGGGCGACGGCCTGCGCGCGCTGCGTTCGTCCCGCGCGACGCTCGTCCGCCTGTGGGCGGGGCTCGAGGGCGTGCTCGGCGAGGCCGAGGGATGAGCGCGCCATTCAGCCCGCCGTCGCTCCTGGAGCGGACGCTCGTCCGTATCGTGGGCGACACTCCGACGAGCGAGGCAGCGCTCGGCGACCTGCGAGAGGAGCTCGCGGCGCGCGCGCGCGGCGGTGCGGCGTGGCGCGCGTGGCTCTGGTATGCCCGCGAGGCCTGGAGCCTCGCCTGGGCGATCGGCCGCGAGCGACGCCGCGACGCAGCCTGGCGGAGCAGCGCCTTGGCCAGGAGACGCAGGCAAGGAGACTCGATCATGCGCATTCTCTTGAATGACATGTGGTTCGCGGCGCGCGCGCTGCGGCGCCGCCCGCTCTTCGCCTCTCTGGTGATCGCGACGCTCGCGCTCGGCATCGGCGGCAACGTCGCCGTCTTCAGCGTCGTGGACAGCGTGCTGCTGCGGCCGCTGCCGTACCCCGATCCGGAGCGGCTGGTGATCGTCTGGGAGAACGACCGGCTGCGCGGCACCGACGAGGAAGCCGTCTCGGCCCCGGATTTCCGCGACTTCACGGAGATGAACCGGTCCTTCGCGGCGCTCGCGGCGCGCGCTCGCCTCGACCGCACGCTCGGCGCGCTCGCCGAGCCGGTGCGCGTCTCGAGCGCGCGAGTCAGCGCGGGCTACTTCTCGCTTCTGGGCGTGAGGCCGATCCTGGGGCGCGTGTTCCTGGCCGAGGAGCAGGAGCCCGGCAAGGACGGTGTCGTGGTGCTGACCGAGGGCCTGTGGCGCGCGCGCTTCGGCGCCGACCCGCGCGTGATCGGCGAGCGCGTGATTCTCGACGGCGAGCCGCGAAGCGTCGTCGGCGTCGTTCCCGCGGCCGCCCGCATGCCGGGGCTGCGCGACGAGCTGTTCGAGCCGCTGGCGTTCGGCACGAACGACCAGTTCCGCGGACGCCACAACCTGCGCGTCGTCGCGCGGCTCGAGCCCGAGGCCACGGTCCGCTCGGCGCAGGCCGACATGAGCGGCGTGATGAAGCGCCTCGAGGAGCTGTACCCGGACGACAACCTCGGCCGCGGCGCGCTCGTGCGCTCGCTGCAGGACGAGGTGGTGGGGGACTCGCGCCCGGCGCTGCTGCTCCTCTTCGGCGCGGTCGGATTGCTGCTGCTGATGGCCTGCGCGAGCGTCGCCAACCTGATCCTGACGCGCGGCCTGGGCCGCGAGCGCGAGCTGGCGATCCGGACCTCGCTCGGCGCCGGCCCGCTGCGGCTCTTCCGCCAGCTCCTGACGGAGAGTGTGCTGCTGGCGGCGCTCGGCGGCGCGGCCGGGGCGCTTCTCGCGACGTGGCTGGTGCGGCTCGTGCGCGCGCTCGGGCCCGAGCTGCCGCGCCTCGATCAGGCAAGCGTCGACGGCCGCGCGCTCGGCTTCGCGCTCGCGGCGTCGCTCGCCTCGGCGCTCGTGTTCGGCTCGCTTCCGGCGCTGCGCGCGGCGCGCCGGCGGCCGCAGGCGGGCCTCTCGGAGGGAGGCCGGAGCTCCGGTAGCGCGCGCAGCCAAGGCACCCGCAAGGCCCTCGCCGCGTTCGAGCTCGTGGCCGCGGTCGTCCTGGTGGCAGGCGCGGGCCTGCTGGTGCGGAGCTTCTGGAAGCTCCAGCAGGTGGACCCGGGCTTCGATCCCCGCGGCCTGCTGCTCGCCCGGGTCAGCCTCTCGGGCCCGGGTTACGTCTTCCCGAAGGGCTGGCCGGTGCACGACTGGCCGGCGGAATCTGCCTTCACCGAAGCGCTCACGGCGCGGCTCCGCGCGAACCCCGGCGTCCAGGCCGTGGCGTTCGCGCACCAGGGCCCGACCGATCCGGGCTGGACGACAGGCGTGACGATCGACGGCCGTCCCGCGCCCGCGCCGGGCGAGCAGGACGAGGCGTCCTTCCGTCCCGTGAGCGCGGGCTACTTCCAGGCGCTGGGGATTCCGCTTGCGAAGGGCCGCGAGTTCTCCCGCTTCGACTCCGCGGGCCGGCCGCTCGTGGCCGTCGTGAACGAGGCCTTTGCCGCACGGCATTTTCCCGGCGCGGAGCCGCTCGGCCAGCGAATCGTCGTCGCCCGCGCGCCGCGCGAGATCGTGGGCGTCGTCCCGAACGAGCGGTTCTCCGGCCTCGAAGCCGGCCCGGCGACCGCGATGTACCTGCCGCTCGCGCAGAACCCCCAGCCGGCCCTGGTCGTGATCGCGCGCGGCGCGGGCAGCCCGCTCGACCTCGTCCCCGCGCTTCGCGACGCCGTTCGCGGCATCGACCCGACGCTCGCGCTCTTCGAGGTCGAGGCCGCGGAAGCCGCGCTCGCGACCTCGATGGAAGCGCGGCGCTTCACGCTGCTGCTGCTCGGCACGTTCGCGGCGGTGGCGCTCGCCCTCGCCGCGGTCGGCATCTACGGTGTCGTCTCGTTCGCGGTCACCGACAGGACGCGCGAGATGGGCCTGCGCATGGCACTCGGCGCGGAGCCGCGCCACGTGTTCCGCATGGTGGTCCGGCAGGGCCTGGGGCTGTCGCTCGCCGCGATCGCCGCCGGCACCGTGCTGGCGCTCTTCCTCGGCCGAGTCATGGAGCGCCTGCTCTTCGGCGTGGAGGCGCGCGATCCCGTCACCTTCGCGGTCGTCCCCGCGATCCTGCTGGTGGCGGCGTTCCTCGCGAGCGCCGTGCCCGCGCGACGCGCGACCCGCGTCGACCCGACGACGGCGCTGCGCGCGGAGTAGCCCGTCGCTCGACGCGAGGCGTTCGTTTCCTTGACTCCTCGCCGCGGTTCGTAGTCTCATCGATGATTCGCGAAAATCCGGGTATCAAGGAGGCGAACGTGACTGCACTCACGCTGCTCGTCGCCCTGGCCGCCGCCGGCGCTGCCACGGCGGATCAGGGGCTCAAGCCGGGCAAGGCGTCGCTCACTTCGGCGGGGCCGCTCGCGTTCGGGCCCGCCGGCATACTCTTCGTCGGCGACAGCGCGGGAGCGACGATCTGGGCGATCGACACCGGCGACAAGACCGCCGGCAGTGGCTCGATCAACGTGAGCGGCCTGCAGGACAAGGTCGCCGCGATGCTCGGCACGACACCGGACCAGGTCGCGGTCAACGACGTGATCGTGAACCCGGTCTCCCGCAAGGCCTACCTCTCCGTATCGCGCGGCCGCGGGCCCGACGCCGCCCCGGTGATCCTGCGACTGGACGCCTCGGGCAAGCTCGAGGAGCTTCGCCTCGACGACGTCAAGCACGCGAAGGTCAGCCTGGCCAACGCGCCCGCGGCCGACGCCAAGGACCGGCGCGGCAACAGCCTGCGCAGCGAGGCGATCACGGACCTGCATTACGTGGACGGGCAGGTCTTCATCGCCGGGCTGTCCAACGAGGAGTTCGCCTCCAAGCTGCGCTCGGTGCCGTTCCCGTTCGCCAGCGCCGACGGCGGGACGAGCGTCGAGATCTACCACGGGGCTCACGGCCAGTGGGAGACCCGCTCGCCAGTGCGCACATTCGTGCCCTACGAGATCCAGAAGGAGTCGCACCTGCTCGCGGCCTACACCTGCACGCCACTCGTGAAGTTCCCGGTGAAGGACCTGAAGCCGGGCAGCAAGCTCGTCGGGACGACGATCGCGGAGCTCGGCAACCGCAACCGCCCGCTGGACATGATCGTCTACAAGAAGGACGGCGCCGAGTTCCTGCTGATGAGCAACTCCAGCCGCGGCGTGATGAAGATGTCCACCAAGGGCATCGAGGGCCAGGAGGCGATCAAGCAGCCCGTGGAAGGCACGAAGGGGCTGCCCTACGAGACGATCGCCGACTGGAAAGGCGTCGAGCAGCTCGACAAGCTCGACGACGGCAACGCCCTGCTGCTGACGCGCGCCGAGAGCGGCGCGCTCGACCTCAAGACCGTCCCGCTGCCGTAGCGCGGCGCGCATGCTCCGCCTCGCCGCCGCGCTGGCCCTGGCCGGCGCGGCGCACGCGGCCGACACCCGGACCCGGATCACGCTCGAGGCGGGTGTCGTCCGGGCCCGGCCGGCCGCGGCCGAGGCGACGCTCGAGCTGTTCGTGGACGGGCCCGCGGACCTGCCGCCGATCCTGGGCGGTGTCGTGCGCGAGGGCGACGCGCTCGTCTTCGCGCCGCGCTTCCCCTTCCAGCCCGGGATGGCGTACCGGGCGGTCTACCGCGAGCCCGGGCAGGCGCCGCTCGTCGAGGTGGTGCAGCTCGCCGCGGCCACCGCTGCGGCCG
The DNA here is from genome assembly GCA_036559805.1 of Vicinamibacteria bacterium. Taxonomy (GTDB): domain Bacteria; phylum Acidobacteriota; class Vicinamibacteria; order Fen-336; family Fen-336; genus DATBSL01. The sequence goes on from DATBSL010000049.1 coordinate 6,707, forward strand.
CGGCGGAGGCGACGCTCGAGCGCATCCACCCGTCCGCCGACGTGCTTCCCGAGAACCTGCTGAAGCTCTACCTGCACTTCTCGGCGCCCATGAGCCGCGGCGAGGCCTATCGGCGCATCCGGCTGCTCGACGAGGCCGGCAACCCCGTCGAGCTGCCGTTCCTGGAGATCGACCAGGAGCTGTGGGATCGCGACGGGCGGCGCCTCACGCTGCTGTTCGATCCCGGACGGATCAAGCGCGAGCTGGTCCCGAACGAGGAAGTCGGCTCACCGCTTCGGGCGGGCCGCGCCTACACGCTCGTCGTGGACCGCGGCTGGCCCGACGCGCACGGCCGCCCGCTCGCGCGCGAGGGCCGCAAGCGCTTCCGCGTCGGTCCGCCGGACCACGCGCCTCCGCGCACGAGAGACTGGCGCGTAGTCCCGCCGCGCGCCGGGACCCGCGACGCGCTCGTCGTGACTTTTCCCGAGCCGCTCGACCGCGCCCTGCTCGAGCGCGTGATCGAGGTGCTCGACCGCTCCGGAGCTGCCCTCGACGGCGAGGTCGCGATCGGCGGGCGCGAGACGCGCTGGAGCTTCACTCCCGGCGCGCCGTGGAGGGCCGGCCGCCACATCCTGCGCTCGGCCACGATCCTCGAGGACATGGCCGGCAACTCGCTCGGCCGTCCGTTCGAGGTCGACGTCTTCGAGCGTGTCGAGGACCGCGTCCTCGACGTCAGCGAGAGCCTGTACTTCGAGATCGAGTAGGCGCCGGCGCGCGCGCGGTCTCGACCAGCGCCAGCGTCGCCCAGCCCGTGGTCGACATGTGCTGGGCGTAGCTCTGGTAGCCGGGTGGACGCGTGGTCTCCTTCCAGCCGCCTTCCTCGAGCTGGGTCCGTGCGAGGTACTCCCGGCCCCTGGTGATCGCGTCGCGATACGAATCGCTCTCCGCCGACGCGAGGGCCAGCAGCGCCAGAGCCGTGTCGAAGGCCTCGGGTGCGGTGCCGCGGTACGGCCCCCAGCCTCCGTCGGCAGCTTGCGCGGCGACGACCAGCTCGAGCGCCTGCCGCCTTCGCTCTCGCGCCGCATCCGAGGCCGCATCGGCCAGGGCCAGCGCTGCCGCCGCGGCATCCATGACGTTCTTCGCCGGGTTTGAGACGAAGAAACTCTCGGCGGCTGCCATCTGCCGCGTGAACGCGGCGGCATCGGCGGCCGCCAGCGTCCGCGTCGCGAGCCAGGTGGCGACGAACGGCCCGTAGGCGACCGGCGATCCCATCGAGGCCTGCTGGGCGATGCGCCAGGCGCCGTCGGGCTCCTGGTCGGCGGCCAGGGCCGCCGCCGTCTCTCGCAGCAGGCGCCGGTCGTCCATCGCCCCGGCCGCCGTGGCCGCGGCCAGCGCCGCGCCGAACTGGAGCCGTGCGAGCTTCGTGTCGCTCGTCCCCGGCTCGCCCGCCTCGAGCTCCCAGAGCTGCGGCGCAGCCAGCCACTGGCGGGTGCTGGCGAGCGTTTCTTCCGCGACAGCGTGGCCGAGCGCGCGTGCGCGAAAGAGGGCGCGCGCGCCGTCGCCGTTGTTGTGGCACGAGCCGCAGGCGTGCTCGCGGCGCCAGCCGGGAACCTCGCGCGCGAGGTACGCGATCGCCCGGCGCTCGGCAGTCGGCGGCTCCGGCAACGACGCGACCTTCGCGAGCTGTGCGGCGAGCTCATCGGGGTCGGACGTTGGCCGCTCGCAGACCTGGCGCTCGCAGACGTAGGCGGTGGGCGCGCCGCCGCGCGCGACCTTGCCCTCGAGCAGCGGCACGCGCTGTGCCTGCGCGTCGAGGTCGCCGCCTTGCGCGGCCACCACCAGGACGCGGTTGGGAACGAACGCCGCTCGCACCCGGTCGAGGAGCGGCTCCGCCTGCGCTCGGCTCGAAGGCGCCACGATCACCACCTGCTTCGCCGTGTCCAGGCGGAAGTCGGCCGCGAGCAGGAGCTCGCCGAACGCCTGTGGCGCCTGCGCGAGGATTCCGGAAGCGGCGCGCAGCGTCGCATCCGCGCGGCGGCGGTAGGCGTCGTCGCCGGTCAGCTCGTGCAGGCGCAGCAGGTTCATGGCGTGGACGGAGTTGCCCGAGGGCAGGGCACCGTCGAAAACCGGCTTCGCCCGGGCCAAGAGCGGCTCGTGATCGTCGCTGGTCGCGAAGAAGCCGCCGAGGGCGCGGTCCTCGTAGCGGGCCTCGAGCACGCGGTCGAGTGCCATCGCCTCGTCGAGCCAGCGCGGCCTCGAGTCTGCTTCGTACAGATCGAGGAGCCCCGCGATCAGGAACGCGTAGTCCTCGAGGTAGGCGGCGTGGCGCGCGCGGCCCTCGGCGTAGCTCCGCAGCAGCCGCCCCCGCTCGCGCATCCGCGTGAGCACGAGCTCCGCGGCCCTTTCGGCCTGGGCGGCGTAGCGCGGCTCGCCGAGCACGGAGGCGGCGCGCGCCAGGGCGGAGATCATCAGGCCGTTCCAGGCGGCCAGCACCTTCTCGTCCCGGAGCGGCTTCGCACGTTGGCTGCGCGCGGCGAGCAGGGTCGGGCGCGCACGGGCAAGCTCGTCAGTCACCGTCTCGGGTGCCATGCCCAGCTCTCGTGCCACCTCGGCGAGCGACCGCGAGCGCCAGAGCACGCTCCTCCCCTCGACGCTGCCGGCCGCCGCGACCCCGAAGGCCGCCTCGACGGTCCGTGCCGTCTCGGGCGCCACGGCCGCCCGGATCTCGTCCGGCGTCCAGGTGAAGAAGCGGCCCTCCTCGCGCCGGCCGTCGGGTGAGGCGCTGTCCGCGTCGCTCGCCGAGTAGAAGGCGCCCTCGGGCGACGTCATGTCTCGCGCGACGTAGCCGAGGATGTCGCGGGCCACGTCGGCGAGCTCGGCCCGGCCGCTCGCCTGGTAGCCCTCGAGGTAGGCCACGGCGAGAAGCGCGTTGTCGCAGAGCATCTTCTCGAAGTGCGGCACCTGCCAGCGCGCGTCCACCGAGTAGCGGTGGAATCCGCCGCCGAGCTGGTCGTGGATCCCCCCGGCGGCCATCCGCGCGAGCGTGTGAGTCGCCATCTCCAGCGCCGAGGCGTCGCCGGTGCGCCGGTGGTAGCGAAGCAGGAAACGGATCGGAAGGTCCGCCGGGAACTTGGGAGCGCCGCTCACGCCTCCCCACTCGGCGTCGTAGGCGGCGCTTGCGCCGCGAGCGGCTGCGCGCAGCACGGAGGCGTCGGGCAGTCCGGGCGCGGCGTCCGGCGCCAGCACGTCGCGAATGGCGGCGACGACACTCTGCGCCGTGTCGGCGACGCGCTCGCGGTCTTCGGCGTGGGCCTGCCTCAAGCGGCGCAGCAGGCTCAGGAACCCCACCGCGACGCCGCGGTCGCCGTCGTGGGGCGGGAAGTACGAACCGCCGAAGAAGGGCTTGCGGTCGGCGGTGAGCCACACGGTCATCGGCCAGCCGGCGTTGCCGCCGAGCGCCTGGACCGCGCTCATGTAGACGGCGTCCACGTCCGGGCGCTCCTCGCGGTCCACCTTGACCGCGATGTAGCCCTCGTTCAGCACGCGCGCGATCTCGAGGTCCTCGAACGACTCCTCCTCCATTACGTGGCACCAGTGGCAGGTGGCGTAGCCGACGGAGAGCAGCACGGGCCGCCCCAGCCGGCGGGCCGTCTCGAACGCGTCGTCGCCCCAGGCGTACCAGTCGACGGGGTTGTGCGCGTGCTGGAGCAGGTACGGGCTCGACTCGAGCAGCAACCGGTTGGTGAAGCGCGGCGCCCCGGCTTGCGTCAGGTGGCGGGTGCGCGGAGCGTGGCCGGGCTGTCGTGCCCGCCACGCGGCCTGGAGCTTCGCCGCGAGATCCGCGTCACGGGCCGCCGCCCCCGGGAGCGTGTCGCCGGAGAGCGTCGCGGCGCACCCGAGCAGGGCGACGGCCATCGCCGCGCGCAGCGACCGCATCCGGCGATTCTGTCACGCACCCCGAGCGTGCGACATCCGGCGTGCCGCACGCGCCGGTGCTCGGGCGCGGCCGCCTTCCGGTGCGCTACTCGTTCTGGCCGTGGATGCGCATCGAGACGAGCCGATCGACGTCCACCGGCTTGCCGCCCCGCGCCTGGACACGCTTCACGAACTCCGTCGTGACGCCGTGGATGCGCATGCTGACGAGGTCGTCCACCGCGACCTGCTGGTAGCCGAGGTCCTTCAGCTCTTTTGCGAACTCCGGCGTCACGCCGTGGATCCGCATCGAGACGAGCTGGTCCGCGCTGAGCGAGTCGTAGCCGAGCGCCTTGAACGCCCGCACGTAGCCCGGGCTCACACCGTGGATCCGGAAGCTCACGAGCCCGTCGGTCGGCAGGCCGGTGAAGCCGAGCGCCTGCATCTCGCGCACGAACTCGAGCGACGCGCCGTGGATCCGCAGGCTGGTGAGCTGGTCGACCGTGAGCGTGCGGTAGCCGAGCCCGGCCAGCCCCTGGATGTACTCGAGGCTCGCCCCGTGGATCCGGAGCGAGAACAACCCCTCGAGCGGCACGCGCTCGTAGCCGAGCCGGGCGAGGCCGTCGATGTACGAGCGGCTCACGTCGTGGAGCGCCAGCCGCAGCGCCTTCTCGTCGTCGATCTCTCCGTAGCCGCGGCGCTTCATGTCCGCCGCGTACTCGGGGTTGCGCGTGAAAACGAAGTGGCCCGCGCCGACGCCGGCTTCGAAGCGGCCCGTGCAGGCGAAGCTGCCGGCGTCCCGCGTCCAGTCGAAGCGGACGTCGGCCGAGGCCGCCTCGAGCGCGGGTGCCGCGAGCCCGCGCAGCTCGGCGAGCGGGAGCGTCTCCGACGAGTTCCAGTGCCCCTTGCCGGAGACGCGGCGCAGCGACAGCTCGACGAGTGTCGTCGCTCCGCCGTTCTGCACGCGCCAGGTCTGCTTCTGGGCGGTCCAGACTCCGCGCTGCCCCGAGCCCACAGCGGCCTCGTCTGGCGCGCCCGCGCCGGGCTCGGCGCTGCCGGCGCCGGCGCCCTGTGCCAGGACGAGTGCGAGGCCCAGCAGGCCCGCCCAGCCGGCCGTCGCGACGACACGTTTCCCCTGAATCGACATCACACGCCTCCTCGGGTCCGGGTCCTGGCTACGAGCGGGCGCGCAGCTTCTTCAGCAGCTGCGCCGAGACCCCGTCGCTGCGCAGCTTCACGAGCTCGTCCGCCGTGAGCTTGTCGAAGCCCGCTTCCTTGAGCTCGCGCACGTACTCGGGCGTCACTCCCTGGGCGCGCAGCTCGATCAGCTGCGCGACACTCAGGCCGTCGTAGCCCAGCTCCTCGAGCTCGCGCACGTAGCCGGGGGTGACGCCCTGCGAGCGCAGCGCCAGCAGCAGCTTGACGTCGAGCTCCTTGTACCCGAGCTCGCCGAGCTCCTTGACGTAGTCGGGGTTGACGCCCTGCGAGCGCAGCGCCACGAGCTGCGACTGCGAGAGCGTCCCGTAGCCGAGCGCCTTGAATTCGGCCGCGTAGCTGCCGCTCACGCCCTGGCTGCGCAGCGAGATGAGGCTCGTCACCGAAAGATCGGTCTGGCCGGCCTCGCGCAGCTCGGCGACGTACTTCGGCGAGACGCCCTGCGAGCGCAGCGCCAGCAGGTTGGCGAGCGAGAGCTCCTTGAGCCCCTGATCCCCGAGGCCCTTCACGAAGTCCGGCGAAACGCCCTGCGAGCGCAGACCGACGAGGTCTTCGGTGGACAGGTTCTTGTAGCCGAGCGCCGCGAGCTCGCGCACGTAGTCCGGGCCCACGCCCTGCTGGCGCAGCGCGATGAGCTCGTCCGCGCCGAGCGAGGAGTAGCCGAGCGCGTCCATGGCGTCGATGTAGTCCGGCGTGATCCCTGAGCGCGACATCTCCAGCACGCGCTCGAGCGGGAACGCGCGCGCCTGCGGCTGGGCGGCCGCGCGCGGCGCCGCCTCCTGGGCCGGCTGCGCCGGCGCGGCGGCCGACTGCGCGGCCGCTGCCGATGCGGGCTCCGCGGGCGCTGCGGGTTCAGCCGGCGGGTCCATCTCGATCCGGTCGGTCGAGGCGCGCAGATCGACGACCGTAGGCGCCGGCCGGTCGAGCAGGATCGAGCCCGCGCAGACCGCAACGGCCAGCGACGCGACGGCCAGGGCCGCCGCCAGCCCGCGGGCGGCCCGCGACGGCTCGTCGGCGCGTCCGACCAGCCGCGCGATGCGGTCCACGAGCGAGCCGCCGTTCGCGGCCATCGCGAGCGCCGGTGCGTCCGCGCAGAGGCCCTCGAGATCGACGAGCGCTCGCGCGTAGCGGACGGCGCTGCCGCAGGCGGCTACCGCCAGGTCGTCGCAGCAGTGCTCGCGCTCGACGCGCATCCGGTGCGAGACCCACCAGACGGCAGGGTGGTAGAAGAGCAGCGTCTCGGCGGCGGACTGGACCAGGTTCACCAGGTAGTCGTGGCGGCGCACGTGAGCCAGCTCGTGGGCCAGGATCAGCTCGAGTTGTTGCGCGGTGAGGCCCGTGAGCGCGCTCGCCGGAACGAGGATCGCGGGCCGGAGCCACCCGACGACCGTCGGCACGCCCACGAGCGCCGACTCGTAGAGGCGCACCGCCCTGCGGATCTGCAGCGTCTCGGCGAGCTCGAGGAGAGTCGCCTCGAGTGCCACGGGCGGAGCGCTCAGGCCGGCGCGGCGCAGCCGGCTCACGAGGGCTATGCCGCCGAGCGAACGCACGCACAGCGCGAGCACGCCGACTCCCCACAACATGACGAGCCCGGGCAGCAGCGACTCGATCCCGGGCGCGATCCCCCGCGGCGGCGCTCCAATCGCAGTCAGGGCCGCGGCAGCCCCGACCGATGGCAGCGCGACAGGGACCGGCACGGCCGCGGTCGGCACGGCGGGCTCCGAGGACGAGGATCGCAGCGCGCGGAACGTCAGCGCCGGAGCGGCCAGCATCGCGGCGAGAGCCGCGCAGGCGGCGAGGTAGCGGAGCTGGGGCGCCTGTCGGCGCAGCGCGAGGTTGAGACCGGCGAGGACGGACGCGATCGCGGCCCCCTGCCAGAGGAAGTGAACGAGTGTCCAGCCGAGCATACGGATCATCGGGTGCCTCCCTCGATCTCGTCGAGCAGCTCACGGATGCGCGCCAGGTCGCGCGGCGACGTCTGGCGGGAGGCGAGCGCGTGCAGCACCAGCTGGCTGGCCGAGCCTCCGAAGGCGCGGTCGACCAGGTCGCGCACGAGCTGCTTCTGCGTCGCTTCCTCGGGTATCGCGGCCGCGTAGACGTGCGCCCGCGCGCTCTCGTCGCGCCGGACCAGGCCCTTGTCCGTCATGATCTGCATGAGCTTCAGGACGGTCGTGTAGCCGGTCGGGCGCTCGAGCTCCAGCCGCTCCTGGACCTCGCGGACGGTGCTGGGCCCAAGCGCCCAGAGCGAGCGGAGGATCTCCAGCTCGGCCGGCGTCGGTCGCGGCAGCTTCGACTTGGGGGTCATGAACCCAATCTAGTACGAAGCCCTTCGTTTTGTCAACGAAGAAGTTCGTACTTCCGCTGTGCCGCCGAACGATTCAACTGTTTGAAGGCCGGGGGGGCGGGCGTCTACTCGCAGCGCAGCGCGATCACAGGGTCCACCTGCGTCGCCCTGCGCGCCGGCACGTAGCAGGCCAGGAGCGCGGCTGTCAGGAGCAGGGCGGCGACGCCCACGTAGATGGAAGGGTCGGACGTGCTCACGCCGAACAGCAGGCTGCGCATCAGCCGCGCCAGCCCCAGCGCCGCAGAAGCGCCGCTCGCCACGCCGACGAGCGCGAGCGTGATGCCCTGCCGGAGGGTCTGGCGCAGCACGTTCCCGGCGTCCGCGCCGAGTGCTATGCGGATGCCGATCTCGCGCGTACGGGCCGCCACGGCGCAGGACATGACACCGTAGATGCCGATGGCGGCGAGCGCCAGCGCCACCAGCCCGAAGCCGCCCAGCACCACCGCGGCCACCCGCGCCGGCAGCAGCGGCACCGCCATCTTGTCCGTCAGCAGCCGGGCGGAGAGCGGCATGCCCGGATCGAGCCGCTGCACTTCCTGGCGCAGCGCCGCGACGGACGCCTGCGGATCGGACGCGGTGCGGACGATGAGCGACGTGGCTCCCGCATAGGCCTGCTCCACCGGGCGACAGACGTAGGGCTGCGCGCTCTCGGCCAGGCTGCTGTACTTGCCGTCCTCCACCACGCCGACGACCTCCATCAGCGGCGAGAGCGCGCTGCCCTGGCGGAAGCGCTTGCCGATCGCGTCCTGCCCGGGCCAGAAGCCGCGCGCGAAGGTCTCGTTGACGATCGCCACGCGCGGCGCCTTCTCGTCGTCGTGCTCGCTGAAGTCGCGTCCCCGCAGCAATCGGACGCCCATCGCGTCCAGGTACCCCGGGCTGATGCGGCTGGCCATCGCGCGCGGAGCGTTCGTGATGCGCTCCGGCGTCCGGCCCTCGACGAACACGGGCGACCGGCCGAAGTGCAGGTCGATTGGCGCGAGGTCGATCGTCCCGGCGGCTTGCACGCCCGGCAGCGAGCGAACCCGCTCCAGCACCCGCCTGCGGAACTCGCGGGCGCCCGTGGCGTCGTAGCCCTGCAGCCGCAGATCGAAGGAGAGCTCGACTGCGTTCCGGGGATCGAGGCCGATCTCGAGCGTCTGCGCCCGATGCAGGGCGCGCAGCATCAGGCCGCCGCCCGTCAACAGGACCAGCGACAGCGCGACCTGGAACACGATCAGGCCGTTCTTGAGCCAGCTGCGCCGCGCGCCGCCCACGGCGGAATCGGCCTTCACCGTCGAGTACAGGTTCACGCTCGTCGTCTGCAGCGCGGGCAGCAGGCCGAAGGCGACGCCCGTCAGGACCGCGACGGCCGCCGTGAAGCCGAGCACGCGGTAGTCGAGGCGCAGCTCCAGCAGGAACGGGAAGTCGATCGGCAGCTCGACGCCCGCCAGCAGCCGCAGCAGCCCGGCCGCGAGCAGCACTCCGATGAGCCCGCCGACGCCGGCGAGCAGCATGCTCTCGGTCATCAGCTGCCGCACCAGGCGGCCGCGGCTCGCTCCGAGCGACAGCCGCAGCGCGATCTCGGCCCGCCGCTCCTGGACTCGCGCGAGCAGCAGGTTGGCCAGGTTCGTCGAGGCCAAGAGCAGCGCGAAGGCGACCACGGCCATCAGGATTGCGGCGAAGCTGATCGCCGAGCGGCGGAACGGAGTGCCCGCGAGACCCGGCGGCGTGAGGCCGATCCGCTTGCCCTCGTTGACGTCCGGATGCTCGCGCTCGAGCTGCAGCGCGACGTCGTTGAGCGCCGCCTCCGCCGCGGCGAGGCTGACGCCGGGCTTGAGCCGGCCCTGCAGCATGAGGATCTCCACGTCGCGCGCCTCGAGCCAGGCCGAGCCCATCTCGATCTCGGCCTGCATCGCCGCCGGGAACCAGAAGTCAGGTGCGATGCCGAGCTGCGTGCCGAAGAACCCTTCCGGCGCCACGCCGATGACTGTGAAGGCGCGGCCGTTGACGTTCAGCGTCCGCCCGACGACGCTCGGGTCCGCGCCGTAGCTCTGGCGCCAATAGCGGTGGCTGACCACGGTGACCGGGTGGCCGCCGGGCAGGCGGTCGTCGTCGGGCGAGAGCATCCGCCCGACGCTCGCCCGGACGCCCAGCACGTCGAAGTAGTTTCCGCTGACGACGTAGCCCCACATCTTGCTGCTGACGCCGTCGTGGCTGACGCTCAGCGGCGCGAAGCGGTAGGCGACGAGCCCCGCCAGCACGTCGTTGCGGTCGCGCAGGTCCTTGTAGTTGGGATACGAGAAGACGAGGAAGCCCCAGCCGGCTCGCGCCTTGTTCTGGAAGGACACGAGCTCCTGCGGCCGCTCGATCGGCAGGGGACGGAAGAACATCGCGTTCACCAGGCTGAAGATCGCGGTGTTCGCGCCGATGCCGAGCGCGAGCGAGAGCAGGGCGACGGTGGTGAAGACGGGATTGGCGGCGAGCCGCCGCAGGCCGTGGCGCGTGTCCTGGAGCAGCACCTCGATCCACGGCAGCCCACGCTGCTCGCGATAGCGCTCCGCCGTCGCCGCGACTCCGCCGAGCTTGACGAGCGCCTGACGCCGCGCCTCCTCCGGCTGGAGCCCGGCGCGCACGCCGTCCTCCACGTGCATCTGCAGGTGGCTCTCCAGCTCCTCGGCCAGCTCGCGGTCGCTCGCGCCGCCTCCGAGCGTTCCCGCCAGCCGCACGAACCAGCCCCGGACATGGCGCGCGCGCATCAGGACTCCTGTGGCGGCGCGAGGAAGCGCGCCAGGATCGCCGTCGCCTCTTCCCACTTGCGAGCCTCCCGTTCGATCTGCTTGCGGCCCGCGCGCGTCAACCTGTAGTACTTGGCCTTCCGGTTGTTGTCGGACGCGCCCCACTCGGAGGCGATGCAGCCCTCCTGCTCGAGCTTGAGCAGCGCCGGGTAGATCGTGCCGTACTGGATCGACAGCCGCTCGCCGCTCGTCTGCTCGATGCGGCGGGCGATGCCGTAGCCGTGCAAGGGCCCCATCGCCTCCAGGGTCTTGAGCACCATCAGGGCGAGCGTGCCCTGCCAGACGTCGGACCGGTCGCTCATCGGACGACCGCTCGTCGCTCCCCGGCCTGCTTCTTCGTCGCCGACCACTTGCCCTTGGCGTGCCCGACGTCCCAGTCGCCACTGAGCTTGCCGTCCTTGAGCGCGCCGGCGAGCGCCATCGTGCCGCGCTCGCCCTCGATCGCCACGTTCAGCTCGCCGGCTTGCCAGGTGCCCGAGATCGTGCCGTCTCCCAGCCTGGCGTCCCGGGCCGTTCCCGACACGCGCGTTCCCTCGAGCTCCAGCTTCAGCGTCCGCGTGAACGGGTTCCCGCCGGCGAACTCGAAGGAGGCTGCCCATTCTCCCGAAATCGGGTCGACCTTGGCTGGCTTGGGTGGTGTGGCCTGCCCCGCCGCCTGCGTCGCCGGAAGGGCGAGCGCCAATAGCGCCGCCACGAGCATTCGCATCCTCATCCTGGGCTCTCCCCTATTGGTGTTCAATAGGAGTATCACACTCTCGTATTGGAAAGCTATATATGGACAAGCGCCCGCGTGCGTCGAGTGGTTTCGCGGCTCACGGTTCGATCGATCGAAATGACGGCTCCCGGGCTATGCTCGGGCAGAAGACACGAGGAGCGAGCGGAATGGCCATGATCCAGGAAGGCAAGAAGGCGCCCGATTTCGAGCTGGCGTCGTCCGAGGGCGGCGAGGTGAGCCTCACCGGGCTCAAGGGCAAGACCGTCGTTCTCTACTTCTACCCGAAGGACGACACCCCCGGCTGCACCCGCGAGGCCTGCGCCTTCCGCGACAACCAGGCGGCGCTCAAGAGGAAGGGCGTCGTGGTGCTGGGCGTGAGCGGCGACTCGCTCGCCTCGCACGACAAGTTCAAGGCGAAGTACAAGCTGAACTTCCCGCTGCTGTCCGACCCGGACAAGGCCGTCGCCAAGAAGTACGGCGCCTGGGGCGAGAAGGTGCTCTACGGCAAGAAGAGCATCGGAATGATCCGCTCCACCTTCGTGATCGACGGCGACGGCGTCGTGCGCAAGGTCTTCCCGCGCGTCAAGGTCGACGGCCACGCCGAGAAGGTGCTCGAGGCGGTCTCCGCGCTTTAGCAGGCGCGCGCCGAGCGACGACCGGCCGAGACCTCAAAGGTCGAACCCGCGGCGCCTCGATTCCGTCTCAGTGCTGAGGAGGCGGCGACCGGCGATGGCCAGATCCTGGATCAGCATCCAAGCGGCCGGAGCGCTCTCGCGGCGGCTGATGATCGCGAGCCTGTTCGCACCCGCCGTCCCCACGGCAGAGTCTCGGTCCGTGCCGCAAGCGCCGACGCCCGAGCAGGTGTTCCAGGGCTTCGTCGATGCCATGAACCGCCACGACGTAGACGCCCAGTACGCGCACTACGCGGCGGACATGCGGTACGTGGACGAGGGGAATCGGATCGTGCCTCCGCGTGAGTCGGAGCGGCTGGACCGCGAGTTCGAGCGGGGGAGCGGCGCCTTTTGGAGCTACGAGATCGTCGGCCGCGCACCCGACCACCTCGACGTGATCCTGACCGAGGACATGGAGTTCTATCGCGCGCTCGGAGCCGGGCCGCGTTCGTCATCTTGTGGAGCTCGACGCGGGACGGCTCGAGCGGGCTCTACGTGATGCCCGCGCGAGGCGGCGCCGCCCGGCGTCTCACGACGGTCGGGTTCGCACCGAGCTGGTCGCCTGACGGAAGCTTGATCCTGCGCGCGGCCAGCCGGCGCGCCGGTGCGAAGGAGGGCGATCCGCTCGATCGGCTGCGCCTGCGGCCCGACGGTAGCGAGCTCGACCCGCTGCCCGGTGGCCCGCGCCGCGAGTACAACCACGCCTTCTCGCCGGACGGCAAGACGATCGCCTACGACGCCCACGCCGACGGCGCCTGGGAGTCGGAAGACGGCCGCTGGGAGCTGTGGTTGATGAACGC
>DATBSL010000050.1:0-24701 GCA_036559805.1 Vicinamibacteria bacterium
ACGAACAGCAGCCGCGGCCGCTCGTCGGCGTCGGGGCCGAGCAGGAGCGCTTCCTTCACCAGGCGCTCGGCCTCGTCGAAGTCGCGCGTCAGGTGCGCGAGGATCGCGAGCAGCATGCGGCCCTCGCGGCGCTCGCCCACGCTCGCGCTCGAGTCGTGCTCGACGGCGCGGCGCAGCAGGGCCTGCGCGTCGTCGTAGTACTCCTGCTCGTAGAGGTGCCGGCCCAGACGCAGCGCCGCGCCGGCGTCGTCGGGGTTCGCCTCGAGCGCGACTTCCCAGGCGATCACGCGGTTCGCCACCTGGCGTGCGATCTCGAGCGTGCGCGGGAACTGGCCCGGGCCCTGGTAGCCGTCGACGCGGAACAGCTGGCGGCCTCGCGGCGACAGGAACAGGATCACCGGCAGCCGCGCGCCGACGCGGTAGCGCGCCGCGACCTCGAGCTCGCGCCGCGAGCCCTCGACGTTGACCTTGGCCGCGACGAAGCCGTCCTGGGCGCGCCGGATCACCGCGGGATCGGCGTACGTGGTCCGGTCGAGCCTGTGGCACCAGCCGCACCACTCGGCCCAGAAGTCCACGACGAGCGGCTTGCCCGCGCGCTGCGCCTTCTTGATCGCGTCGTCGAACTTCTTCTCCCACTTGATCGCGAGCAGCGGCTGCGCGGGCGGCTCGAGCGGGGCGCCGGCCAAGAGCAGCGCGAGAGCGATCGGGGGGCTCATCGCCTCAGCGCAGCCTCACCGGCGCGGCCGCGCGACACGCCTCGACATGGGCCTCGAAGAGCGCCCGGAAGGAAGCGGGCTCCTTCCAGAACGACTCGGGATGCCACTGCACGCCGACCACGAACGATTGCTCCTCCATCTCGACGGCCTCGATCACACCGTCCGGCGCGCGGCCGGTGACCGTGAGGCCCTGGCCGAGACGGTCGATCGCCTGGTGGTGAAAGCTGTTCACGAGCAATGGCCCGGGCCCCAGAATCTCGCCGAGCCTCGAGCCCGGAGCCACCTCGACCGGGTGCGAGCGCCGTGTGCGCCGGCCCGGGGCCTCGTGCGCGACGGCTCCTGTAACGACCGACGGGATGTCCTGGATCAGCGTTCCGCCGGTTGCGACGTTTAACAGCTGCTGGCCGCGGCAGATGGCGAGGATGGCCAGGTCGCGGCGCAGCGCCAGCCGCGTGAGCGCGATCTCGAACTCGTCGCGCGCGCGGTCGACGCGTCCGAGCTTGGGGTGCGGCGCGCAGCCGTAGGCCGCCGGGTCGACGTCGATTCCGCCCGAGAGCACGAGGCCGTCGAGCCGGTCGAGGATCGCCTCGGCGGCTTCGGGCCCCTGCGTCGGCAGCACCAGCGGTATGGCACCCGCGGCTTCCACCGAGCGCACGTAGTCCTCGCGCATCGAGTGGTAGCCCTTGCGGTCGCCGTCGCCGAGCGTGACGCCGATGACCGCCCGCATCACATCCGCTCCGGGACCGGGATGCCGAGCAGCTCGAGCAACACCTGCATCTGACGCACGAAGGCGTCGACCACCAGCGCGCGGCAGGCGCGCAGCTCGTCCGTCTCCGCGTGCAGCAGCGAGTGCTGCGGCTTCTGGTAGTAGGAGTGGAACGCCTGCGCCACGCCGAAGGCGTGCTTGGCCACGGGCGCCACGTCCTCGGCCGCGATCGCCTGCTCGGCCACCTCTTCGCTGCGCGCCATCATCAGCAGCAGCGCCCACGCCAGGTCGCCCTCCTCGCCCTTCAGGAAGGCGCCGAGGTCGAGCGAGCGGGCGCGTGCCACGAGCGCCTCGGGGTCGTGTCCCTCGGCCGAGAGCTTGCCGAAGATGTTGCGCGCGCGCACGACGGCGTTCTGCAGGTAGGGACCCGTCTCGCCGGTGAAGGCGAGCGCTTCCTCCATGTCGAAGGTGATGATGCGCGTGCGCGAGAAGCGCAGCATGAAATAGCGGAGCGCTCCGATCGCCACGGCGCGGGCCGTGGCCTCGCGCCCGGCGGGATCGCGGCCGGGGTCGCGCGCGTCGACCTCGCCGCGGGCCTTGGCCACGAGCGCGTCGACGAGGTCGTCGGCCTTCACGCCCAGCCCCTTGCGGCCCGAGACCTTGACGGACGCGTCCTCTTCCTTCACGTCGTATCCGAGAGCGCGCGCCGTGGCGGGGGAGAGCACCACCTTCTCGTAGGCCAGGTGGTGCGAGCCAAGGGCGCCCTTCTCGTGGCCGAGCGCCTTCACGCCCGCCCGCACCACGCGCTGCGGGTAGGACTGGCCCACGTCGATCACGTTGTAGACCGAGGCCGCGTGGCCGAAGTGCGGCGCGCCGGGCTCTCCCTGGCCGCTCGTCGTGGTCCACAGCTTCGAGCCGTCGGGCTCCACGCGGTGGACCTTGTAGCGGAAGTCACGGTCGAGCGCGCCCAGCTTCCAGAGCTGGTAAGCGATGTCCTTGCCGGTGTAGGTCACCGTGCCGTTCGAGCGCACGATGATCTTGTCCTCGTCGATGGCCTCGTCCTCGCCCTCGGCCATCGACAGCACCCAACAGCCCTTGTTCTTGCCTTCGGCCTCGAGGCGCAGGACGTCCTTCTGCTTGAGCAGCTCGAAGGCCCGGTCCCAGAAGTGCAGCCTCAGGATGTCGCTCTCGTGCGCGAGCAGCTCGTAGCGGATCCCGAGCCGCGCCATCGTGGCGAGGTGGCAGTCCACGATCCGGCGCGCGACGTGCTCCGCGAGGCGCGCCGTGTCGTTGCCGCCGGCCTCGATCTCGTGGAGCACCTTCGCCTGCAGCGCCTTGTTTTCGGAGCTCGCCGCGTAGAACTCGCCGACCCGCGCGTAGAGGTCCCAGCAGTAGTAGTCGAAGCGCTCCGCGATGCGCACGACGTCCTCGAGCGTCTTCTTCTCGAGATGCAGGAAGCCCACCACCACGTCGGCCACCTGCACGCCGGTGTCGTCGATGTAGTTCTGGACCCCGACGTCGAAGCCGCGGTGGCGCAGCAGGCGCACGAAGGTGTCGCCGAGGCAGGCGTTGCGCACGTGGCCGACGTGCGCCGCCTTGTTCGGGTTGATGCTGGTGTGCTCCACGATCACGTGGCCGGGCCGCCTCGGGGCCGGCTGCGGCTCGGCGAGCGAGCGGTGCAGCACGCCCGCGAACCGGCCGCGGTCGAGGAACAGGTTGAGGTAGCCTCCGCCCGCGACCTCGGTACGCACGACGTCGCCGTTCGCCCGCAGCTCGCTCGCCAGCCGTTCGGCGATCTCGCGCGGCTTGCGCCGCAGCGTGCGCGCGAGGTCGAAGGGCGCGGTGAGCGCGAGGTCGCCGAGCTCGACGCGCGGCGGGTACTGGAAGGACACGGCTCCTGGATCGACGTCGAAAGCGGCCCGAGTGGCCTGCTTGACCGCCCCCGAAAGGCGTTGCTGGAGATCCAGGATCATTCAGCCCACTATCTTATCGTCGGCCGCGCGCCGCTTACGCGCCTTCACCTCTTTTGACCAGCGCCTCCATCGACACGCTTTGCGTGGCGCTCGAATCATGAACGCGGCGATGGTTTGGAGCACCCCCGAGACGCCCCCGGGGTTGCTAGTATGAAGAAATGGTTGTGAGCCCGTTGCTCGTTGCCCTGCTGGCGGTGATGCCTGTTTCGCGGCACTTCGACGTTGTGGCGGTGTTCGAGCCGCCTGCGAAGGCCGGTGCGGAAGGGGCGGTCGCGGTTTCGTTTCGGGCGCTCGACCCGGACGTGAAGCTCAACGAGACGCCGGCGCCGCGGCTCAAGCTGGACCTGGTGCAGGCGGTGCTCGAGGACCGCCAGCCGCCGGCTCCGGCGGCGGCGCCCGACTACGATCCGGCGACGGCGCGCTACCTCGACACGCAGAAGCCCGTGCGTTTCAAGGTGGCCGTTTCCAAGGCGGCGCCCAAGGGAGCGCAGGAAGTGAAGGCGAGCGTCGTCTACTTCTACTGCTCGACGCGAGAAGCCTGGTGCCGTCGCGGCAGCGCCGACGTGCTCATCCCCGTCACGGTGCGCTGATCACGCGCCGCGCGCTCCTTCAAGCACTCGCCGCGTGGCTGGCCGGCGCGGCCCCGGCTCCGGCGCAGGACGAGCCGCCGCAGCCAAAGGCGCGGCTCGCCGAGGAGCTGACCGTGACCGCCGCCCGGGAGGAGGCGCGCGTCGCAGACACGCCCGCGAGCGTCGCGATCGTGCCCGCCGCGGCGCTGCGCGTGACCGCCTCGGGGTTCCTCGACGACGCGCTGCGCCAGGTCGTGGGCTTCTCGCTGTTCCGGCGGACCGGCAGCCGCACCGCCAACCCGACCGCGCAGGGCGTGTCGCTGCGCGGACTGGGCGCGAGCGGCGCGAGCCGCGCGCTGGTGCTGGCCGACGGCGTTCCGCTCAACGACCCCTTCGGCGGCTGGGTCTATTGGGCGCGCCTGCCGCGCCTGGCGGTCGAGCGGATCGAGGTGCTGCGCGGCGGAGCCGCGGACCTCTACGGCAGCGGCGCCCTCGGCGGCGCCGTGCAGCTCGTCTCGACGGGCGCGCGCGACGGACGCGCCCTCGAGGCCGAGCTCGCCGCCGGCGAGGCCTCGACGTTCGACGGCTCGCTCAGCGCGCGCGCCGCGCGCGGCGACTGGGCGGCGCGCCTGTCGGCCGAGGGCTACACGACGGACGGCTACGTGCCGGTGGCGGAGCCCTTCCGCGGCCCCGTCGACAGCGAGGCCGCCTCGCGCCACTTCTCGCTCGACGCCTCGCTCGAGCGGCGCGCCTTCGGCGACGGGCGCGCGTTCCTGCGGCTCCAGGGCTACGACGAGGACCGCGAGAACGGCACCGCGCTCCAGACGAACGACACGCGTATCGGACTGGCCGCGCTCGGCCTCGACTGGGGGCGGGCCGAGAGCGGGCGCACGGCGCTGCGGCTATGGGCCGAGACCCAGACCTACCACCAGACGTTCACCGCGATCGCCGCCGACCGCACGCGCGAGGACCTGACGCGGCAGCAGCGCGTGCCGGCGGACGCGCTCGGAGCGTCGGCGCAGTGGGCGCGCGCGCTCGGCTCGCGCCAGCGGCTGCTGGTGGGCGCCGAGGCGCGGCACGTCTCCGGCACGACCGAAGAAGTCGCCTTCGTGCGCGGAACCGCCACCGCCACGGTCGACGCCGGCGGCGACGAGACGGGAGGCGCCCTGTTCCTGCAGGACCTTCTCCAGGCGCATCCGCGGCTGCTCGTGTCCGGAACCGTGCGACTCGACGCCTGGGCGCTCGGGGGAGGCCGATCGGTGACGACGCCGCTCGCGACGGGCGTCGCCGCCACGACGACGTACCCGGACCGGGACGAAACGGCGCTCAGCCCGCGGCTCGGCCTCGTGTTCCGGGCGCGGCCCGGCCTGTCGCTCACCGCCTCGGGGTACGGCGCCTTCCGCGCGCCCACGCTCAACGAGCTGTACCGCTCGTTCCGCGTGGGCGACACGCTCACGCTCGCCAACGCGGCGCTCGCGCCGGAGCGGCTGTGGGGCGGCGAGGCGGGGGCGCTCGTGACCCATGGCCGCCACACGCTCCGCGTCACCGCGTTCTCGGCGGATGTGACGGACGCGGTCGCCAACGTGACGGTCGCCACCGCTCCCGGCCTGATCACGCGCGAGCGGCAGAACGTCGGCCGCACGCGCTCGCGCGGGCTCGAGGCGGAGGCCGACCTCCGGCTCTCGGACCGCGCCGTGGTCACCGCCGGGTACGCGCTCACGGACGCGCGCGTCGTGAGCTTTCCGGCCGACCCCTCGCTCGAGGGCCGGCGCGTGCCGCAGGTGCCGAAGCATCAGGCGACGCTCCAGGCCCGCTACGAGGGCCGCCTGCGGCTCGGGCTGCAGCTCCGGCTCACCGGCGACGCGTGGGAGGACGACCGCAACGAGCTCGAGCTCGCCTCCGCCGCGCAGCTCGACTTGTTCGCCGGCTACTCGCTCTCGCCCAGCGTGCTCGTGTTCGCCGCGGCCGAGAACGTGACGGACGCCGAGATCGTGGCGGCCCGCACGCCGGTGCCCGGCCTCGCGGCGCCGCGCCAGCTGCGCGCGGGGCTGCGGCTGTCGCGTTAGCCCCGCGGCTCGCGCCGACGGAACGACCAGGAGACCTCGAACTCGGCGACGACGACACCCGCCGCGTCGCGCCCGCTCGAGCGCGCCACGATCGCCTGCGGCTCGTCGCTCTCCGAGGCGTGCTCGATCGCGGCAGCGATCGCGGGAACGCTCTCGCAGGTGAAGCTGCCGGGGCCCGTGAGCCGCTTCAGGTAGCTCGCGCTCAGCCCGACGATCAACATCGACACCGAGCTCCTGGCGTCCTCGCGCGCGACGAGCGCCGGAGCGCCGGTCGACATCTCGGCCGCCATGGCCTGGGCCGCGAAGTAGGTCGACGCGAACGGGTTGCGCGTTCGCCAGCCGCCGGGGAGCGAGACCGTGCAGGCGTGCTCGTCGAGCCGCGTGATGCGCAGCCCCGCGAAGGCGGCGAGCGGCAGCGAGCGCCACAGGTAGGCGCTCATGGGCAGGCGCTGCAGCACGCGCCGCCGCAGCGCCTCGCCCTTCGGCCCGAAGCTCACGCGTCCTCGCGGCGGTCGCCGAGCGGAGTGAAGACGTTGCTCCAGCCGCGCTTCAGCTCCACGTAGGTGTAGACGATGCGCTGGATCGCGGTCAGGTTGGAGAGGATCGCGATCACCCACAGCACCGGCACCATCTTGTTGAAGAGCGCGCCCAGAATCACGAGCACGATGCGCTCCGGGCGCTCCATCATGCCCACCGGGCAGCGCGGGATCAGGCTCTCGGCGCGCGCGCGCGCGTACGAGGTCATGAAGCTGCCGAAGGCCGCCACCCAGACGAGCACCATGAGCCCGGTGCGATCGAGCCGCGCGTACAGGATCAGCAGCCCCATGTAGAGCAGCATGTCGGAGTAGCGGTCCATCGTGGAGTCGAGGAACGCCCCGAACTTGGTGCCGCGGCCGCGCGCGCGCGCCACGCGGCCATCGAGCATGTCGAACACCGCGGCCACGAGCGCTATCGCTCCTCCGAGCTTCAGGACCGCCGGGCTCGCGTAGCCGGGTCCGCCCGAGGCTGCGAAGAACGCCGAGGCGACGCCGGTGAGCGCGAGGCCCGTCATGGTGAGCACGTCCGCGCTCACGTGCGCGAGGGCGCGCACCAGCGCGTCGAGGACGGGGGAGAACAGGGCGCCGAGCTTCGCGGTGACGGTTGTCCGGGACAACGGGCTCCTCGCGCCTCGCGGAGCCGCGAGTGTATGCTTGGCCCCCGGCGTAGTCAAAGAAACGGAGCGCGGAGCCGACCCGTGGTGCGCAAGCCCGTCGTCCTGATCACCGGCGCCAGCGGCGAGATCGGCCACGGCCTGATCGAGAGCCTGGCGCGGGACGGCCGCCGCCCGATCATCACGCTCGACCTGAAGCCTCTCGAGGCGCCGCAGGCGGCGCTCGTCGCGCAGCAGTATGCGGGCTCGATCCTCGACGACCAGCTGCTCGAGCGGATCCTCGCCGAGTTCGAGGTCGACCTCGTGTTCCACCTGGCGGCGCTCCTGTCCACGCGGGGCGAGTTCACTCCCAGCACGGCCCACCTGGTGAACGTCGAGGGCACGATCCGCATGCTCGAGTTCGCGCGGAAGGAGGGCGAGTCGCACGGCCGGCCCGTGACCTTCCTGTACCCGAGCTCGATAGCCGCCTACGGCCTGCCCGACCTGGCGACCAAGGCGCGCGTGGGCAAGGTCGGCGAGGACCTGTGGAACGTGCCCACCACGATGTACGGCTGCAACAAGCTCTACTGCGAGCACCTGGGCCGCTACTACGCGCGGCACTACAAGCAGCTCGCGCCCGAGACGCTGTCGGGCAAGGTGGATTTTCGCTGCGTGCGCTTCCCCGGGCTGATCTCGGCAGAGACCATGCCCTCGGGCGGCACCTCCGACTACGCGCCGGAGATGCTTCACGCGGCCGCGCAGGGCGAGGCCTACGCCTGTTTCGTGCGGCCCGACACGCGCATCCCGTTCCTGGCGATGCCCGACGCCGTGGACGCGTTGCTGAAGCTGGCCGCGGCGCCGCGCGAGGCGCTCACCCGCAGCGTCTACAACGTGGGCGCGTTCAATCCCTCGGCCGACGAGATCCGTGCGCGCGTGCTGGCGGCCTTCCCGGGCGCGGACATCACGTTCGCCCCGCACCTGAAGCGCCAGCAGATCGTGGACTCCTGGCCCGCCGACGTCGACGACACGGCCGCGCGCCGCGACTGGGGCTTCGCGCCGCGCTACGACGAAGCCACCGCGTTTTCCGACTACCTGGTGCCGACGTTCAGGGAGAGATACGCGCGCGGAGGCCCGGCCCGCTGAGCTTCAGCTCCCGTTCTTGTCTCCGGCCCCGTGCGCGAGCCCGCACACCTTGCAAGGCGTCGGGTTGGGGCCGTTCGCCACGACGTGGCTCACGGGCTTGAGCGTCTTCAGGTAGGCGAACATCGCCTTCATCTCGTCCTCGTGCATGTTCTGGTACATGGTCCACGGCATCATCGGGTGCAGCGTGCCGAACTTGCCGGTTTTCATCACCGTGACGAACGTGGCCTCGTCGTAGTTGCCGATGCCGGTCGGATCCATCGTGAGGTTGGTCGCGGCGATCGTTCCCTGCGGCGAGGGGAACGGGTTGCCGCCCGCCATGTCGAGCGCCGTCTTGAACTGGCCCCGATCGTCCATCGGCGTGTGGCAGTGGTGGCAGGCCGACGTGCGCAGCACGTACTCGCCGCGCTTCTCGGGCGTCGACAGGTCGGGCGCCGGCACGGGGCCGTCGACCGGCTGCGGCACGCCGCGCATGATCAACCCGAGCGGGAAGGGCAGCCGGCTCTTCGGCAGCGCGTTCCGGATCGGCTTGAGCGACCGCAGGTACACCACGATCGAGGCTGCGTCCTCGTCGGGGATGCGGCGGAAGTCCGCATAGGGCATGAGCGCGAAGATCGCGCGCCCGTCGAGCCCGATGCCCTCGCGCATCGCGCGGATGATCGCGTCGTCGCTCGCGCGGCCGATCCCGGTCTCGTCGGGAGTGATGTTTGGCGCCGTGAGCCAAGGCATCCCTTCCGCCTCCCAGACGACACCGGCCCCGAGGCGGTCCTCGCGCGGCGGCGCGCCCGGCGCCTTCCAGTCGCGCTCGCTGTGGCAGAAGACGCAGCCGTGACGCGCCTCGGCCAGGTAGCGGCCCCGCTCCAGCCGCTCGGGCGTCGCCTCGATCTTGAGTGCGGTGAGCGGGCGCGCCTTCGGGCCCAGGACGAGCGCGCGCCAGCCCACGACCGCCTGGATCCCGACGGCGATCACGAGCAGCAGCAGCACGAGCACGGACAGGGTGATCTTCTTCCAGAGCTTCATCCAGTCTCTCCTGTGGCTGTGGCGGTCCGGCGGATTCTAGAGCAACCGCGGCCGTTGACGCTTCGTGCGTTTCGGGAATACTGGCTCGCATGAAGCGACTCCTGTCCGCGCTCGTGGTCGTGCTTCCCGCCATCGCCCGCGCCGACGTGCACACGCACGGCGGCTCGCCCGATCCCGTGCCGCACGAGAAGTACCTGCGCGTCGTGAGCGAGGCCGAGTCCCCGCTGCAGCAGACCTACGTGAAGTCGAAGGACGGCGCCTACGTCGCGACAGCGATCCGCAAGCCCAAGGGCGACGGGCCGTTTCCCGCGATCGTCATCTTCCACGGCGCGCCCGGTGGCCGCGGCATGGAGCAGATCTCCGGCTGGTCGCGCGGCGAGACGGGCGGTCCCGTCTGGGAGCGCTTCCTGCAGGAGGGCTTCGTGGTCGTGGTGGGCGACTATCGCGGCGGCGACTGGAACGCGATGAACGTGCCGTCCACCGGCAGTAGCGCCACGGCCATCGACGACGGCCTCGCAGTGGTGGCGTTCGTGAAGGCGCTGCCCTACGTGAACCCAGCGCGCGTCAGCCTCTACGGCGTGAGCCTCGGCGGCAACCTCGTCGCCTTCCTGATCTCGAAGGAGCCAGAGGTCCACGCAGCCATCCTGGGCGCCCCGGCGCCGATCTGGTTCCTGGGAATGCAGCGGCCCGCCGGCACGGCGCGGCCCGACTGGTCGACGCTGAAGCCGGACCCCGCCGTCGCCGACGCCAACGTCCGGACGATCCGGACGCCGGTGCTGATCCTGGTAGGCACCGAGGACGGCCTGCTGCCCCTCGCCACGACGCTCCACGACCAGCTCCAGCAGGCCGGCAAGTCCGTACGCATGGACGTCTACGAGCACGGCTACCACGACTTCGTGCTCGGCCCCCAGGGGCAGACGCGCCCGGACCTGCCGCGCGGGGAGGCCCTGCTCGCGGGCGCGCTCGACGCGCTCGAGAGGTCGGTGGCGTTCGTGAAGGCGGCGACACCCGGCTCGCGCTAGCTCGGGGGGGGGCGACATGAGCTTCAAGTGGAGCCTGGTCGCCGAGTCGTTCCGGCGGCCGTATCCGGTGACCATCCCCATGGTCGTACTCGTGAGCCTGGTCCCTTTGTACGTCTTCATTCCGGGCTTGTTCCCTGCCCAAACGCCGCACGTGCCGGAGATCGCCCTCGATCGGTTGGTGCCGCTCCAGCCGGCCTGGGCGCTCGTCTACGGAACGCTCTACCTCTTCCTGATCATTCTTCCGGTGCTGGTCGTGAGGCAAGACGAGCTCATCCGCCGAACCGTCGCGGCCTATCTGTTCGTGTGGATCGCCGCGTACGTCGGGTTCGTGTCTTACCCGACGGTCGCGCCGCGGCCCGAGGAGGTGCTCGGCGAGGGGTTCGCCGCGTGGGGCTTACGGTTCCTCTACGCGGCCGATCCGCCGTACAACTGCTTTCCTTCGCTCCACGTCGCTCACTCGTTCGTATCCGCTCTCGCCTGCTATCGCGTCCATCGCGAGCTCGGGAAGGGCGCGGTCGTCGGTGCCTCGCTCGTGGCAGCGTCCACTCTGTTCTCGAAGCAGCACTACGTCCTCGACGTCGTCGCTGGAACGCTCCTGGGCGCGCTGGCCTACGCCCTCTTCCTGCGCTCGTTTCCGCGCCGGCAGGTGCCCGAGTCGGACCGCCGCATGGCACCGGTGCTCGCGCTCGTCGCGGCCACGATCGTCGGCCTCGGGTTTGCGTGCTTCGGGATCGCGTACCAGCTGAAGTTCAGCCTATGACGTCGCGACCTCGGTGGGTTCAGGACCGCCGCGGCGCGCGGGCGTGCTCGCCCGCGGCCTTGCCGAGCGGGAAGCCGAAGTAGTCGCGAGCGTTGTAGAAGCTCACGTTCGCGACCAGCCCCGAGAGCGCCTTGCGGTCGTCGGGCAGGCGCCCGCGCCGCACGTCCTCGCCGAGCATGTTGCAGAGCAGGCGCCGGAAGTAGTCGTGGCGCGAGTAGGACAGGAAGCTGCGCGAGTCGGTAATCATGCCGACGAAGCGCGACAGCAGGCCCATGTTCGCGAGCACGCGGATCTGCGCCTCCATCCCGTCGAGCTGGTCGAGGAACCACCAGGCCGAGCCCCACTGGAGCTTGCCGGGGACGCTGCCGTCCTGGAAGTTGCCGATCATGGTCGCCATCAGCTCGTTGTCGCCGGGGTTGAGGTTGTACAGGATCGTCTTGGCGAGCTGGTCGCCCTCGTCGAGCCTGTCGAGGAAGCGCGCGAGCGGGCGCGCCTGCTCGAAGTCGCCGATCGAGTCGTAGCCGGTGTCCGGCCCGATCTGGCGGCGCATGCGGGTGTTGTTGTTGCGCATCGCGCCGACGTGGAACTGCTGGACCCAGCCGCGCGCGTGGTCGAGGAGCGCCAGCCGGTGCAAGAGCGCCGCGCGGAACGTGCTGGCCTCGCCGGCCTGGAGCGGGCGTCCCTTGCGCAGCCGGGAGAAGAGCTCGGCGGCCTCGGCGTCGGTGCAGGGCTCCGCGTCGATCCGCTCGAGGCCGTGGTCCGAGGCGCGGCAGCCGCTCTCGTGAAAGAAGGCGTGGCGCTTCTCGAGCGCCTCGAGCAGGGACTCCCAGGTGCCGATCGACACGCCCGAGGCCGCCTCCAGCTTCTCGAGCCACGCCGTCCAGGCCGTGAGGTCCTCGACCATCACCGCCTTGTCGGGCCGCCAGGTAGGGTAGACCTGCGTCTCGGGGTCCTTGCGCGCGGCGAGCCGTGCGTGAGGCGCGAGCGAGTCGACGGGGTCGTCGGTGCTGCACACGACGGCCACCTTGAACTGCGCGAGCAGGCCCATGGTGGTGAAGCCGTCCTGCTTCAGCTTCTCGTTGCAGTGCGCGAACACGTCGCGCGCGCTCGCGGCCGAGAGCGGCGTGTCGATCCCGAACGGCCGCCGCAGCTCCATCGCGGTCCAGTGGTAGAGCGGGTTGCCGAGCGTCTCGGGCACCGTGCGCGCCCAGGCCTCGAACTTGTCGAAGTCCGAGGCGTCGCCCGAGCAGAGCGGCTCGGCCACGCCGTTGGTGCGCATCGCGCGCCACTTGTAGTGGTCGCCCTCGAGCCAGATCTCGGTGATCGAGCGGAAGCGGTGGTCGTTCGCCATCAGCTCCGGCGAGAGGTGGCAGTGGTAGTCGACGATCGGCAGGTCCTTCGCCGCGCCGTGGTAGAGCTCGCGGGCGGTCTCGCTCTCGAGCAGGAAGTCGTCGTGGACGAACGGCCTCATGCCTTGGCCTCCTCGAGCCGGGCCGGCTCCAGCCGCGGAACCAGCAGGTGGATCACGACCAGCGCCGCCAGGTAGGTGCAGCCCGCGAGCACGAACAGCACGTGGTAGCTGCCGGTGAGCTGCAGGATCCAGCCGGTGGCGGTGGCGATCAGCATCCCGCCGATGGCCCCCATCATGCCGCCGAAGCCGACCACCGAGCCCACGGCGCGCCGCGGGAACATGTCGGAGGCGATCGTGAACATGTTGGCCGACCAGCCCTGGTGCGCGGCGCAGGCGAGGCCGAGCAGCAGCACCGCGGTCCACATGTCGTCGACGGTCGCCGCGAGCACGATCGGCATCACGCACAAGGCCATGCACAGCATGGTCGTCTTGCGCGCGCGGTTGATCGCCCAGCCGCGCTTGATCAGAGCCGACGAGAGCCAGCCCCCGCCTATCGAGCCGAAGTCGGCGATCAGGTAGATCACGACGAGCGGCGGACCCATCTTCTGCAGCGTGACGCCGAACTTCTGGTTGAGGAAGCTCGGGACCCAGTACAGGTAGAACCACCAGATCGGGTCGGTCATGAACTTGCCGAGCGCGAAGGCCCAGGTCTGGCGGTGGCGCGCGAGGCTCAGCCACGGGACCTCGACCGGGGCCTCGGCGGGGTCGCTGCGGATGTAGTCGAACTCCGGCTTCGTCAGGAAGCGGCTCTTCTCGGGCGGGTCGTAGAGCCAGAACCACAGGATCAGCCAGCTGAAGCCGAAAGCGCCCGTCATGATGAACGCCCACTGCCACGAAAACGTGAGCGCCAGCCAGGGCACGACGAGAGGCGCTACGAGCGCGCCGACGTTGGTCCCGGCGTTGAAGATGCCCGTGGCGAAGGCGCGCTCCTTCTTCGGGAACCACTCGGCCACCGACTTGATCGCGGCGGGGAAGTTGGCGGCCTCGCCGAGCCCGAGCGCGAAGCGTGCGGCGCCGAAGCCGAACGGGGTGCGCGCGAGCGCGTGGGCCATCGCGGCCACGCTCCAGAACACGAGCGCCGCGGCGTAGCCGAGCTTGGTGCCGATCTTGTCGAGCAGACGCCCCGAGAGCAGCAGGCCGATCGCGTAGGCGCCCGAGAAGGCGGTCACGATGTAGCCGTACTGGACGTCGTTCCAGCCGATGATCCGCCGCAGGTCGGGGGCGAGCAGGCCGAGCACCTGGCGGTCGACGTAGTTGACGGTGGTGCCGAGGAAGAGCAGCCCGCACACCACCCAGCGGAAGTAGCCCACGCGCGCGCCGGTCTGCGCGGTCGCCGTCGTCTCGGCCATCTCGCCCTCCTGATGCCGTTCGGCCGCGTGCGGGCGGCCCCGGGTCGGCTACTGGTTCACGCCGCTCGCCAGGAAACCGCCGTCGACGGCGATCACCTGGCCGTTCACGAAGCTCGCCGCGTCCGAGGCAAGGAAGATACACGCTCCCTGGAGCTCTTCCACCTGGCCGAAGCGCTTGAGCGGCGTCCGCATCCGAAGCTCCTTGCCGCGCTCGGTGCCGTCGAGCAGCTGCGCGTTGAGCGCGGTTCGGAAGACGCCCGGCGCGATCGCGTTCACCAGCACGCCGCGCGGGCCCCACTCGACGGCCAGCGAGCGCGTGAGCCCCGCGACGCCGGCCTTGCTCGCGGCGTACGCCGCCACCTCGAAGAAGGAGACGAAGGAGTTGAGCGAGGCGATGTTGACGATCCGGCCGCTGCCGCGCTCGAGCATCGGGGAAGCGAACACCTGGCAGGCGCGCAGCGTTCCGGTCAGGTTCGTCTCCAGGATCCCGCTCCACTCCTCCTCGGACAGCTCGAGCACGGGCGTGCGCTTGATGCGCCCCGCGCAGTTGACGAGCACATCGATCTTCCCGAACGCGGCGAGCGTCGCGTCCCGCGCCTGCTCGAGCGACGCGCGGTCGGTGACGTCGGCGGTGGCGCGGATCGTGCGCCGGCCGCGCGCTTCGATCTCCGCCGCCGTCTTGTCCACGGCCTCGGCGGTGCGCGCGAAAGCGACGACGTCGGCTCCCGCGTCGGCCAGCCCGAGCGAGAGCGCGCGGCCGATGCCGGCGGTCCCGCCCGTCACGACCGCCACGCGTCCGGCGAGGTCCAGCGAGGGATGGCCCATGTCGGCGGGTCTCCTAGTCCGAGTCGCGCCCGTGGGTCTCGAGCGTCTGGGCGTGGCGCGCCGCCTCGAGGTGCTCGGCCATCGCCGCCTGCGTGGCCTGGCGGTCGCGCGCCTTGATCGCGCGGTAGACGCGGCGGTGCATCTCCGCCGACTCGCGCAGGTCGCGCGCGCGGCCGATCGTCTGCTTGCGCAGCTCGTAGAACTGCGCCGACACCATCTCCATGAGCGCCGCCAGCACGCGGTTGCCGCAACCCGCCGCGATCGCGCGGTGGAAGCGCACGTCGTGCACCAGGAAGGCCTTCGGGTCGTCGAGCGAGGCGAACATCTCGCTCACCTCGTCGGCCATCGTCGCCAGCGCCTCGGCGCTCGCGTGGCGCGCGGCGAGCCCCGCGACACCCACCTCGAGCACGAGACGCGCCTCGAACATCTCGCCCGCGGTCAGGCG
Source organism: Vicinamibacteria bacterium (assembly GCA_036559805.1). Taxonomy (GTDB): domain Bacteria; phylum Acidobacteriota; class Vicinamibacteria; order Fen-336; family Fen-336; genus DATBSL01. The sequence goes on from DATBSL010000050.1 coordinate 15,132, forward strand.
GTGGAGCGAGGCGAGCAGGCTGAGCGGCTCGGTGCCGAGCACCGGCGGCCCGTCCGCGATGAACGTGCCCGCTCCCCGGCGCGACACGACGACGCCCATCGACTCGAGGGCCTCGAGGCCCGAGCGCACGCTCGGGCGGCTGACGCCCAGCTCCTGCGCGAGGTCGCGCGTGCCCTTGACCTCGGGCGCCGCCGCGGCTCGCGACGGCGTCACGCGAGGCTCACCCCGCCCTCGCGGGCGGCCCGGTAGACGGCTTCGACGACCGCCACGCTGCGCAGGCCCTCCCGCCCGTCGCAGACGGGGGTTCCCTTCGTCTCGATGGCGCGTACGAAGTCCTCGATCATGCGCCGGTGCGGCGTCGCGTCGGCGACGGTCGCGCTGCTGGCGCTCGCGGCGCCTTCGCTGCCCGACGAGACGAGCCCCAGCGCTGGCTGCCGCAGGTCGGCGGCCACCACGAGGTCGCCTTCCACGACGACCGTTCCCTCGGTGCCGCTGATCTCGACGCGGCGCGGGTAGCCCGGCCACGCCGCGGTCGTCGCCTCGAGCGTCGCCCGGGCCCCCGAGGCGAACTCGAGGAGCGCGAGCGCTATGTCCTCGCTCTCGATCGCGTGGAGCGACGTGGCGGTGACGCCTTTCACGCGCGTCACGTCCCCGAGCAGCCACAGCAGCAGGTCGACCGTGTGGACGCCCTGGTTGATGAGCGCGGCACCGCCGTCGAGCGCGCGCCGGCCACGCCAGCGCGAGCCGGAGTAGTACTCGGGCGGCCGGTGCCACTTGACGCGGGCGGAGGCGAGCAGGACCTTCCCGAGCCCGCCCCCGGCGATGAACTCGCGCAGCCGCACGAGATCGGGCTTCAGCCGGTCCTGGAACAGCACGCCGAGCTTGACACCGGCGCGGTCGGCGGCGGCCACCAGGGCCTGGCCTTTCTCGAGCGTCACGTCGATCGGCTTCTCGACGAGCACGTGCAGCGAGCGCTCGGCCGCGGCGATGCCTTCCTCGGCGTGGAGCGCCGAGGGCGTGCCGATCACCACGAGGTCCATCGGGCGGTGGCCCAGGAACTCCTCGTAGCTCTCGTAGGCGCGGCCGCCGTAGCGCGCGGCCATCGCGGCGGCCTTGGCCGGGTCCCGGCCCTGGAAGGCGGCGATCCCGAGCCCCGCCTCGCGGGCCGCGCGGACGTGGGTGTCGGTGATGTTGCCGCAGCCGACGAAGCCCGCCTGCAGCGCCACGCTACTTCGCGAACCCCGCGGCCGCCTGCTCGGCGCGCGCGCGAGAGAAGGGGCCGGGCAACACGACGAGCCTGTGCCGAAACGTGGCAGTCGCGCCGGCCGCAAGGGTGAAGTTCAGCGTTTCCTTCCCGTTGCTGAGGGCCGCCTGGCCGAGCGGGTTCGCGGCGAAGAGTCCGTAGCCTCGTGCGTGCCAGTAGGTGGGGTAGCCGGGGTTCTTCGGGTGGTCGACCATCAGCAGGACGACGTCCTCGTCCGCGACGCGCCCCGCGAGCGCCATCCAGCGCCCGCGCGTGCCCCATACGGCGGCCCCCTCGATGCCCTCGCTGCTCGTGTACTTCCCGTTGACGCCGGCGTTGTCGAGCACGGGCACCGCCGTGGGCTTGCCCGCGGCGTCGGTGAAGAGCTCCGGCTTGTCGCTGGGCTCCTCGAGCGCTCGCGCGACGCGCAGGCCGAGGACTCCTTCCTTGTTGTCCGCGAAGCGAACCTCGCGCTCGCCGGCGACGAGCTCGGTCGTCCGCTCGATGCCGCGAGTCTCGGCGTCGGCGTGGAAGACGAAGCGGGTGCGCTCGCGCAGCGCCGTGGAGCCGTCGGGCATGCGCCAGTCGGACGTGACGACGAGCTCGCCCCGGCCCGCTCCGCCGGTCGCGCTCACGACGCCTTTGTGGTGGATGCGGCCCATCTTCGCCTGCTCGGCAGGGGCAAGCGCTTCCGAGTTGTTCCAGAAGTCGACGCCGTTCACGTCGCCGTAGTTGAACCAGAGCCCCACGTGGTGCGGGTGGTCGACGCGCTCTCCGGGGCGCGGGTCGAGTGGAAAACCCCGCGTCACGAGCGTGCCGCGCGCCGTCCGGATCGGGTAGAGGACCGGCTTCATCAGCCGATCGGGCCACACGTACGCGGTGAACGGCCGGCCCGCCACGCTCACCTCGACGCGCTTCGCTCCCTGGACCTCGCGGATCTCGACGAGCGGGGCGTCCTGCGCCAGTGCCTGGGCCGCGCACAGCAGCGCTGCTGGAACGGCGGCGCGGATCGCCGAGCAACTGGTCATACCATTCACCTCGCCTGTGGAGCCAGCGGAGTTCTACTTCCCGTCCATGCTGCCTGTCAAGCATTGGCGGTCAGACCACCGATTGACGCCGGGTCTCTTCGAACCTATGCTTGGGGACCGCCGGACAGGGAGCCCACTCAAGGAAGGTGAGCCGTGAGCGCACGACTGAGCACGCTGAACCTGCAGTGGGTCGACGCGTCGAAGGTGGAGGCCGCGTCGGCCGAGTGGGCGCTCGCCCGCGAGGGACACGCCGCGAAGCTCGTCATCGCGCCGCGCTCGGGCGCCGAGTCGGTCTTCGCCGACTTCGAAGGCGACAGGAGCGAGGGCGTCCTCGTCGGCCCGTTGTCGCCGCGGAACGCCGCGGCGCTGCGCGCGCGTCTCGAGTGGCTGCGCCCGCGGCCGCTCGGCACGCAGACCTCCGCCGGCCTCGGCGACCGGCTCGGCCTGGCGACGCCGGGCCACGTGCGCGCCGTGCGCCGCGTGGGCGGCGGCATCGCGCCGATCTTTCCGCAGCAGTCGATCCGCGAGATGGCTCGCACCAACCGCACGCCGATCCAGGTGATGGACGACGCGACCTGGGGCATGTTCGGCGAGGGCTGGAAGGAAGGCACCGGCGGCGACGCCGACCACCTGAAGACCTTCGAGGACATCGACGCGACGCTCGCGGTGGGCTTCTCGATGTTCACGATCGACCCGAGCGCGCACGTCGACTCGGCCGCCGACACGGACGACGTGGCGACGCTGCGCGGGAAGGTGGCCGGGCTGCCGTGGGCCGAGCTCGAGGACAGCGAGGCCGCGCTGCGCCAGCGCTACGTCGGCCAGCGGTTCGCGGTCGAGCACCTGAAGATCGCGTTCGACGAGGCCGTCACGCTGCGCGCGGCGGCGAAGTACGGCAAGGCGGTCTCTCACGTCGCGAAGATGTCGCGCCACCTCATGAAGGCGGCGGGCGCGCGGCCGGTCGAGCTCGAGGTCTCCGTGGACGAGACCGACACGCCGACGACGCCGGCCGAGCACTACTGGGTCGCGAGCGAGCTGAAGCGGCTCGGCGTCGCCTGGGTGAGCCTCGCGCCCCGCTTCGTCGGGCGCTTCGAGAAAGGCGTCGACTACATCGGGGACCTGGACGAGCTCGAGACCGACGTCGCCGCGCACGCCGCGATCGCCCGCCACTTCGGTCCGTACAAGCTGAGCCTGCACTCGGGCTCGGACAAGTTCAGCGTGTACCCGATCGCGGCGCGCCTCGCCAAGGGCCTCGTGCACCTGAAGACGGCGGGCACGAGCTACCTCGAGGCGCTGCGCACGATCGCGGCCCTCGACCCCGCGATGTTCCGCTCGATCTACGCCTTCGGGCGCGAGCGCTACGACACCGACAAGGCGACCTACCACGTGTCGGCCGAAGTCGCGAAGGCGCCTGGCGCGGCCGAGGTGAAGGAAGCGGAGCTGCCTGCTCTGCTCGAGCACTTCCACGCGCGGGAGATCCTGCACGTGACGTTCGGGTCGGTGCTCAAGGAAACGAACCCGGACGGAACCCTGCGCTTCAAGGACAGGCTGTTCGGCCTGCTCCGCGGGAATCCGGAAGCCTACGCGGACAACCTGGAACGGCATTTCGTGAGACACCTGCAGCCATTCGCGCGATGACAACGGGCGTCGCGTCCTCGGTCGTCGGTCGTGGGCTGGACACGGGCTTTCTGTCCGAAACGGAGGTCCGTGACGTCGCGCGGCAGGGCCTCGCGCAGCTTCCTTTCGACGACAAGCGGGTGCTGGTGCTGATCCCCGACGGCACGCGCACCATGCCGATGCCGCTCGTCTTCGACGTCCTCGACGAGGCGGTCGGGCCGCGAGCGCGGGCGCTCGACTTCCTCGTGGCGCTCGGGACGCACGCGCCGATGAGCGATGCGCAGCTCTCGAAGCTCGTCGGTCGGACCGTGACGGACGGAAAGGCGGGGGAGCGTCGGATCTTCAACCACCGCTGGGACGACCCGGCGAGCTTCGCGACACTCGGGACGATTCCGGCGCGCGAGATCGAGGAGCTGACGCAGGGCCGCCTCAGCCAGGACGTGAACGTCGTGTTGAACCGGCTGCCGCTCGAGTACGACCACGTGCTCGTGTGCGGGCCGGTCTTCCCGCACGAGGTCGTCGGGTTCTCGGGCGGCACGAAGTACCTGTTCCCCGGTATCGCGGGGCCCGAGATCATCCACTTCACCCACTGGCTGGGGGCGCTCATCACGAACTACGAGGTGATCGGCACGAAGGCGACGCCGGTGCGGGCCGTGATCGACCGCGCGGCGCGCCTGCTCGACCGGCCGCTGTCGCTGCTGGCGCCGGTGGTTCTGCACGACGGCGTCGCGGGGCTCTACTGCGGGCCCGTCGACGAGGCGTGGTCGGAGGCCGCCGCGCTGTCGTCGAAGCGGCACGTCGTCTGGCTCGACGAGCCCGTGACGCGCGCGCTCTCCGTGATGCCGCCGATGTACGACGACCTGTGGGTGGCCGGCAAGGGCATGTACAAGCTCGAGCCCGCGATCGTTGACGGCGGCGAGGTCGTGATCCACGCGCCTCACGTGCGCGAGGTGAGCCACACGCACGGCCGCTTGATCGAGGAGGTCGGCTACCACTGCAAGGACTACTTCCTGAAGCAGTGGGACCGCTTCAAGCACGTTCCCGGCGGGATCCTGGCCCACTCGACGCACGTGAAGGGCCAGGGCCGCTTCGATCCCGCGAGCGGCGTCGAGACGCCGCGCATCCGCGTCACGCTCGCGACGGGGATCCCGCCCGAGCTCGTCCGGAAGATCAACCTCGGCTACCTCGACCCGGCGACGGTCGACGCGGACGCGTGGGCCCGCGAGCCCGGCACGCTCGTCGTTCCCCGCGCCGGCGAGATGCTCTACCGCGTGAAGCCATCAGGGAGAACCGCATGAAGCACGGACTCGACATCAAGGCCGCCGGCGCCCTCGACTTCGTCTCGCTCGGGGCGCTCGTGCACCGCCTCGACCCAGGCATCATCCCGTTCCGCAAGGCCCACGGCTGCCAGATCCACGTGAGCGGCGGCGAGTTCAACTGCGCCGCCAACCTGGCCGACTGCTTCGGGCTCAAGACCGGGATCGCGAGCGCGATGGTGGACTACCCGGTCGGCGACCTGATCGCCGAGCGCGTCCGGGCGATGGGCGTCCAGCCCTTCTACAAGCGCTTCGCGCACGACGGCGTGCGCGGCCCGAACATGGCGACCGTCTACTCCGACCAGGGCTTCGGCGTGCGCGCGCCCGTGGTCTTCTACAACCGCTCGAACGAGGCGGCTGGCCTGCTGAAGCCCGGCGACTTCGACTGGAAGGCGATCTTCGCGGGCGGGGTACGCTGGTTCCACAGCGGCGGCATCTTCGCGGCACTCTCGCCGACGACGCCCGACGTGATCGTCGAGGGCATGAAAGCCGCCAAGGCCGCGGGCGCCGTGTGCTCGTTCGACCTCAACTTCCGCGAGAAGCTCTGGAAGATCTCGGTCGGCGCTGAGCGCGCGGTCGAGACGGTGGCGAAGATCGTCGAGAACGTGGACGTCCTGGTCGGCAACGAGGAGGACCTCCAGAAAGGGCTGGGCATCCCGGGCCCCGAGGTGGCCGCCAAGTCGAAGCTCGACCCGTCCACCTTCTTCGGCATGATCGACGCGGTGGTGAAGAAGCACCCGCGCGTGAAGATCGTCGCGACCACGCTGCGCGAGGTGCACTCCACGAGCCGCCACTCCTGGGGCGCCGTCGCCTGGATCGACGGCAAGACCTTCACGGCGCCAACCGCCGAGCTGGACGTGCTCGACCGGGTGGGGGGGGGCGACGGCTTCGCTTCGGGCTTCTTCTACGGGCTGCTGACGGGGGCCGAGCCCGAGGAGGCGCTCAAGCTCGGCTGGGCGCACGGCGCCCTGCTCACAACGTTCCCCGGCGACACCACGATGGCGACGCTCGAGCAGGTCCGGTCCTTCGCCAAGGGCGGCTCGGCGCGGATCCAGCGCTAGAAATCAAGTCTTTGGGAGATCAAGTGAGATGAGCCAGGCAGACATCGGCCTCGTGGGCCTCGCCGTGATGGGGGAGAACCTGATTCTCAACATGGAGAGCCGCGGCTTCACGGTCGCGTGCTTCAACCGCACCACCTCCAAGGTCGACGACTTCGTGAACGGCCGCGCGAAGGGCAAGAAGATCGTCGGGACGCACTCGCTCGAGGATCTCGTGAAGGCGCTCAAACGGCCGCGCAAGGTCATGATGATGATCAAGGCGGGCAAGGCCGTCGACGACCTGATCGCCCAGCTGCTGCCGCTCGTCGAGGCCGGCGACATCCTGATCGACGGCGGCAACACGCACTACCCCGACACGATGCGCCGCGCCGCGATGGTCGAGGCCAGGGGCCTGCTCTACGTCGGGACCGGCGTCTCGGGCGGCGAGGAAGGCGCCCTCACGGGCCCGTCGATCATGCCGGGCGGCTCGCCCGCGGCCTGGCCGCACGTCAAGCCGATCTTTCAGGCGATCGCCGCGAAGACCGAGGACGGCACGCCCTGCTGCGACTGGGTAGGTGAGAACGGCGCCGGCCACTTCGTGAAGATGGTCCACAACGGCATCGAGTACGGCGACATGCAGCTCATCTGCGAGGCCTACGACCTGCTGCGCCGCCTCGTCGGCATGTCCGCGGACGAGATGCACCAGGTCTTCGCCGAGTGGAACAAGGGCGAGCTCGACAGCTACCTCGTCGAGATCACGCGCGACATCCTGGCTTACAAGGAGCCCGACGGGACGCCGCTCGTGGATCGGATCCTCGACACCGCGGGCCAGAAGGGCACCGGCAAGTGGACCGGCGTCGAGGCGCTCGAGCTCGGCATCCCGCTGACGCTGATCGGCGAGGCCGTCTTCTCGCGCTGCCTCTCGGCGATCAAGGAGGAGCGCGTCGCGGCGTCGAAGGTGCTGAGTGGGCCCACGCCGAAGTTCGAGGGGGACCGCAAGGCCTTCGTCGAGGACATCCGGCAGGCGCTCTTCGCGTCGAAGATCGTCTCCTACGCCCAGGGCTACACGCTGATGCAGGCCGCGGCCGAGGAGCGCGGCTGGCACCTCAACTACGGCGGCGTCGCGCTCATGTGGCGCGGCGGCTGCATCATCCGCTCGGCGTTCCTGGGCGACATCAAGAAGGCCTTCGACAAGAACCCCGAGCTCGGCAACCTGCTGCTCGACCCGTTCTTCCGCGACAAGGTGGAGGCAAGCCAGGCCGCCTGGCGGCGCGTGGTGGCTGCGGCGGCCGTGAACGGCGTGCCCGTGCCGGCCTTCATGACGGCGCTCGCCTACTTCGACGGCTACCGCGCGGCGCGGCTGCCCGCGAACCTGCTGCAGGCGCAGCGCGACTACTTCGGGGCGCACACCTACGAGCGCGTCGACAAGCCGCGCGGCCAGTTCTTCCACACCAACTGGACCGGCCGCGGCGGCACCACCTCGGCCTCCACCTACAACGTCTAGGAGCGGGAGCGATTGCCGACAGCCCGAGTCGCGTGGCTCCTCGCGGCGGCGCTCGCCCCGGCGGGTTTCCCCCAGGCGGAGATCTCGAACGGCGTCGTCACGGCGAGGTTCTACCTGCCGGACGCCGAGCGCGGCTACTACCGCGGCACCCGCTTCGACTGGTCGGGGAACACCTACAGCCTGCGCGCGCTCGGTCACGAGTACGCGGGCCAATGGTTCGAGCGCTACGACCCGAAGCTGCACGACGCGATCATGGGCCCCGTCGAGGAGTTCCTCACCGGCGACTCGAGCCTGGGCTACGCGGAGGCGGCACCGGGCGGGACCTTCGTCCGGATCGGCGTGGGCGTCGTGCGCAAGCCGGAGGACAAGCCGTACGAGCGCTTCCGCACCTACGAGATCGTCGATCCCGGGAAGTGGACCGTGAAGGCCGAGCGTGACCGGATCGAGTTCAGGCACGAGCTGCGGGACGGCGCCGGCTACGCGTACGACTATCGCAAGACAGTCAGGCTCCTGGACAAGGCCCCGGTCATGACGATCGAGCACTCGCTGCGCAACACGGGCACGAAGCCGATCGAGACCTCGCAGTACAACCACAACTTCTTCGTGATCGACGGCATGCCCACGGGCCCCGACGCGCGCGTCCGTTTCGTGTTCGAGCCGAAGGCCGGCAGCGACCTGCGCGGGCTGGCGGAGGTCCGGGGCCGGGAGCTCGCGTACCTCCGCGAGCTGCAGCCGGGCGAGAGCCTCTTCACTGAGCTCGCCGGCTTCGGGCCCTCGGCCCGCGACTACGACATCCGGATCGAGCATGCCCGTGCCGGCGCGGGCGTGCGGATCGAGGGCGACCGGCCGCTCGCGAAGCTCGTCTTCTGGTCGATCCGCAAGACGCTCTGCCCGGAGCCGTACGTGGCGCTGCGGGTCGATCCGGGCGGACAGCAGCAGTGGAGCCTGCGCTACACGTTCTACGAACTCGACGCCCGCGCCGTGAATTAGGATCGGTCGCCCGGCCGCCTACGATCCGCCCTCGATGTGGAACACCTCGCGCAGCTCGGCCGAGACCGGGCTCGAGTCGGGGTTCGACGGCATGAGCTCCTTCATGTGCCGCCACCATCGCTGGCAGACGTCCGTCGAGGCGACGGCCGCCCAGCGCTCCTCGCTCTCGATCTCGGCGTAGGCGAAGAGCTCGCTCGTCTCCGGATCCAGGTAGATCGAGTAGCTGCTCACACCGTGGGCGAGCAGGGTACTCTCGAGCTCGGGCCAGATCGGGTTGTGCCGCCGCGTGTACTCGTCGTGGCGGTCCCGGTGCACCGACATCCTGAAGGCCTTGCGGATCATGCGGGCAGGCTACACGATCCCAGCCTGGACCCGCGAGGCAGCTGGCCGCTTCTCGGCGGCCCGCTGCCGGTAGCCGCTCGCGCGATAGACGCCGACCGGATCGATGGCGCCTTCCGCCCGATAGCGCGCCATGGCCAGGATCGGCTCGACGTCGGTCTGGAAGGCCTGCTTGAGCGTCTGCAGCGCGAGAAGGGCGTCGTTGCCCTCCTGGGCTTCGGCCAGCTGCGTCCGGTTAACGAGATGCGCCTGGACGTAGGCCCGCACCACCTCGGCCGCGCTCGTCATCAGCGACTCGAGTGGGTCGGTCACATTGTGCGACTGGTCCAGCATGTACGCGGGGTCGAAGCCAGTCACGCGCTCGAGCTGGGCGTCGACGAGCTCGTTGAAGATCAGGAAGAGCTGGAACGGCTTGATCGAGCCGGCGTCGAGGTCGTCGTCCCCGTACTTGCTGTCGTTGAAGTGGAAGCCGCCCAGCTTCCCGAACTGGATCAGGCGG
>DATBSL010000051.1:0-30622 GCA_036559805.1 Vicinamibacteria bacterium
TCGGGAAGCGCGCGCAGAGTCGTAGCCAGCGGTCCCGCGCCGCGGAGCGTCCCGCGAAAGTCCTCGACCCGCAGGATGCCGGTCTGGAAGACGCCCGCGCAGAGTACGACGCTGCAGTCGGCGGTGGTGGCGCGCGAGCAGGTCGCGAGCGCGTTCTGCAGCCGCGCCGTGTCGTCCCCGCCTGTCGGCGCAAGGCACAGCACCTGCGCGGCCGCGTGGCCCGCGAAGAGCGCGAGACAGACCACGAAGAGTGGCAGGTATCGAACGGTTCGATGCATGGAAGCCTCCGACTCGGTAACGGCGGTGGGAGGAGCGGCCGCCTCTCGCATCCTATCAGGCCTCTCGCCGATGCAATCCCACTTCCTCTATGATCCCCAGGCTCTCATGGCTCTTCGCAAGGGTGCGCGCGTCCATTTGTACGAAATCCGTTCACTGCGTGGAGTCCGTGACGCGCAGGAGGCGGCGTAGCGTTGACCCGGCCGTATCACGCGTTGCGGCACGGCGAGTTCCGCCGTGTCTGGGTTTCCCAGCTCGTCTCGCAGGTCGGGTCCCAGATGCAGTCGGTGGCGTTGCACTGGCACATCTACCTCCTGACCGGCTCGCCGCTCGCCCTGGGCGCCGTCGGCCTGACGCGCGCGCTGCCCACCGTGCTCTTTTCGCTCTGGGGCGGGGTCGTCGCCGACCGCCGCGACCGTCGCCTCGTGATGCTGGCCGCCCAGTCCGGGATGACCGTCGTCGCGCTCGCGCTCTTCGGCCTCACGCTTTCGGGACGCGAGACGCTCCCCGCGCTCTACCTCCTGAACGCCCTGGGGGCCGCCGCCGGCGCTTTCGACAACCCGGCGCGCCAGGCCTTGATTCCACGGCTCGTTCCGCCCGCGAACCTTCCGGGAGCGCTCGCGCTCAACCTGTCGATGTTCCAGACCGCGCTCATCGCCGGGCCCGCGCTGGCGGGGCTGCTGATTGGAGCCGGCAGCGCGGCCGGGACAGGGCCGATCGCGCTCATCTACGCGCTCAACGCGCTCTCGTTCGCCGGGGTGATCGGAGTGCTCGCGACGCTGCGGACCTCGGGTCGGGTGGACGCGCCCGAAGGGGAGCACCACGAGCCTCCCCTCGCGGCGCTCAAAGAGGGACTTCGCTTCGTGCTGACGACACCGGTCATGGTGTGGTCGACGGGCCTCGACTTCGTCGCCACGTTCTTCGCCGGCGCCATGTCGCTCCTGCCGATCGTGGCCGACCAGGTGCTGCACGTCGGGCCTTCCGGCTACGGGGCGCTCGTGGCGGCGCCCGCGGTGGGAGCGTTCCTGGGCTCGCTCTACGCCGCAGCGCGTCCGCTGCCCGAGCGGCAGGGACGCGTGCTGCTCGGGGCCGTCGCGGCCTACGGCCTCGCGACCGTGGCGTTCGGCCTGTCGCGGTCGTACACGCTCACGCTCGTGGCCCTCGCGTTCACGGGCCTCGCGGACCTCGTCTCGACGGTGATCCGCCAGACGTTGCGACAGCTGCTCACGCCCGACCGCATGCGCGGGCGCATGACGGGAGTCAACATGATGTTCTTCATCGGGGGGCCGCAGCTCGGCGAGATCGAGGCGGGCCTGGTGGCCTCGCTCTTCGCCTCGGCCGCGACGGGCGTGACGGTGTCGATCGTCTTCGGCGGACTGATGACCGTGGCTGCCGCTGCCGTCGTCGCTTTGGCGGCTCCGGTGATCCGCGACTACAGGTCTGCGGTGGCCTCCGAGAGGTGAAGACCGTGCGCGCCGTTCAGGCCCAGGCCGGACGCTCGACCCGGCCGACGGCGAAGAGCTTCACGAGCACGAGGCCCGCCACGAAGCCGCCGATGTGCGCGAGGTACGCGACGCCCGAGGTCTCGGGCGTGTTGGCGAACGAGCCCGCTCCGTTCAGCAGCTGGATCAGGATCCAGAAGCCCAACATGTAGGCGGCCGGAACGGCGGCCACGCCGCCTCGGGTCAGCACGCGCACGCGGTTCTTCGGGAACAGCATCAGGTATCCGCCAAGGATTCCGCTGATCGCGCCGGAGGCGCCGACGGTGGGGACGCTCGAGCCCGAGTTGAAGGCGATGTGGGCCACACCGGCCGCGACGCCGCAGACGAGATAGAAGACCAGGAAGCGAGCGCGGCCCATGGCCTTCTCCAGGTTGTCCCCGAAGATCCAGAGGTAGAGCATGTTGCCCCCGAGGTGCGCCCACCCCCCGTGCAGGAACATCGAGGTGAAGAGGGTCGACCAGAAGGGGAGCGGGATGTCCGGCGCCAGATCGCGGCCGGCGGAATACTCACGGGGCACGACTCCCCACGCCTGGATGAAGGACTGGAGCGCGCCGCCCGACGGCTGGCTCAGCTCGACGAAGAAGGCGAGCACGTTCAGGGCGAGAAGTCCCCAGGTGACGAGAGGTGCCGAGCCCCCCGCGTAACGATCGTCTCCGATGGGCAGCATGCGCACTCCTTCCGAGTAACCTCGCGCACGAGAGCGCGGGCCGTTCGTGCTACCGGGCTGCAGGAAGCGTGCCCTCGTCGTGGCAGGCAGCCGGAAGCGGCGGATCCGAGGGCCTCGTGACGGGATCCGGAGGCCCTCGTGACGAGAGTCCCGCCGCGAATACCACCGCGCGCGCGAATCGACGCTCTCGCGCCCGCGTCCTTTGTAGAAACGGCCCGACGGGTGCTCTAGAGGCGGCCGCTGCGCAGCTCTTCGGCGAGGTAGTCGGTGGCGCGCCACGAGAGCGCCACGATGCTGAGCGTCGGGTTCTTCTCCGACGAGTTCGGGAACGCCGAGCCGTCGACCACGAAGACGTTGGCGACTTCGTGCATCTGGTTGAAGGCGTTCAGCACCGACGTGCGCCTATCCTTGCCCATCCGACACGTCCCGTGCTCGTGGATCGCCGAGCCCGGAGTGTCGTTCGTGTCGCGGTCGATCGGGACGATCTCGGCGCGCAGCGTCTCCAGGATCTCCTGGCAGGTGTCGTACATGTGCTTGCGCATCTTGCGCTCGTTGTCGCCGAACCGGACGTCGACCTTCATCAGCGGAACGCCGTAGCGGTCGGTCCGGCTCTCGTCGACGGTGACCCGGTTCTCCGGGCGCGGCAGCACCTCGCCGAACGGGTGGAGCGAGACGAGCGCCGGGTAACGCTTCTTCACCTCGGCCTTGAACGACGCGCCGAAGCCCGGCACCGCGCGCGCCACGTCGACGCCCGTCGTCTGCGCTCCCGTGTTCCAGAACTGGATGCCGAAGCCGCGCAGGTAGTCGGGCTTGGGCCGGTCGGGGCGATGGTTGAAGCGCGGCACGTAGACGTGCTCGCCGCCGATGCCGTCGTCGTTCGAGTAACCGCGCCCGTAGAGCTGGGGCAGGAAGCCCTTCACGTGGACCATGAGCTGCTCGCAGAAGTTGCGTCCCAGCTGGTCGGACCCGTTGCCCAGGCCGTTCGGGAACCGCGTCGACTTCGAGTTGAGCAGGATCCGCGTCGAGTCCATCGCCGAGGCCCCCAGCACCACGACGCGGGCCTTCACCTGCCGCTCGGCGCCCGTCCGCCGGTCGAAGTACTGGACGCCGCTCGCGTGGCCGCGGTCGTCGACCAGGATGCGCGCGACCACCGCGTTCGACTGGATCTCCAGGTTTCCGGTCTCGAGGGCTTGCGGGATCAGGTGGTCGGCCGAGTTGAAGAACGAGGCGGTGTCGCAGCCGTCGCCGCAGGCGCCGCAGTAGTGACACGGCACGAAGCCCCGGTGCGGGCGGGTGAAGTTCGCGCGGCGGCCGGCGACCATCGGGATCCGCAGCTTGTCGCAGGCCTTCTGCAGGAACACCTCCCCGCAGCGGGGCGGGGGAGCGGGCATCAGGTGGCCGCTGCCCGGCAGCGCGTCGGAGTCGTCGCTGCCCCCGCAGACCCCCATGAGCTCTTCGGCCTTGTCGTAGTAGGGAGCGAGATCGGCGTAGCGGATCGGCCAGGGGATGCCCCAGCCGTCGCGGTCGGCGGCGGTGAAGTCCATGTCCGACATGCGCAGGCTCACGCGGCCCCAGACGTTCGTCTTGCCGCCGCGTCCCCAGACGCGCACGAGCTCGAAGGGCCGGCCCTCGGGCGTGAGGTAGGGCTGCTCCTTCGTGTCGAGGAAGAACTGCGGCGGCCGGTCCCCCTTGCGCAGGCGGCCGTCGCCCTGGAAGGGCAGCGTGTGGGTCCAGAAGAAGCGGCGGTCGAATTCCTCGCCGGCGTCGAGCAGCAGCACCTTCACGCCCTTCTGCGTGAGGTTGTAGGCAGCCATCCCTCCGGAGGCGCCGCTGCCGATCACGACCACCTCGGCGCTCATCCGTCGATCTTCCAGTTGCGGTGCTCCGGGTGCGTGCAGCCCGGGAACTCGGCCAGGAACGTCCTTCCCTGGAAGCGCAGCTCCTCCATCATCCCGGGCTCCGAGCGGTAGTAGCCCTCGATCGTGAGCTGCTTCGCGGCGGCGAAGAACGTGACTCCGGCCGCCTCTTCGCTCATCGCGCCCTCGGCGAGCCGCTTCAGCAGCTCGTCCTGCCGCCCCGCGTCGAGCTCGGCGAACGGCTTGCCGAAGAGCGCGCTGCAGCGGCGATCGAGCCACGCCAGGCCCGCACGGAACGCATCCCGCCTGGCGGCGTCGCCCTGCGCCAGGACGAAGTCGACGTACTGATGCACGAGCGCGCGCCGGGCCCCGGGCGTGTCCGTCTCGGGAATGATCCGCTCGGCGAGCTGCGCGAGCGCCTCGACCTCGGACGGCTGGAGAAGCTGCGGCTGCCAGCCGCCTTCCTGCCGCGGGACCCACGGATGAAACGGCGCGAGTAACGGAACGACGGCCGGGGCTCCGAGCGTCCGGAGCGCCTGGCGCCGGTCGATCGGCCTGCTCATCTATGGAAATTGTACGCCCGGCGCTTCCGTCTCGGAAGGCTACGAGCCGTCCTTGCGCCAGCTCGGGCTCGTGAGCTCGATGCGCCACGGCGGCCCCTCCGGATAAAGGGGCCCTTCGGATTTCAGGAACCCAGGCGCCTCGCCGCCCTGGATCCAGACGTGGGTGTCGGGCGGCTGCTTGCCGAGCAGTCCCGCGACCACTCCCGCGAGGCCACCGATCTCGACCTTCACGACGTAGTGAATCGCCTTGCGTGTGCTGCCCGCGACCACGAACGCTTCCTCGCCTTTGGCCGTGACCTCGAGCTTGACGAGTCGAGGCTTGGGCGTCGCGGCGAGGAACGACATCGTCGGCGGCGACTCGGACCGGCCGTTCTTCAGCAGGATCGGCACCAGCCCGTTCGCCAGGTCGACAGGAAGCTCCCGGCGGTCGGTCTCGACCTTCTCTTTTCCCTCGTCGTCGGTGTGCTGGACGGTCACCTCGCCGCTGGCCGTGTCGATCGACACCTGCAGGGCGCGCGGGAAGGCGGGACCTTTCTGCGTGAGCCGATAGCTCAGCACGCGGAAGTGTCGCCGCTGGCTGAAGACGGCGGTCTCGTCGTGGATCGATCCGTCCTTGAAATGGAAGACGAGGCGGCTCGTGACGTCGTCTCCGCGCACGTTCTGCAGCAGGTCTCCATCGGCCAGCGTTTCGCCCTGCAGGGTGCGCAGCGCCAGGTAGCCGTGGACGAGGCCCTCAGGGTGGCGGACCGGCGTCGGCACGCCAGAGGGCTCGTCGGCCGGCGCGAGCGGGGCGCAGCCGAGCCAGGCGAGGATCCCCGCGGTACGGGCGAGCCACACCATGCCCATGACCGCCTGGTATGCACGTTCCGCGCCGGCCACGCGGCTTACTTCGGCTGCTCTACGGACCCGCGACGCTGCAGGTAGCTGGCCAGCGTCCAGCACAGGAGAGCCCACGCCAGCCCCGCGGTCCATCCCGCCAGCACGTCGCTCGGGTAGTGGACGCCGAGGTAGACGCGGCTCGCACCCACGAGCAGCGTGAGGAACGCTGCCACCCCAAGGAAGTAGAGACGCAGCGCGCGAGACTGGACGAGACGCGCCACAAGCGCCGCCAGGGTCAGGTAGATGATCGCCGACTCCATGGCGTGTCCGCTCGGGAAGCTCATCGAGCGGACCTCGGTGAGATGCAGGGCGGCATCGGGGCGAGCCCGGGCAAACAGTCCCTTCAAGGCGTCGTTCAGCAGGATGCCGCCGACGGTCGCCGCCAGCAGCAGGACGACGGCGTGGTACTGGCGGCGCGTGGCGAGGGCACCCGCCACCGCCATCACGAAGATCACCAGCACGGGCGCGCTCCCGAGAGCCGTGATGTCGCGTACGGCCCCCGGGAGCCAGTACGGGCCCACGGGCTTCGACAGCTCTCCGGGCATGCGCAGGGCGCGCATCAGGCGCTCGTCGATGTGCTGCGCGCGCCCGAGCGTCACGTAGTCGGCGACGGTCACGAAGGCCCAGACGCAGAACACCAGAGCGAGCAGCGACAGCAGCAGTCGCGCATCGGCTCCCCGAAGATCCTCGAGCGCTTTGGCGAGCGCGAGAAAACGCTGCCGCACCTGCCGAGAGTACCGGAACGCGTTCGCGCGCGCACCGCCCGCGAAGCGCGAGGCGGCTACGAGCTCGGGAGAAATCTACAAAACGGGCGTCTGAACCTCCGGGCGGAACAAAGTTCCGTGCCTTGTGGATTGCAGTCAAAAGGGTTCTCGGGGCTCTGGCTCTCTGGCCGGCGTCTTGCAGAGACGGTCTGGTGGACGAGAGGTCGAAAGGAGGACGTTCATGCGAACGCACCGACGGGCAGGCTTCCTGTTCACTCTTTTCACGCTCGCGCTTCTCGCGGCGACGAGTCCGGTCGGCGCGGACCATCCCGCGGCCGCGACGAATGCGGACCTGCGCGCGCTTCGCACCGAGGTGAACCGCCTCGACGACAGCCTGCGGACGCTCGATAACGATCATCCGAGAGGAGCCGAGTTCCGCGAGCGCGAGGTCGAGATTCGCGAGGACCTCACGTGGCTCGGTGGCGAGATTCGCCGACACCAGCAGGACGAGAGCCAGGGTCGCGGCGCGACCAAGGCCGAGGTGGAGAAGCTGCGCCGCGAGATCGGCGACCTCCGCAACGACATCGACGCGGCCTACGACGTCCCGGCCTCCAGGGGCGAGGTCGACGTGCCCGACGGCACCGAGATCCAGGTGCGGCTGGAAGAGACGCTTTCCTCGAAGACCGCGCGCGTCGAAGACCGCGTCGCCGCGAGCGTCGCCGAGCCCGTCACGGTCGACGGCAGGCGCGTGATCCCCGCGGGCGCCGAGATCCGCGGCGTCGTCCAGAACGTCGAGCGGGCGCAGCGCCCCTCCAAGGGCGGACGGCTCGAGATGGCCTTCGACTCGCTGGTGGTGAACGGGCGGCGCGTCAGCATGGACGCGCGCGTGGTGCGGCTCTCGGAGAGCGGACTCGACAAAAGCAAGGCCGGCCTGGGCGCGATCATCGGCGGCGTGCTCGGCGCAGTGCTCGACGGCGGCAAGGGTGCGCTCATCGGCGCGATCGTCGGCGGCACGGGTGCGGTGGTCGCTTCCTCCGGCGACGAGGTCGAGCTGCCGGCGGGCACGATCCTGACGGTCCGGCTCGAGCGTCCGCTGGCCGTCGCGCGGCGCTAGTCGAGTGGCAGAGACCCGGGGAGCTCGAATGGCCATGCACAAGCGAATCGTCACGGCCCTGGTAGCCGCGGGTCTCGCCTCGGCGGCGGGGACGACCGCTGCGGAGAAGCTGCCCGCGCAGCTTCCCGCAGCGGGCTTCGAGGCCCGCGATCAGGAGAACTCGCTCGAGCTTCCCGAAAAGGACGCGGCGAAGCTGCGAGCGGACGCGCTCGCCCGGGCGATGCTGTGGCTGGAGCCACCGTCTTCCGTGGACCTGCGCCGCAATCCCGACGACGCCCTGGGCGGCGGCGAGGCGGTCTGCAAGTTCCACCCGGAGAAGAGCACGGGGCAGTCGCCCAAGTTCGAGTGCGTCTTCGAGGGCGGGGAGGTCCTCAAGGTCAAGTACGGCAGCAGCCCCGAGGTCCACACCGAGGTGGCCGCCACGCGCTTGATGCACGCGCTCGGCGCCGGAGCGGACCGGATGTACCTCGTCGACACCCTGCGCTGCTTCGGCTGCCCGGAAGACCCGTACCCGATGCTGCGCTGCTTTTCGAGCCCGTTCGAGGAGCGCGTCAGAGAGTGCGGCCAAACGTACGGGGACAAGACGCCGACCGGGAAGGTCGTGGTCAAGGTCGACTACGCGAAGTACCACGACTTCAAGACCGTCGCCGTCGAGCGGCGCGCCGAGGGCCGGGCGATCATGGCGAACGGAACGACCGGCTGGGGCTTCGACGAGTTCGACGACCTGCCGGCGGGCAAGGGCGAGGTGCTTCGCGCCGAGCGCGACGCCCTGCGCCTGCTCGCGGTGTTGCTCAACAACTGGGACAACCGCTCCGACAACCAGCGCCTGCTCTGCCTCGAGGACGGCGCGCTGCTGGCGGACGGTGGCTGCCACGCGCCGCTCGCCTACATGCACGACGTGGGGGCGACCTTCGGCCACGTGGGCGGAGCCAAGGGCGAACGCAAGCTGGACGTGGAGGGCTGGAGGGCCGCGCCGATCTGGAAGGACCGGGCGGCCTGCACCGTGAGCATCGAGTCGCCCCGCTTCCACGGCGCGACCTTCGGCGAGGCCACGATCTCGGAGCGGGGCCGGCAGTTCCTCGCGGATCGGCTCCGCCGCATCGACGCTGCGCAGGTGCGCGATCTCTTCGAGGGAGCGCGCTTCGCCCAGTACGAGGACGCGAGCGCCTCGAGCCGCGACGTCGAGCAGTGGGTCCAGGCGTTCCAGGACAAGGTCCGGGAGATCACGTCGGGCGACCCGTGCCCGACACCCTGACGGCCCTGGTAACTGAGGAGGCAATGATTGAGTGATCACCGGATGGAGCGACCGCTCGTGGCTCTGCTGCTGCTGCTCGTCGGCTCCGTCGCCGCCTGGGCGGCGCAGCCCGCCGCCGAGATCCCGGGCCTCGGGCACGCGTCCGAGGCGACCGCGACGTCGATTTTCGATGCCGTCGTCAGCCTGCCGATAGCGGCGGCGCTCGGCGCGGCGCTGGCCTTCCGGCCACGGCGCCGCGGCACGCCGCTGCGCGATCCCGCCGTGATCCAGACCCAGATCATCCTGGCCCTGGTGGGCGCTCTGGTGATGCTGGTCGTGGGGGCGAGCCTCGCGCGCGCCTTCGGCATCGTGGGCGCGGCGAGCCTCGTCCGCTACCGTTCGAAGATCGAGGACCCCAAGGACGCGGGCGTGATGCTGTCCTGCCTGGCGATCGGCCTGGCCTCCGGCGTCGGCATCTACTGGATCGCCGCGGTCGCGACGCTCTTCATCCTGGGAGTCGTCTGGCTGCTCGAGTCGCAGGAGCCCGAGAGCCACAAGGACTTCCTGCTCAAGGTGAAGGCCAAGGAGTCGGGGAGGCTGCAGGACGCCCTGGAAGGCGTGCTGCGCAAGAACGGCATCCCCTACGAGCTGCGCACCTCGTCGCAGGACGACTTGATGTATTCGGTGCGTCTCCCGCTCACGAAGAAGACGGACCGGCTGACGAGCGCCATCCTCGCGCTGCGCGACAAGGACAAGGACGAGATGGCCGTCGAGTGGTCGGACAAGAAGCCCAGCAAGGAAGCGGCTTAGCCATGCGGCTCCTGATCCAGCCGGAAGACGGAGTCTTCCCGGTGCTGAAGGCGATCCAGAAGGCGCGCCGCAGCATCGACATGCACATCTTCAGGCTCGACTCCAAGGAGATCGAGAAAGCGCTCGCAGCGGCGGTGACGCGCGGCGTGGTGGTGCGGACACTCGTCGCCCACACCAACGCGCGCGGGGAGAAGGGCCTGCGCAAGCTGGAGCAGCGGCTGCTCGCGCTGGGCGCCTCCGTCTCGCGCACCGCCGACGACCTGGTGCGCTACCACGGCAAGGTGATGATCGTCGACTCGAGCTGGCTGTTCGTCTTCTCCTTCAACCTCACCAAGCTCGACCTCGACGGCAGCCGCAGCCTCGGCGTCTCGACGCGCAAGCGCGCGCTCGTGCAGGAGGCCCTGCGCCTGTTCGAGGCGGACTTCGACCGCAAGCCCTACAGCGGCGGAGCGAAGGACTTCCTCGTGAGCCCGGTCAACGCGCGCGAGCGCCTCGCCGCCTTCCTGAAGGGGGCGAAGAAGCAGCTCGACATCTACGACCTGTCCGTCACCGACAACGGGATGATCCGCATTCTCCAGGCACGGGCGAAGGCGGGCGTCCTGATCCGCGTGATCGGCAAGGTGGAGAAAGGCCACGGCCTCGAGGCCGAGACGTTCCCGGGCAAGCGCCAGCACCTGCGCTGCATCGTACGCGACGGCCGCGCGGTCTTCGTGGGCAGCCAGAGCCTGCGCAAGCCGGAGCTCGACGCGCGCCGCGAGATCGGCCTGATCGCGCGCGACGCCAAGCTGGTGCGGGCGGTCGCGAAGATCTTCGAGGAGGACTGGGCCGCGACCGAGGCGGGCCGCAAGCAGGCGCGCGAGCAGGCGAAGCAGGACGAGCGCGCGGACGAGGACGGGAAACGGGAAGCGCTCGCCGAGAGCGCGTGAGGGAAGCGCCCATGAACGACGAAAAGACGCGCAGCCGATCGTCACGCCGGGCGCAGGGCGCCGGAACGGCCATCCTGACCGCGCTCATGCTGGGCGGATCCGTCGCTGCGTCGCGCGCGGCCGAGGCGCCCGCCCCGAAGCAAACTCTCGCGGCCGGCGCCCGCTACGAGGCTTCCGGCTTTCAGCGCTTCTTCCTCGGGTCGGGGTACCGCGACCTGTGGACGCTGCCGCTCGAGGTCGAGGTGCTCGACCTCGCCAGCTGGTCGGGGGGGCTCGTCGCCGAGAAGAAGGGCGGCGGCAGGCAAACGCAGGCGCTGCGCTTCGAGGGCGCGGACGGCCGCGAGTGGCGGTTCCGCTCGGTCGACAAGGACCCCACAGCCGTCCTCCCGTCCGCGCTCCAGGACTCGTTCGCCGCTCGCATCGTCCAGGACCAGATCAGCGCGTCGCATCCGCTCGGTGTGCTCGTGGTGGACGCGCTCGCGGACGCGGTCGGCCTGCCTCACGTCGAGCACCGGCTGGTGGTGCTTCCGGACGACCCCCGGCTCGGCGAGTTCCGCGAGGAGTTCAGGGGCATGCTGGGCACGCTCGAGGAGAACCCTTCCGTGAAGTCGCCGGTGACGCCCGGGTTCGAGCGCTTCACGAAGATCGTGGACACCGACGAGCTCGAGGAGCTGCTCGACGCGGATTCCGAGGAGCGCGTCGACTCGCGGTCCCTGCTGCGGGCGCGCCTCGTCGACCTGGTGATCGGCGACAGCGATCGCCACCGCAGTCAGTGGGACTGGGCGCGGGACGCGGAGAGCGGCCGCTTCGTCGCCGTACCCCAGGACCGCGACCTCGCCTTCGTCAAGTTCGAGGGCCTGCTGCTGAAGCCGGTGCGCCAAAACTGGGTCCACTTCGTCGACTTCGAGGCCGACTATCCGCCGATCGTCGGCCTCGCCTGGCAGGCGCGCCGCGTCGACAGGCGCTACCTCTCGGACCTCGAGTGGACGGCATGGCAGGACGCGGTCGAGGAGCTGAAGTCGCGGCTGACGGACCCCGTGATCGACGAGGCGACGCGCCGGCTGCCGGCGCCCTACTATCGCGTGGACGGACAGACGATGGCCGCCCGCCTCAAGGCGCGGCGCGACGCGCTGCCGGAGGCGAGCCGCCGCCTCTACGAGCTGCTCGCCCGCGAGGCGGAGGTGTTCGGCACCGACGAGCCCGACGCGCTGCGGATCCTGCGGCACGCAGACGGCGCCGTGGAGATCGTGCTGGCGGGATCGGACGGCCCCGCCTTCCGGCGCCGCTTCCTGCCCGGCGAAACCGACGAGGTGCGCGTCTTCCTGAAGGGCGGAGACGACCGCGCGCTCTCGGAGGGCCGCGCCGAGCCGGGCGTCACCGTGCGCGTCGTGGGTGGAAAGGGCCGTGACGTGCTCGAAGACGCCGCCGGGCACACCCGCTTCTACGACGCCGACGACGACAGCCAGGTGTCCCACGGGCCGGACACGAAGGTCTTCACCCAGCCCTACGAATCGCCCCTCGACCGCCAGGGCAACCCCGAGCGCGATTGGGGCGCCCAGACCCGCTTCCTGCCCTGGGCGCGCGCCAGCGTGGACTACGGGGCCGTGCTCGGGGCCGCGGTGGAGCGTACGGGCTTCGGATTCCGCAAGCACCCCTATGCGCATCGACACACGCTGCGAGCCGGCTACTCCACCAGCCTGCGGACCGGAGGCCTGCTCTACGAGTACGAGTCGCTGCGCACGGACAGCCGCTCGCGCCTGCACGTGGCCGCGCGGGCCTCGGCGCTCGACCTCATCCACTACTACGGCCTGGGCAACGAAACCGATTCGACGGAAGCGTCCGGCTTCTACGACGTGAGAGTGCTGCAGCTCGCGCTCGCGCCGGCGTACCGTTTCGAGCTGTCCGGCGTCGACGTCTGGCTGGGGCCCGTCGTCAAGTACGCCGACACGAAGGACAACGCCGCGACGTTCCTGGCGCAGGAGCGGCCGTACGGCTCCGATCGTTTCGGCCAGGTGGGAGCGCGCGCCGCGCTGAACATCGATCGTCGCGGCCTCGAGGCCGGCCGAGCCACGGGTGCGATGCTGTCGATCGAAGGCGCCGTCTACCCCGAGGTCTGGAGCGTGAGCGAGACCTTCGGCCGGATAGACGGCGAAGGAGTCGCCTACCTCACGGCGCCGCTGCCGCTCGAGCCCACGCTCGCGCTTCGGGCCGGCGGGGCGAAGGTCTTCGGCCGCTATCCGTTCCACGAGGCGGCCTCGATCGGGGGAGGCGGAAGCCTGCGCGGGCTGCCGCGCCAGCGCTACGCAGGCGACGCGTCTGCCTACGGAAACCTGGAGCTGCGACTGCTGCTCGTGCGGCGCGACCGCGCGCTCGTGCCGCGGCTCGGTGTGTTCGGGTTGGCCGATGCCGGCCGTGTCTTCCTGAAGAGCGAGCCCTCGGAGCGCTGGCACAGCGCGTTCGGAGGCGGCTTCTGGCTGGCGGTGGGGGACCCCAAGAACCTGGTGAGCGTCTCGCTCGCGAGCTCGGAAGGGGACCTACGTTTCTACCTGCACGGGGGCTTCAGCTTCTAGGCCGCGCCGCCGTTCCGGTTAGACTCCAGCGTGGGCTCCCTCCATACGGCACCAAAGCGCGCTGGTTTGCGGCTTCGCACTCTGTCCTGCTGGCTCGCGTGCCTGCTCGCCGCCGCGTCGAGCGCCCTCGCCCAGACGACCGACCCGCTCTTCGCGGGCTGGCGCTTCACGCCTCCATCGCTCGGCTCGCGTCCCGGTGGAATGGGCGGGGCGTTCGTGGCGGTCGCCGACAGCGTCAAGGCGGCCGTCGCCAATCCCGCCGGCCTCACGCTCATCCCGATCTCTGAGATCGGCGTGTCTTCCGGCAGGCCCTGGCTCGGCGCCGGCTTCGGGCGCCAGCGCTTTCGCGTGGCCGGCTACGTGACGGAGATGGACGAGGCTCGGATGGATCTTCCGGAGGCGACGCCCGGCGCCTCCGGATCGGTGGAGTCGACCGTGTTCGAGGCGGGTCTCGCGGCCGGCGTGCAGCTGCACCCGCGCGTGAGGCTCGGAGGGTCGCTCGCCTGGACGCGGCTACGGCTGGACGGCCAGCGCCTGGTGGCCGCGGACGGAGGGCAGCAGGAGATCGCCGCGAGCGTCGACGCCGACGAGGGGCAGCTGCACGCGACGGCCGGCCTGCTCGTGATCCTGGTGGGCGCCAACGCCCGCGCGCTGCCGTCCGTCCGGCTCGGCGTCGACTACCAGCCGGGCTTCGACTGGTCGGCGCGGGTGACGGACGGGGCGGGTGTCGACGAGATCGCGGTGCGGCGGCCGTCGCTCGTGTCGGTCGGCGTGGCCTGGCGCTTCACGGACCGCTGGAGCTTCGCGGCCCAGGGCGACGTCATCCGCTACGGCGAAGTTGTGGATGCGCTGCACCGGAATATCGGCGGCGCGGCCGCCGCCGACTTTACGCTGCCGAACGCCGTCGAGCCCCGCTTCGGCACCGAGTTCGCCGCCCCGCTCTGGTGCGGCTGCGGGATCGTGAGGCTGCGCGGCGGGCTGCACTACCGCTCGCCGGGCACGCTGCTCTACGAGGGCGCCGATCCCGTCGCGGCGCGCGCGTTCTCTCGGCAGAGCTGGCGCACCGTCGCGACGCTGGGCGCGTCGATCTTCGCCGAGCACTTCGCCAACGCGCTGCGGCTCGACCTCGACTCGCGGAACGTGTTCGACGGGCCTGAGCTGTCGTTTGGCATCGTCTGGAGGTTCTGAAGGGCATGCGCTCGACGTGGATTCGGTCTTTCGCCGTGCTCGCCGCTCTCGCCCTCGTCGCCGCGTGGACGGGCAGGCCGGTCTCGGTCGCGGCGGACGCGCCGAAGGAGGTCGGCCGCGGCTGCCCGCCCGAGCGCACCCAGGACGGCGAGGTCCGGCTCGTCTTCCTCGGCGACTCGGGCTACGGCCAGGGCTTTTCCGAGTGGGGCACGCAGGGCCAGGACGCGATCGCCGCCCGCTTGGCGCAGCTGAAGCTGCCGCCCGACATGGTGTTCTTCCTGGGCGACAACGTCTACTGGCGCGGCAGCGCCGACCTCTACAAGACGCGCTTCGACGACGTCTACGAGCCGCTCATCCGCGACTGCAAGGCCCACGTCGCCCTCGGCAACCACGACATCAAGGGCTGCCGGGTCGTCGAGGAGTACGAGCAGTGGGAGTCGTGCCTGAGCGAGCTGCGCAGCTCGCTCGTGGGCGACCGCAAGGCCCGCTACATCCGCCAGGGGCTCGACGAGGCGCAGGCTGCCGAGAAGGCCGAGGCGGACACCAAGGCGGAAACCGCCGGTGAGCTGGCGGCCGAGGCGATCAAGACGCTGCGCGGCAGCTGCCTTCCCGGCGACGCGACGGCCTACGAGAACGCGATCAAGGAGAAGCAGGCCTGCTTCGCGCCGGCGGCGCTCTCGCACACGCAGTTCGGCTTCGGCAGCGTGGAGAAGGGCGACCCGCCCTCGCGGCTCCGGCAGCGCTACTACAGCATCCTGTGGCCGCTGCCGCAGCTCACGCCGGCGGGTGCCTCCACCCAGCCCGCGGGCCCTCAGACGCGGCCGCTCGTCGACGTGATGGTGCTCGACTCGAACACGCTGGCAGTCGAGGGCGGCGTCCTGCAGGAGGGCCGGAAGGACGAGCTGCAGCTGCTCTGGCTGCGCAACGCCATGTCGCAGTGGCTGCCCGCGCCGGGCGAGTCGCACCGCATCTGGAAGATCATGGCGATGCACCACGCCCCGCACACGCCACAGGCCTGCGCCTGCCGGCTGTTCGGCAAGTGCATCGGCGGCCACGGCGACGCACTGGGGTTGCGCGAGCAGCTCGACCGCACGATCGAGGACCTGGAGCCGCCCGACCTGGTGTTCGCCGGCCACAACCACATCTACGCCCGCAGCCACCCGCTCGACCGGTCCGGCAAGCCCACGACGAGCGGCAAGGGCGGCGTGCGCTATTTCGTGACCGGCGGCGGCGGCGCCCCCCTCTACGCCGTCCACGGCGACGACGCGCGCTTCCCGAAGACGCTCACGACCTATCACTTCGTGTACCTGCGGCTGACGGCCTCCGCCGCGTACTACTGGACGATCGACGCCGGAGGCCGCGTGCGCGACTCGGGCTGCTTCGAGAAGGGCTCGAACGTCGACCACCCGCTCTCCGCGAACTTCGACTACGACGACTCGCTTCCGCCGCGCTGCAGCACCGAAGCCGGCTAGCGGTGCGCGCTACGCTCGTCCACGCGCATGCTGTCGAGCATCCGGTCGAAGGCGGGCCCGAGCCGGGACGCGTCGGGGCCGGGCATCACGACGAGAGCGTAGAGCAGGTGGCCGTCACGCAGCTCGCGCGTCAGCACCGAGACCCGCTCCTGCTCGCCCGTCGCGGGTGAGCGGCCGCGCAGATCCACCGCCAGGCCTCGCATCCCGCCCACCGTCTGGCGCCGCGAGCGGCCTTGCTGCCGCAGGTGCGTGTTTCCGCGCCGCACCTGCGCGACGATGTCGTCGGTGGCCTCCTCGAGCGTGGGGTTTCCGCTGCGGTCGAACGCGTCGTAGTGGTTGATCACCACGCCGCAGACGATGCCCTCGCTCTGCGTGCCCGAGCCCTGGATGCCGCCCTCGGGCGCAATCACGACGCCGTACCCGCGAGCCGGCGCGTAGGCCCGCCAGTTGTCGGGGTACTCGATCGTGAAGAAGCCGTCGCGTTGGCGGAAGCTCCGCACTCCCGATGACGGCGGCTCGAGCGTCGAGCGGCCGGCGCGCACGCCGCCCTCGCGCGTCTCGGTTCCTCGCGAGTCCGTGAGCCGCGCGTTCCGGCTGGGCGCGGCCGGGCGCTCCCGCAGCGCCTGCTGGGCGCCCGCGAAGCCTCCGAGCTCCCGCGGGCGCGCGACTGGCCCGAGCCGGTCGGCCTCCGCCTGCAGGCGCGCCGCGCGGTCCGCGGGGGCCGGGTGGCTGCTGAAGAACTGCTCGAGCTTGCCCGGCTCCCGCGCGCGCTGCCGATTCAGCAGCTCGAAGAAGCTGACCATCGCCTCCGGGTCGTAGCCGGCACGCTTCAGCATCCGGACGCCCAGCAGGTCGGCTTCGTACTCGTCGTTGCGGCTGAACTTGAGGAACACGGCGTTGAGACCGAGGCCGCCGATGGCGTTGATGATCGTGGTGGTGTTTCCACCGCCGTTGCGACCCAGGAGCCCGCCCAGGATCCCGAGTCCCGCCTGCGCCGCGTAGGCCTTGGAGGCCTGGTGGGTTCCGTGGCGCAACGCCACGTGCGCGACCTCGTGCGCGAGGACGCCCGCGAGCTCGCCCTCCGAGCGGGTCGCCTCGATGAGACCCCTGTTCACGTATAGGAAGCCGCCCGGCAGCGTGAAGGCGTTGATGTCGGACGCCTCCACGGCCCGGATCCGATACGGATAGCGCGCGCCGGGAGCCACCTCGGCCAGCTCGCGCACCACGGCGTTGAGGTATCGCTCCAGCGCCTGGTCGCGCAGGATCGGGAGCTGCTTTTCGGCCTCCGCCGCCGATTGCCGCCCGATCTCGATGTCCTGCTCGACGCTGAAGAGGTTGAACCCGGGCTTCGGGTCGTCCTGGGCCACGCCAACGCCGGTCCAGCACAGGACGGTCAACAGGCACGCCGTCATCCTGAATCGCATGGTCACCCCTTCGGTGGCCCGCCGCGGGGCGGAGCTCCTGGGGATTAGAAAAGCAAGATGCGAGCCAGGGGTGCGTGGACGCTTCCAGACACTTGAGAGCCACGCGCGTCAAAACACGCCCTTGTTCTGGCGAGTTTGTAGAAATGAGGAGTCGAACGTAACGGGGCCAGTGACTCCTCAAGGGGGATCGTGAAGGGGGAGGAAGGCCAACGGGCCATCGGCCAGTGACTCCTCAAGGGGGCTCTCGAAGAGGGACGAACGGCAATAGGGCCGCTGCCTCCTTCTTTGATCTGGGGGGACTCTGTCCCCCCAGACCCCGTGCGCCCAGCATGGAGACGACCCAGGAGGTGAAAGTCCTCACGTGAGCAGGCCATGGCAAACGAAGCGAACCGCAACTGCGGAAGGGCGACCGACCGTGGGGAGGAAGCGGGGAGCGAAGCCGCGGGCTGACGAACAGGAACCGGATGAGAGGCGTCGCCGGGCGAGGCGAGCGGGCGGGGACCCGCGAAGCCACGATGGCCAAGGCCCAGGTCGACGTAGATCCGGCGGCTGCGCGGTGAAGGGTCGTGCCCCTTACCTGGGGAGACCTCGCGTCGTGCCTGAAAGGGCAACGGCCGGGCGACCGGCCGGAGCGAGGAGTCAGCAGAGGCCAGGAAGCTGCAGACTCGCGGCAGCCAGAGGCCGAACGTGAAGGAGGGTGAAGCGCGCTTGAGCCTCGAAGGGGCCATGCCACAGAAGTCCGGGCAACTGGAGCTCCCGTTCATGAGCCGGGGTGAAGCCTCGCGCGAAGGACGGAGTGTGGAAGCCCCGCCGGCGGCGAAGGGGAGCGGACACCCAGGGAGCAACCTGATGGAACTGGCGCTTCTGCGTCCGAACCTGAAGGCGGCTCTGAAGCGAGTGAGGAAGAACAAGGGCGGTCCCGGCATCGACGGGATGAAAACGGAGGAACTGCTGCCGTACCTGTGGAAGAACTGGGACGTGATCCGTGGGCAGCTGCTCACGGGTACGTACCGGCCTTCCCCGGTGAGACGGCACCAGATTCCGAAGAGCGGCGGCGGGGTGCGGACGCTCGGTATCCCGACGGTGCTCGACCGCTTCATCCAGCAGGCGCTGCTACAGGTCCTGCAGCCTGGATTCGACGCGGGTTTCTCGAAGCACAGCTACGGCTTCCGACCGAAGCGCAGCGCCCACGACGCGGTACGCGCCGCGAAGCGCTACGTGGAGGAAGGTCGCCGTATCGTGGTGGACGTGGACTTGGAGGCGTTTTTCGACCGGGTCAACCACGACGTGCTGATGGGCAAGCTTGCCAAGCGGATTCAGGACGCTCGCGTGCTGGGGCTGATCCGTCGCTACCTGGAAGCCGGCGTGATGGCGGAAGGAGTAGTGATGGAGCGGCCGGAAGGGACACCACAGGGTGGACCAGTCTCGCCGCTGCTCGCCAACGTGCTGCTCGACGAAGTGGACAAGGAGCTGGAGAAGCGCGGCCACGCGTTCGTCCGATACGCCGACGACTGCAACGTGTACATGCGCAGTCCACGCGCCGGGCGACGCGTGATGGAGCTGCTACGGCGGCTCTACGGGCGGCTCCGGTTACGCGTCAACGAGTCGAAGAGCGCGGTCGACCTCGTGCAGCATCGAAAGGTCCTCGGCTACTCGTTCCGGGAAACCAAGGACGGGACGATGCAACTCCGGGTGGCGGACAGACCCTTGGCGGCGCTGAAGGCCCGGATCCGCCGCAGTACCCGGCGCACCGGGGGACGGAGCATGACCCAGGTCGTCGAGGAGCTACGGGAGTACCTGCCCGGCTGGCGCACCTATTTCAGCCTGGCCGTGACCCCCGAGACCTTCGCCCGCCTGGACAAGTGGATCCGCCACCGCCTGCGAGCGCTCTACCTGAAGCAATGGAAGCGTGGTCCGACGGCGTACCGCAGACTGCGAGCCTACGGTGCCCGCCCCCACGTCGCCGCCGCCGTGGCGGCCAACATCCGCCGCCGGTGGAAGCTCTCCAGGCATGCCCTCAATGCCGCCCTTCCGAACTCCCACTTCGACGCGCTGGGCCTTCCGAGGCTCTGCGCGTGACCTCAACTTCACGAACCGCCCGGTGCGAGACCCGCACGCCGGGTGGTGTGGCAGGGGTCGCCGGGGGTAACCCCGGCGCCCCTATGCCGATCCCTGCTGCCTATTGCAGGCGGACGTTGTGGTAGGTGGATTCGTTGCGGCCACGGTCGTGAGCTTGTTGCAGTTCTGGCGGGTGCGCGACAAGCGGCTGTTGCTGCTCGCGGCGATGTTCGCGTTTCAGTCGCAGGCGCTGGCGCGCGAGTGGTACGACGTGTGGCGCGACGTGTTCCAGGCGGCCGTTTGCGCAGCGGGGCTCGCGCTGTTGCTGGCGCTCTCGCCGCGCGTGCCGCGCGGGTCTACTCGAGCAGGCTCTTGAACACCGCGCGCAGGCCGAACCACGAGAAGAACGCGTAGAAGGCGACGCACGCGAGCAGGGCGGCTTCGCGCCACAGCGGCGGCCGGATCGCCTTCGGCAGGAAGCGGCGGTTGACCAGGAAGATCTGGATTCCCGCGATCACGAGCACGAGCCCCGCGACGTTGGCGAGCACCTTGAAGAGCTGGAAGGGCGAGGCCGAGCGCACCGCGAGGACGCCCCACACCGAGAAGGCCAGCAGGATGCCGTAGTAGACCGCACGGATGCCGAACCCGCGCTGGAGCCGCGGGTACGCCATCCACAGCGCGTCGGCGCTCGTGCGCACCAGCACGTCGGTATTGCCGAGCTGCGTCTTGAACAGGATCCAGAAGCCGTTGAAGAGCGTCAGGAACCAGAAGCCGGGCCAGATCTTCGCGAGGTACTCGGCCTGGTAGGCGCCGGCGGCCAGGCCCTGGAGGTCGGTGCCGTGCGGGACGATCGCCGTCGCCAGGTTCACGTTCAGGAACATCCCGACGAAGCAGAACAGGCCCCACACCCAGATCTGGTCGATGTGGACGTAGCGCAGCCATGCGCGCCAGCGCTCGAGGTTCGCGGGTGTCGCGGGGAACACCGTGCCGACCGGCGACAGCGTCACGGCGTGGCCGCCCACGGCGCTCGGGATCGCGCCCACGAGCGCGCCCATGCCGAAGCCCTTGTCGCGGATCCAGTTCGTGATCGTGATGTTGCCGAGGCCCCCCGAGCCGGCCGTCGCGGCGAGGGCGGCGATCAGCGCCCAGTCGATGGGCTGCGGCAGGCCCGACATCCTGAAGAAGCCGCCGAACGTCGTCAGCCAGTGGTGAGCCGGTACGAATGCGACGTTGACCACGATCAGGAACACGAACACGACGCCGAGCATGATCCAGGCGAAACGCTCGAGCATGCGCTCGATCGTGCCGCCGAACGAGAGGATCAGCACGACGAAGAGGATGAGCCCGGTCGCCACCCACGCGTGTGTCGCCTGGTCGGAGGCGCCCGGCATGCGGCCGATCCAGGCCCCGAGCAGCGTCGCCGCGGCGCTGCCCGCGAGCGCCGGCCAGCCGAGCTGGAAAAACCCGAGCAGCGAGTAGAAGACCGCCCAGACGCGCGGGCCGGGCTTGAGCCGCATGATGCCCGCCACGATGGGCTCGCCGGTGTAAAGCGTGTAGCGGATCGCCTCGAGGTTGAAGACCACCTGGAGCACGATCGCCACCGTCGCGATCAGGAAGATCTGCGAGGAGTACTTGACCGCGGCCGCCGGGCCGACGAGCCACTCGCCGCCGCCGATCGAGGTGGCGGCCATGATCGCGCCAGGGCCGATCACCTTGAACGCGTTCCTGAACGAGAAAGGCGGCGGAGGGGCGAGGTCGGCCGTGCTCCAGGCCGGCAGCTCGCCGTGCCGCGGGGGCAGCGTGTCGGCGGCAGCGGGCTCCTGGCTCGTCACGCGCGGTGGCTCACGGGCCGGGAGCTTAGCCCGCGGCGGAGCGGCGCACAACGCGCCGTGAGCCTCGCCCCCCGGCGTGCGCGCCGAGGGGCGAGCGAGGGCTTCAGCGCATCGCGACGGCTGTTCCCTTGACGAGCGCCGTCTCGATCCGTTCGGGCGACGGCTTCTCGAAGCTCATCCGCTGGTCGGCGATGCGCAGAGCCGCACCGGGCTCGAGCACGACGAGCGTGCTCACGTCGCGGCCGCCCGCGACGGTGAAGACGAGGGCCCAGCGGCCCTCGGCCGGCCACTGGCGCGACACCGTGAAGACGCCCGGCTCGGCGCCGGCCTGGATCTCGAGGCCCAGCGTTCGGCGCTGGCCCAGGACGAGGCCTTCCGCGCTGCCGCGCAGCGACAGGCTCGAGGGCGTGCCGCACGCGTACGTGCGCACAACGACCGACTGGCCATCCGCGCTCACCTGCGCGACGACCTGCTGGCCGCCGGCCAAGGCGAGCGGAGCGAGACCGGCCACGGCAAGAGCCGCGGCAGCGACGAGCGTCTTCTTCATGGCGACCTCCTCGCCCGCGGGGGCGGGCGCTTATTGGAGGAGACGCAGGCCGAAGGCGCTTCGTTAGCGCGCCCGTCGCGACGGGCGCGCGGTGGGCAAACGCCGCGAGAGGGTACAATCCCGCCGCGAGCGCGCATGAAAATCACTTCCATCGAGGCCACACCGGTCAGCGTTCCGCTGCGGGCGCCGCTGCGCCACGGCAACGGCTGCCACTGGGGCCGCTTCGTGCGGACGATCGTCGAGGTCCGGACCGACGAGGGCCTCGTCGGCCTCGGCGAGATGGGCGGCGGCGGCGAGAGCGCGACCGCCGCGTTCAAGGCGCTCGAGCCCTACCTGGTCGGGCACGACCCCGCGCGGCTCGAGGAGATGCGCTTCCGGATCGCCAACCCGACGGCCTCGCTCTACAACAACCGCACGCAGCTCCTCGCGGCGCTCGAGTTCGCGTGCCTCGACTTGATGGGCCAGAAGTGGGGCGTGCCCGTCTCCGAGATCCTCGGCGGCCGGCTGCGCGAGCGCGTGCCGTTCGCGTCGTACCTGTTCTTCCGCTACCCGAGCCCACGCGACGGCAAGGGCGAGGTGCGCACGGCCGACCAGCTCGTGGCGGAGGCGCGCGCGCTGAAGCAGGCGCACGGCTTCACGACCCACAAGCTCAAGGGCGGCGTCTTCGCGCCCGAGTACGAGCTCGAGTGCTACCGGGCGCTCGCCGCGGCTTTCCCGGGCGACCGCTTCCGCTTCGACCCGAACGGGCTCTGGTCGACCGAGCAGGCGATCTGGTTCGGCCAGGCGATCGAGGACCTGCGCAACGACTACCTGGAGGACCCGGTCTTCGGCCTGCACGGAATGCGCCGCGTGCGCGAGAAGGTGCGCATGCCGCTCGCGACGAACACGGTGGTGGTCGGATTCGAGCAGCTCTCGGCGAACGTGCTCGACACCGCCGTCGACGTGATCCTGCTCGACACGACCTTCTGGGGCGGGATCCGGCCGTGCGTCAAGGCCGCGGGAATCTGCGAGACGTTCCAGCTCGGCGTGGCGGTGCACTCGTCGGGCGAGCTCGGGATCCAGCTCGCCTCGATGCTGCACATGGGGGCCGTGATCCCGAACCTGAGCTTCGCGGCCGACGCTCACTACCACCACCTGGAGGACGACGTGATCCAGGGCGGCCGGCTGGCCTACTCGGGAGGCGCCGTCGCGGTGCCTACCGGGCCGGGACTCGGCGTCACGCTCGACCGTGAGAAGCTCGGCCGCTACCACGAGGAGTTCCGGCGGCTCGGCAGCTACCCCTACGACCAGGACCCGCTGCGGCCCGGCTGGTCGGCCGTGATCCCGAACGACCGCTGGGCCGACCCCGCGGACGGCCGAACTCCGAAGGTGCCGATTTGAGCGGCGGCTTCGACCTCGAGGGACGCGTCGCGGTCGTCACCGGCGGCTACGGAGTTCTCGGCGGCAGCCTGGCGGATGCGCTCGCGAAAGCCGGCGCCCGCGTCGCGCTCCTCGGCCGGAACCGCGAGGCCGCCGAGCGCCGCGCCGAGGCGCTGCGCTCGAGCGGCGGCAAGGCGATGGCGGTCGTGGCGAGCGTCCTCGACGAGGCCGAGCTGCGCCGCGCGAAGGACGAGGTGGTCGCGGCCTGGGGCGGCGTCGAGATCCTGGTGAACGCGGCGGGCGGCAACGTGGCGCGCGCGCGCACCGACCACGTCCCGCCCTTCGCGATGCCGTTCGACGCGTTCGACGAGGTGCTGCGTCTCAACCTGCACGGCACCGTCTATCCGACGCTCGTCTTCGGCGAGGCGATGGCCGCCCGCGGCAAGGGCAGCATCGTCAACGTCTCCTCGATGGCGGCGCTGCGACCGCTCAAGGGAGTCGCCGGCTACTCGGCGGCCAAGGCCGGCGTCGACAGCTTCACGCGCTGGCTGGCGGTCGAGCTGGCGCGCCACTGCGGCCCCGGCCTGCGCGTGAACGCGATCGCGCCGGGCTTCTTCGTGACGACCCAGAACCGCGCCGTGCTGGTCCAGGAGGACGGCTCGCCGACCGACCGCGGCCGCTCGATCCTCGCGCGCACGCCGATGGGCCGCTTCGGCGACCCCGCCGAGCTCTCGGGCGCCGTGCTGTGGCTGTGCAGCGACGCGGCCTCGTTCGTGACGGGCGTCGTGATCCCGATCGACGGCGGCTTCAGCGCCGATGGCGGGATCTGACGTGACGCGGGCCATCACGGGCCGCCTGATCTACGCCGCATCCGAGACCGACGCGGACATCCTCTACGCGACCGGGTTCTTCGCGCCCGACCCGTTCCTGTTCGTCGAGCGCGGGCCGACGCGCTTCCTGGTGATGAGCGACCTGGAGCTGGACCGGGCGCGGAAGCAGGCGAGCGTCGACCGGGTGCTCTCGTGGTCGGAGATGGCGGCGCCCCTCGAGAAGAAGGGCCGGCGCGCGCCCGTCGCCGACGTGATCGCGCGCGTGCTCGAGCAGCTCGGTCTGCGCCGCGTGAGCGTGCCGCGCAGCTTCCCGCTCGGGCTCGCCCAGGAGCTCGCACGCCGCCGCGTGCGCCTCGACCTCGGCCCCGACCCGTTCTGGCCCCGGCGCGAGATCAAGGAGCCGCGCGAGGTGCGCGCGATCGAGGCGTCGCTGCGCGCCGCGGAGGCCGGCCTCCTGGCGGGGATCGAGGCGCTCCGGTCCTGCCGGATCCGTGGCGGCTGGCTCGTGCGCGACTCGCGAAAGTTCACGGCCGAGGACCTGCGCTCGGCCGTCAACACGCGCATGATGGCCGAGGGCTTCGTGCCGGCGCACACGATCTGCGCGCCCGGCGACCAGGCGGTCGACCCGCACGAGGCCGGCCACGGGCCGATCCGCGCGAGCCAGCCAGTGGTGATGGACATCTTCCCGCGCTCGGAGAAGACCGGCTATTTCGGCGACCTCTCGCGCACCGTGGTGCGCGGGCGCGCGAGCTTCGCGCTCCACGAGCTCTACGCGATCGTCCACGCGGGCGTGCGGCTGGGCCACCGCATGCTGAAGCCGGGCATCGACGGCATGACGATCCACACGTCGATCCAGGAGCTCTTCGAGCGCCAGGGCTACACGACAGGCGTGAAGAGCGGCCGCATGCAGGGCTTCTTCCACGGCACCGGGCACGGGCTCGGCCTCGAGATCCACGAGCCGCCGTCGATCGGGAAGCGGCCGTGCACGATGCGCGCGGGGCACGTCGTGACCGTGGAGCCCGGCCTCTACTACCTGGGGCTCGGAGGCGTGCGGATCGAGGACGTCGCGCTCGTGACGCCGAGCGGATCGCGCTGCCTGACGCGGGTGCCGAAGCAGCTCGAGATCTAGGAGGCCTGCCTGGCCGACGGCGGCGATCCCGTTCTCGCGGCGCTCCGCTACGCGGCTTTCGCCCTCGTCGCGATCGTGGGGCCCGGAGTCGCGCTGCAGCGGCTCGCGCGCGTGCGCGTCGATCCCGCGCTCGTCATCCCGGCGGGCCTGCTGTTCTGCGGCGGCGCCTACTGGCTGAGCCTCGTCGCCGGCTGGCCGGCTCTGTTTCCGGCGGCGGTGATAGGGCTCAACCTGCCGCTCCTCAAGCTTGGCCTCCCGCTGGCCGAGGATCGGCCGACGCTGCCCGGGGCGCTTCCCGCCGTCGCCGTGCTCCTCGCCATGCTGGCGTTCACCCAGTACCGCGCGAACCGCGTCGGCGCGGATGGGTCGTTCATGCTCGACCTCGGCGAGCACGTGGACACGGCCGTGCACGTCGGCGTGAGCTTCGAGCTCGTCGCCGGCTACCCGCCGCAGGTGCCCGGGCTCGCCGGCGTGCCGATGCGGTACCACGTCGGCAGCCACCTCGTGCGCGCGGCCGCCACGCGCTGGGCGGGCATCCACCCCTACGACGCGCTCTCGCGCTTCGACGTGACGCTTTGGGCGATCGCGTTGGTGCTCGCGCTCCGCGCGATGGCGCACGCGCTCGGCCTCGGCGCGGCCTCGATCCGGCTCGCCGGCTTCCTGCCGCTTCTGGCCGACCTGTCGTTCGTACCGGGCCTCCTGCTCGGCTCCCCGAACGCGGCGATGAAGCTCGGAGGCAACTTCGTCGAGGCGCTGCTCTTCGCCAACTCGATCTCGCCCGCCATGGCGGCGGCGCTCGCGGCGCTCGTCGCCCTGCACCGGGCGGAGCGTGGCGAGGGCAAGGGCTACGTTGTGCTCGCGGGCGTCCTCGCCGCCGGAGGCGCGTTCCTCAAGGCTTTCACCGGCGCGCAGCTGCTGTTGTCGCTCGCGCTCGCCTGGCTCGTGAAGCGCTCGCGTTTGCTCGTCGCCGTCGCCGCGCCCCTGGCCGTAGCCGTGGGCGTGCTCGCCCTGGGCTCGTTCGTCCCGGCGGGAGCGGAGGGCGTACGTGTCGAGCTGCTGCCGTTCGCTCCAGCGAATCCCGCGCGCGTCGCGTTCGGCCTCCCGCCCGCGCACGGCCTGGCCCTTGCGGTGTCCGGTGTCGCCTGGCTCGTGCTCTCGCTCGGGTTGCGGGTCGCGGGCATGGCACCGGCGCTGCGCGCCTTTCGCGAGTCGGGCTCCGCCCGGGCGAGCCTCGCGGCGCTCGCGCTCGTCGGCTGGCCGATCGCCTTCTTCGTGAGCGTGAGCGCGGACCCCGACTACGACGAGAGCTTCTACTTCCTGCAGGCGAGCGGCCTCGCGCTCTACCTGCTGGCGCTGCCCGTCCTCGCGGACTTCGCGCGGCGATCGTGGTTGCTCGCTGCTCTCGTTCTGGGGCTGACACTCCCCGCCACGTTCGAGCTCGTGGCGCGTCGGGCCCTCGCCGAGCCGGAGCGGATCCCGGCCCCGACGGTGCGTGCCATGGCCGCGCTGCGCGCGGCGAGCTGCCCCGGTGACGTCGTCCTGACGCGGCCGGGGGTCGCGTACGTGCCGCCGGTCGTCGTGCTCGCCGGCCGGCGCGTGCCGCTCGCGAGCTTCATCCCCTACTGGCGGCAGTTCACGACGCCCGAGACGGTGGCGCGTCGCGAGGCCGAGGTGCTCGGCTTTTTCCGCGCCCCCGATGCGCCGAGCGCCCTCGAGTCAGCCCGCGGCATGGGAGCGCGCTACGTGCTGTTCGGCGGTCGTTCCGGCGCGAGCGCCGCCGACGAGGACCGCCCGCGGAGCGTGCGCGACCAGCTCGATGCGGCAGGCGCGCTCGTGCCGGTCCACGTCGAGCCGGGCGCGGCCGTCTACCGACTCGCGCCGCTCGCCCCCGCGGCGGGTTGTTCGGGCGCCGCCCCCGGCACGAAGCCAAGCACCGTCTCCCAGTAGCCCCGCGGCGTCTTGTAGCAGAGAGCGGTCGCACCGGTCCATAATCCCCCGACTTCACGAGGAACCCCATGGACTTCGTGCTGAGCCGCAAGGGAGGCGTGCCGCTCCACGACCAGCTCCTCGCGCAGCTCGAGCTGCGCATCCTGACCGGCGTCCTCGCGCCGGGGCAGCGGCTGCCGTCGGTGCGCGCGCTCGCGCGCCGGCTCGGCCTGCACGCCAACACCGTCTCCTCGGCCTACCGCGACCTCGAGACGGCGGGGCATGTCGAGCTTCGCCGCGGCGCAGGCGTCTACGTCCGCGCGGGAGCGCCGGCCGCGCTCGAGGACGCGCGGGGGCTCGACGAGCTGATCCGGCTGGCCCTGCGGACGGCGTTCCGCAAGGGCCACTCGGGCGGCGAGATCCGCTCGGCGGTCGAGCGCTGGCTGCGCGCGGCTCCGCCCGAGCGCGTCGTGGTGGTGGACCCGCGCCGCGAGACGCTCGAGCTCGTCGCGCACGAGATCCGCACCGCGATCGGCGTGCCGGTCGCCGGCTGCACGCTCGTCGAGCTCGAGCACGAGCCCGGCCTCGCCGCCGGTGCGCTGCTCGTGGCGCTGCCGTACCACACGGCCAAGGTGGTGCGCTGCGCGCCGGGCGCGCCGGTCGAGACGATCCGGGTCGAGGGCTCCGACGAGGACCAGAAGGCCGTCATGGCGCTACCCGAGGGCTCGACAGTGCTGCTCGTGTCCGGCTCGCCGATCGTGCTGAAGATCGCGCAGGCGATCCTGGGCAGCATGCGTGGCGACGAGATCCTGTGCGAGGCACGGCTGCTGTCCCGGCGCGCCGAGTGGCGCCGGCTGCTGCCCGCTTGCGACCTGGTGTTCGCGGACGCGCTGGCGGCGGGCGCCGTGCGCGAGGTGCGGCCGCGGCGGCTGCGCGAGCTGCGGCTCGTCGGCGAGCGCGACATGGCCCGCCTGCGCCGCGCGCTGGGCCGCGCCGAGAGCGCGGCCTAGGGGCGGCCGGGACCGCGTGGCGCTCGGCGCGCTCGTCCTGCTGGCCGCACAGGCAGCCACGTCCTTCTCGCCCCAGGCGCTCTTCGACGCGTGGCCGGAGCGGCGCGTGGTGGCGACGAGCGCGCCGTGCCTGCGCCACGACGAGCTGCAGCGGCGCCTCGGCGAGCTCGCGGCCCGCCACCCGCAGCGCCTGGCGCTCGAGAGCCTGGGGCGATCCGTCGAGGGGCGAGAGATCCAGCTCGCGACGTTGGGCCGCGGGCCGCGGCGCGTGCTGCTGTGGTCGCAGATGCACGGCAACGAGCCCTCCGCGACGCCCGCTCTCGTCGACCTGCTCGAGACGCTCGCGGGCAGGGACGCCCCCGAGCACCGGCTGATCCTCGAGAGGCTGACGCTGCTGGCGGTGCCGATGCTGAATCCCGACGGCACCGAGCGCTACGCGCGGCGCAACGCGCAGGCGATCGACGTCAACCGCGACGCGCTCTCGCTCGCGACGCCGGAGGGGCGCCTGCTCAAGGCGGTCCGCGACCGCTTCAAGCCCGAGCTGGGCTTCAACCTGCACGACCAGAACCGGCGCACCACGGTGGGCGAGTCGGGCGTCCTCGCCACGATCGCGCTGCTCGCGGTGGCGGGCGACAAGCAGGGCACGCTCACGCCGGGCCGGGCGCGCGCCAAGCGCGTGTGCTCCGCGCTCGTGCGCGCGCTCTCTCCGTTCGTGCCCGGCGGGATCGCGCGCTACGACGAGGACTGGAGCCCGCGCGCCTTCGGCGACAACCTGACGGCCTGGGGCACGCCGGTGGTGCTGATCGAGAGCGGCGGGATCCCGAAGGGACGCGCGCACGACTTCCTGACGCGCCTCAACTACGTGGGCCTGCTCACTGTCCTCCACGGCCTCGCCAGGGACGACCTCGCCCGGGAGACGCCGGCGCGATACGAGCGGCTCGCGCGCAACGCCGAGGGCGGCTTCGTCGACGCGATCGTCGCCGGAGGCCGCGTCCTGCAGCCGCCGGGCCTCGACCCCTACGCCGCCGACGTCGCCTGGGACGTCCTCGACGACGACCTCGCGCGGGCGGCGTGCCCGGCGGCCGCCGGTCCGCCCGGTCCCTCGCGCATCCGCGAGGTGGGAGACGCGCGCTTCCTGGCCGCGGCGGAGCGCCGCGACGCGGCGGAGCGCGTGCTGGTGCCGGCGCTCGCGGCGTCGGTACGCGGCTACGCGGCGAGCGCGTGGCTGGACGCCGCGGCGCTCGACGCCATCAGCCGGCTCGGCGTCGCGCGCGTGCGCTGGCACGTGGCGGCTTCGGATCGGGAGGCGGCGCGCCAGGCCGCGCTTCGGCTCCTGGCGCCCGGGCGCACGCGCATCGACGTCGTGGACGGGGCGACGCCCGAGCTGGCGCTCGTGATCCCCGGACCTCCGGCTCCTCTGTCCGCGCCGGTCGCGCTCGACGCGGCGCTCGCCGCGCTCACGCGCGGGGCGTGGCGGGAGCCCGGCGAGTCGCTGGCTCGCCCCGGACGCCTGAGCGCCCTCGTCGGCTCCGCGCCGGACGAAGCACCACCGCTGCGGCCCGACGCCGAGGCATCGCTCGTCGTCCTGCGTCCGTCGGGCTCGGGGAAGCTCGACCCCGCTTCGCTCACGATCGAGGCCGTGCTCCTCGACGGGAGGCCGGCCGGCGGCGGCCGCTAGCGCGTGGCGCTCTTCGCGGATCCTCGCGTCCCCGGGCTGGGGCCGAACCTGCAGCGCGCCCATGGCCCGCTGGCCGCGGCGCTCGGGCGCCTGTCGATGCGCCTCAGCGGCTGGCGCTTCGAGGGCGAGGTCCCCGACGTGCGCAAGATGGTCCTGATCGTCGCGCCGCACACGTCGAACTGGGACTTCCCGGTCGGGCTGCAGGCGAAGCTGGCCCTGCGCCTGGGCTGCACCTTCATCGGCAAGCACACGCTCTTCCGCTGGCCGTTCGGCATCTTGATGCGTTGGCTGGGCGGCATCCCGGTGGACCGCTCGGCCGCGTCGGGCTTCGCGAGCGAGGTCGGGCGCGCCATGCGCGACGCGGAGAAGATGACCGTGGCGCTGGCGCCCGAGGGTACGCGAAAGCTCATCCCGCAGTGGAAGTCGGGCTTCTACCGGATCGCCGTGGAGTCGGGCGCGCCGATCCTGCCGGTCGCCTTCGACTACTCGCGCAAAGTGGTCTTCTTCGCGCCGCTCTTCCACCCGACCGGCGACTTCGAGAAGGACCTCGCGCAGCTCCGCTCCTACTACCGGCCGGAGATGGGGAAGAGACCCGAGAACTATTCTTAGAAGGGGGGTGCTGCGCCGCACCCCCCTTGAACCCCCCGCTCACGACGGGGGAGTGAATCCCCCTCTGTTCGCAGCCCGCTGCTAGCGGCGTTCGAAAGTCACCGCGGGGCAGAGTCCCGGGAAGGCGTGCTCGCGAAAGAACCGGACCGCCTCGGGATCGCGGCGGAGGGCGCTCACGACGTGCGTGCCGACAGCCCCGCCGCCGCACGCGTAATGGCCCGCGGCGCCGCCTCCGACGGCGACTCCACCGATCGCGGCGCCGCCGAGGGCCAGTCCCCCAATCGCCAGCCCACCTATCGCGCTCAGCAGGCCGATCGACAAGCCGCCGAAGCTGAAGAGACCGGCTGCGAGACCGCCGAATGCGAAGACGCCCCGTGCGAGGCCGCCCAGGGCCACGACGCCCGTGGCGATGTCCCCGATCGCGATCACGCCCCTTGCGTGCCCGCGGATCTCGCCGCG
>DATBSL010000052.1:0-7628 GCA_036559805.1 Vicinamibacteria bacterium
CGGCCGGGCGAGACCGTGCTCGGCGGCCGCTTCGCGACGCAGCCCGGCGGCAAGGGCGCGAACCAGGCGTGCGCGGCCGCGAGGCTGGGCGGACGCGTCCGCATGGTCGGGCGCGTGGGCGACGACGGCTTCGGCGTCGAGCTGCGCCGCGGCCTGGAGGCGGACGGTGTCGACACCCGCGGCGTGCAGGTGAGCGCGGCTTTGCCGAGCGGGGTCGCACTCATCTTCGTGGACGCTTCCGGGCAGAACCAGATCGTCGTCGCCGCGGGGGCGAACCAGACGCTCACGCGCGGCGACGTGGACGAGGCGATCGCCGGAGCGTCGGAGGGCTTCCTGCTGCTGCAGCTCGAGTCGCCGCTCGAGACGATCGAGCACGCGGCCGCGCTCGGCGCGCGGCGCGGCCTCGGCGTGGTGCTCGACCCCGCGCCCGCCCGCGCGCTTCCCGATACGCTGCTCGCGAACGTCTCCTGCCTCACCCCGAACGAGAGCGAGGCCCTGGCGCTGCTCGGCCGGCCCGGGAGCGCCGTTTCCCTCGCCGAGGCTCCCGGTGTCGCACGCGCACTGCTCGAGCGTGGTCCGCGCGCGGTCGTCCTGAAGCTGGGCGCGCAGGGCGCCTACGCCGACGCCGGCAGCGGCGGCCGCCATTTCCCGGCTCCTCGCGTCGAGGCGCTGGACGCGACGGCCGCGGGCGACACCTTCAACGGCGCGTTCGCCGTCGCCCTCGCGGAGGGCCGGCCGTTCGCCGACGCCGTCGCCTTCGCGAACGCCGCCGCGGCCCTCTCCGTCACCCGCCTCGGCGCCCAGGTCTCGATCCCCAGCCGCAGCGAGGTCGATGCGACGCGGTGGTAGGGTTGGCGGCATGTCCGCCTTTCTCTCGCTCGGGGCCGTCGTACTGACGGCCGCGGCTCCAGCGCCGGCGAGCTTCGAGGACGACCTCGCGTTCCTGCGCCAGCACACGCAGGTGATCGTGCTGGGGGAGGCGCCCGGCGCGCGGATCGCGGTGGTTCCCGCCTGGCAGGGGCGCGTGGCGACGTCGACGACCGGCGGGCCGGCCGCACCCAGCTACGGCTGGATCAACCGCGAGCTCGTGGCCTCGCGGAAGCTGCAGCCGCACATGAACGCGTTCGGCGGCGAGGACCGCATCTGGCTCGGCCCCGAGGGCGGCCAGTACTCGATCTTCTTCAAGCAGGGCGATCCCTTCGACCTCGAGCACTGGCAGACTCCGCCGCTCGTCGACTCCGAGCCGTGGGCCGTGGCGGAGCAGGGCCCCCGGCACGCGGTGTTCCGGCGCGAGGGCCGGCTCGTCAACTACTCCGGGACCACGTTCGACTTCCGCCTCGAGCGCACGCTTCGGCTGCTCGACCGCGCGGCCGCCGCCCGTGCGTTCGGCGCTTCGGTTCCCGAGTCGCTGACGCTCGTCGCGTTCGAGTCCGAGAACGTCCTGGTCCACACCGGGAAGGCCGCGTGGACGAAGCCCGGCGGGCTGCTCTCGATCTGGATCCTGGGCATGTTCACGCCCACGCCGCGCACGACCGTGGCGATCCCCTACCGCGAGGGATCCGACGCCGACGCCGGGCCGATCGTCAACGACGCCTACTTCGGCAAGGTCCCCGCCGACAGGCTGGTCGCCAAGGGCGGTGTCGTGTTCTTCAAGGGCGACGGCGAGCACCGCAGCAAGGTCGGGCTGTCGCCTGCTCGCGCCACTCCGGTCCTCGGCAGCTGGGACGCGCAGCGGCGCGTGCTGACGATCGTGAGCTACTCGCGGCCCGCAGGCGCGCGCGACTACGTCAACTCGATGTGGGAGATCCAGAAGGAGCCATACCGCGGCGACGTCGTCAACAGCTACAACGACGGCCCGCCAGCGCCGGGCGCCAAGCCTCTCGGGCCGTTCTACGAGCTCGAGACCTCGTCGCCGGCGCAGCCGCTCGCGCCCGGAGAGCGCCTCGTGCACGTGCACCGCACGCTCCACGCCCAGGGCGACGCGGCCGCGCTCGACGCGCTCGCGCGCAGCCTGCTCGGCGTGTCGATCGAGGCGATCGAGACGGCGCTCGCGGCCCGGCCGGCCCGCTAGTTCCCCATTGCCTGCTGCCCACCCTGTTGGCATGGAACGACTTGAATGGGCGGCTATCCCGAGGAAAGCCATCGCGGCTGCACCGCGATCCGCGCCCCGTATGCGTCCACCGGAACGGCGGCGCGGCTCGTCGCCGCTCGGAACCGCGCCATGACGTCCTCGCCGTAGTCCTGCTCCGCCACGAGGGTGTTGTGGGTCCTGCACATGAGAGTGAGGTTGGCGGGGCTGTGGTCGCCGCCGCGGGCGAAGGGGTGCTTGTGGTGAAACTCGAGGTCGTGGCGTTTCGCGCAACGGCGCCCGTACTTGTTCCTGTAAACACAGCGCCCGCGGTCGCGCGCGTGCACCAGCCGCCTCACCGCCGCGGGAATGTGACATGACGACGGCGTTGTGTCCGTTTCGGCGAGATCCTTTCGAGGCGCCGTCGCCTTGCCAAAGCGCTTCGCCTCGACGCGCTGCAGCTTCTCGGTGACGGCGATGTCGATGAGTCGCGCGAGATCACCATCGGGCACCGACGCGCGCATGAGGGCTTGCAGGCGTTCTAGCTTCTCGCGGAATTCGGCGCTGGCGGTGAAGCGGACCTGGTAGCGGGCGGGGGCGAGGGGCTCCACGACAGTGGGCGGTTCGGGCTCACGACAGGCGGGCCGGTCGGCGCAGCCACCCTCGACTCGAGCGTGACAGCGTCGGCTTCGAGGTTGACAGCGTCCGGCTCAACTCGGGGCGCCCCGAGTTGCAGAGGACTCCCGTACGCACGCACGGCTGCGGCTTCTACGCCTGGGGCATGGTGCTGGTGTAGGGGACTACTCCCACTGCCCGAGGCCGGACGCTGGGGAAGCTTGCGGACGCTCGTGGCGACGTCGGGCCTCGGCTCCAGCTCGCAGACCAGCTCCCGGATCTCGCGATGGGACATCCCGCAGGCCCGCTTCAGCACGGCTTGCGCGTTCTGGGGAGTCAGATGCGGCGCCAGTCGAGCGATCCCGCTCAGGTCAAGCCGGCCGTCGCGGAGCATCTCGAGCAGGACCGGGTTCTCCCGGGCCGCCCGGGCCACGGTGATGCGCAGATAGGTTTCGTTCTCCCGAAGATGAAGCACTCGCCGGCAGTACTCGAACATCGACGAGCACGCCTCCTGTGCATAGAGCCGCCTGAGCTCGACCTCCGCGATGTGGGCGACGACCTCGGCCTCGACACCGCGGGACTGCTTCACGAGCTGGAACAGCTGACGCAGGAGGTCCTCGTCTCGGACACCCTTCAAGCTCAGCATGGTGACTCCCTGGGAGAGATGACACCTGCGGAGGCCGCGACGGAGCGGCTCGGCTCGATGACGTGTGGATAGTCTATGTTGGCCCGTTGCCAGAAGAGGTCCACTCGCCGATGGCTCGGCTCTCGAGTGGTGTGTCAGGACACTGAAGGACTCTAAAGTGTCAACGCCTCCCCCAAACAGAACACCCTAGAGCGGCGCGGCCATGTTCAGCTGGATCCAGTAGTCGTCCCGCGGCGCCTCGGGGAACGGCGTGTTGCGCGCGCCCGCCGTCATGCACTTCCCGAGCGCGGCATCGAGCTCCGTGACGATCTCGCTCGCGCGGCCGGCGCGCGACAAGCGCAGGTAGACCGAGAACACCGTGGGGATGTCGCCGGGCGGATCCGGCAGACATTTGTTGAGGACGATGATCATCAGCTTGTCGGTCACCGACGAGTTCCGCTTCAGCCACTCGCGGCCTGCCGGGGTCGCCGCGTTGATGCTGGCTGCCTCGTGAGCCGTCTTGACCCGGGCAGCCAGGTCGTCCTGGGCGAACACCTGGCCTGCGGCCAGCAGCGCGATTCCGAGAGCGGCGTTCCGACGCTTGACCCAGCTCATGGCGGCCACCTTACTTCTCCTTCTTCTCGTTCCCCCACAACAGGCTGCCCGAGCCGCGGGCCTTGCGCCACGCGTCGCGCCACAGGTGCATCTCCACCTCGCCGATCCGCGGCTTCGGCTTGCGCGCCTCGCGCGAGGGGAGCGCGGCGAACGGCTTGTGGGGCTCGGACTGGTACCAGTAGGCGACGCTCGAGAGGTCGAGCGTCAGGTTGTTGTCGTGGCCATGCTCGATCGAGAAGCGCAGCGAGCGCTCGAAGAAGACCGGGTCGGCCACGTGAAAACGGTAGACGTGCGTGCGTCCCATCCAGCCGGTCGCGCCGTTGACGCGCGCGTAGCCGAAGTACGGGTGCTGGTAGAGCACGTTCGGCGACCAGGAGGTGTTGAAGTAGTCCTCGGTGCCGGTCCCGTGGAGCGACGGTGCGCGCTCGCCGTCGATCCAGAACATGTCGTCGCCCTCGCCGTACCACATCGGGCTCGGGCAGTCGACGTAGTAGTTGACGCCGACGTA
The DNA here is from genome assembly GCA_036559805.1 of Vicinamibacteria bacterium. GTDB lineage: Bacteria > Acidobacteriota > Vicinamibacteria > Fen-336 > Fen-336 > DATBSL01. The sequence goes on from DATBSL010000052.1 coordinate 4,432, forward strand.
GTGGCCCTTGCCCTCGATGTCGGCGATCAGGTAGTTGCGCTCGCCCGTCGTGTTCTTGCCCTGCGGCCCGAGCACCGACCACTCGTTCTCGCCGTCCGGCAGCGCCTCGGTGAGGGCGTGGTTGTAGAAGGCGTGGAAGCGCCCGAGGTCGGCAGGCAGGCTCTGGAGCTCCACGTAGTCCACGTAGTAGTAGAAGGCGTCGATCTTCTGCGCGGAGTCGTTCTCGACCTCGATGCGCGCCCCGCTCGCGAAGGGCATCGGGAAGTAGCTGACGAGCGCGCGCCCCTCGCGCGGGCCGGCCGCGAGCGGCAGCGCCGCGAAGGGATAGCTCTCGTCCCAGCCCTGCCCGAAGAAGTCGCCGATCGGCGCCTCGACGCTCGGGGACGTCTCGCCGTCCCAGTACATGCGCAGGATGACGTCGTGGCGGCTGAGCGCCGGCGGCGGCGGAGCGATCGTCACCCAGATGTGGTTGATGACGCCGGCGCCCTTGACGTTGAAGAGATCGCGCCGGCTCCCCGGCGCCAGGCCTTCGAAGCGGTCGTTGTTGCCGCCCGAAACGTCGTAGCTGCTGACGCGGCGGCTCTTGACGCCCTTCTGGAGCCGGGCCAGCTCGAGCGTCGGGCCGGGAACCTGCGCGTCGGCGGGGCCGACGAGCGAAAGCGCGAAAAAGGGTGCGAGGGCGATCGCGGCAGCGCGCATGGATCCTCCTGACTCGCGGGAGGCATCCTACTCCAGACGGTCGGCGTCGCCTCCAGCGTCTTCGCGGCGCACTGAAGGAACCCGTTTAGGCCCCTGGTGTCCAAGAGGCATGACCAGGAGGCCGCAGTGGCCATGAGCGTCGGGCGTCCACGCAGCGGGTCGATCGCCGAGATCAATGTCACACCGATGGCGGACGTGATGATCGTGTTGCTGATCATCTTCATGGTGACGGCGCCCATCATCGCCGGCGCGCCCGTGCGCCTTCCCGAGGCGGCCCAGGCCTCGGAGCACAAGGCCGAACGCATCGAGATCGCGCTTCGCAACGACGGCAGCATCGGAATCAATGGCATGACGCTCGCGAGCGTCGAGCTCCTGGCGGCTTATCTGGAGGCGCGCTCCCCGGCGCCGGAGTCGTTCCTGGTGCTCATCCAGGCAGACCGGGACGCCTCGTATGCCGAGGTCGCGCGCGTGCTGTCCGCATGCCGGCAGGCACGCGTGGGCCAGGTGGCGCTTGCCGCCGCGCTTCGAGCCGGGAGCCATTGAGATGAAGTCCGACATCAACGTCACGCCGCTGATCGACGTGCTCCTGGTGCTGCTGATCATCTTCATCGTGGTGGCCCCCGTCGCCCCACGCGCGCTCGATGCCTCGCTGCCGGAGACGCGCGACACGACCGACCCGGCACCGCCCGGGCTCGTGCTCGAGGTGCGAGAGGACGACTTCTCGCTCAACTCGACGCCCGTGCTGACTCTCGACGAGCTCGAATCCCGCTTGCGCGCCGCGCTCGAGACGCGGCGCGACAAGCGACTGTTCGTGCGGCCCACGTCCGATATCCGCTACTCTCGGCTGATCGCGGCGCTCGACACGGCCACTGAAGCCGGCGCTTCGCGCATCGGACTGATGGAGAGCGACGGGCGCTGAGCTCGGTCAGCCCAGGCAGGCGACGAGGCCGTCCTCGGAGCCGATCACCAGGCGCGACGACGCGAGCGCCGGCGATGCGGTGAGGGGCGCGCCCAGGTCGTGCTCCTGCACGAGAGCGCCGGTCGCGAGCTCGAGCACGTAGAGCCGCCCGTCCGACGACCCGACGTAGACGCGGCCCGCGGCGACGGCGGGAGACGAGTCGACGCGCGCGCGCGTGGAGAACGTCCACTTCGAGTCACCCGTCGCGGCGTCGAGGCAGTGAACCAGCTTGTCGCGGCCGCCCAGCAGCACACGGCCTTCCGGCAGCGCGGCCGACGAGTAGAAGGGGAACTTGCGCTCGGGGTGCTCGTAGCGCCAGGCCTGCTTGCGCGCGTGCAGGTCGACCGCCATCACCTGGTTCTCGAAGTTTCCGTAAAACGCGCGGCCGCCGGCGAGCGCGGCCGAGGCGCCGGTGTAGCCGCCCGAGGAGACCTGGAACAGCTCGCTGCCGTCCGCGACACGGATCGCGCGCAGGATCTCGTCGCAGCCGGCCACGTATGTGATGCCGTCGGCCACGGATGCGGTCGCGTGGACCGGGCCGTCGGTCTCGTGCTTCCAGGCGAGCTTTCCGGTCCGGGCCTCGAGCGCATAGAGCGACTGGTCGTAGGAGCCTATGAGCACGCGCCCGGACGAGACCACCGGCGACGACTTGATCTCCTGCCCCGTCTTGTGGGTCCACAGCCCCTGGCCGCTGCGAGCGTCGACCGCGTGAACGACTCCCGCCAGGTCTCCGACGAAGACGGCCCCGTCCACCACGCAAGCCGACGATTCGCCGACACCGTCGCCGGTGACCTTGTAGCGCCAGACGAGCTTGCCCGAGGCGAGCTCGAGCGCGACGAGCTCCGCCGCGCGCGTGCCGATGAAGACGATGCCGCCCGAGATCGCCGCCGACGACTCGATCGCGTCGCCCGCCTCCCAGCGCCAGGCCACGGAGAGCTGCGCGGGGAGCGTGGCCGCCGACAGGCCCCCGAGCGTGGGCGTGCCGCGGAACTGCGGCCAGGCATCGGCGGGGGCCACGGCACCAGTGCCCGCAGCGGCGACGAGGCCGCGCGGAGCGAGCGCGATGCCGGCAGCGGCAAGGCTGGCGTCGCGCAGGAACAGCCGGCGCGACTCAGGCGAACGCGGCACGGTACAGCTCCTGTGCGGCCGGGCCGTCGAACGGGCGCGGGTTGTAGCGGCCGGTCCACTGCTCCGCCGCTTCCGCGGCGAGCGCCGGAAGGTCGGCCTCCGGCACGCCCACGTCCATGAGCCGGTGCGGCAGGCCCGCGAGCCGCGCCAGCTCCTCGAGCCGCGCGGCGAGCGCCGCCGCCGCCTGACCCGGCGCGGCGCGTCGGCCCGCCGCCGCGAGCAGCTCCGCGTAGCGCGCCTCCGCCACGGCGCCGTTCCAGCGCACGACGTGCGGCAGCAAGAGCGCGATCGCGACGCCGTGCGTCGTGCCGTAGCGCGCCGTCAGGGGGTTGGCGCAGGCGTGGGTCGCCCCCAGCATCGAGGCTTCGATCGCCGCGCCCGCCCAGTGCGCGGCCAGGAGCGTCGCGCCGCG
>DATBSL010000053.1:0-17663 GCA_036559805.1 Vicinamibacteria bacterium
CCGGACGTTCACCGCATCATCCAGAACGTCGGCGCCCAGCAGGGAATGACCCGCATCCGCATCTTCAACAAGGAGGGGCGCGTCGGGACCTCGACGCTGCCTTCCGAGGTCGGATCGCTGGTGGACGTGAAGGCGGAGCAGTGCACGGCTTGCCACCGGAGCGACCAGCCCCTCGTCCGGCTGGATCGCAAGGACCGGGTCCGCATCTTCTCCGGAGCGGACGGGCAGCGGGTGCTGGGGATCATCGCCCCCATCCACAACGAGCCGCAGTGCACCGCCTCCTGCCACGCCCATCCGGCGTCCCAGAGCGTGCTGGGCGTCCTCGACGTGCAGCTGTCGATGGCGGCGGTGGACGAGGCGCTGCGGGTGTCCGAGCGGCACATGTCCATAGGCCTCCTGGCCACGGTGGCGGCCGTCCTGCTCCTGGTGGGCGCGCTCGTCTGGCGCCTCCTGCTCGTCCCGGTGCGGCGTCTCGGCGAGGCGATGGCCCGCGTCTCCGCCGGCGATCTCGACACTCCCGTCCCCGCCTCCTCGGGCGACGAGATGGGCGATCTGGCCCGATCCTGGAACACGATGACCGACGAGCTGCGGCGGGCCCGCGGGGAGCTCGTCGAGTCCAACCGGACGCTGGAGCAGCGGGTGGAAGAAAAGACGCGGCAAGTCGAGCGCGCGCACGGGGAGATGATGCTCGTCGAGAAGATGGCCTCGCTGGGCAAGCTCGCCGCGGTCGTGGCCCACGAGATCAACAACCCGCTCGCCGGGATCCGGACGTACGCACGGCTGCTGCGCCGGCGCGCGAGCGCCGGCTCGCCCCACGACGACGAGTCGGACCGCATCCTGGAGATGATGGACAACGAGGCCGGCCGCTGCGGAGACATCGTGCGCAACCTGCTGCTCTTCAGCCGATCTTCGCCCGCCCGCTTCGCCGATGCGGACATGGCGCCGCTCATCGAGCGCAGCCGCCTGCTCCTGCGCCACCATGCCGAGCTCTCGGGAGTGACGCTGGAAGTCGAGACGGCCACGGGCCCGGCTCGCGTCGAGTGCGACGCCGCCCAGATCGAGCAGGTGATTCTGGCGCTGGCCATGAACGCGCTCGAGGCGACACCTTCGGGCGGGCGCGTGGTTCTGGGCGCGCGTCCGGAAGGGGAGGGCGTCGCCCTCACCGTCTCCGACACCGGGACCGGGATTCCCGAAGCGGACCAGGCTCGCATCTTCGAGCCCTTCTTCACGACCAAGGAAGCGGGCAAAGGCGTGGGCCTCGGCCTGGCCGTGGTCTACGGCATCGTGGCCCGGCACGGCGGCCGCGTCGAGCTCGTCTCGCGGCCGGGAGCCGGCACCGCTTTCACGGTCCATTTGCTCCGGCGCCCGGCGCCGGAAGCGGGAGGCACGTCATGAGCGCGTCTCGAGCCGAGGCCGTGCGTCCGGCCCTTCGCCTGCTCGTCGTGGACGACGAGACGATCGTACGCGACTCGCTCGGGGCCTGGTTCCGCCAGGAGGGGCACCAGGTGGCGACGGCGGAGAGCGCGAAGGAGGCGCTGCGGCTGTGCGCGGAGCGCGGCTTCGACATCGCGCTCGTCGACATCCGGATGCCAGGCCTCGACGGGCTGGAGCTCCAGGCGCGGCTGGCCGCCGCCGATCCCGAGCTGACGATCGTCCTCATGACCGCCTACGCCTCGGTCGACACCGCGGTGCGGGCCATGAAGGCCGGTGCCTACGACTACATCGTCAAGCCGTTCGACCCGGACGACCTGTCGCTGCTCGTCAAGCGCGCGGCCGAGCACCGCTCGCTGCGGGCCGAGAACGTCCGGCTCCGGAAGAGCATCGACTCGGTGGCGGCGCCTCCACCGCTCCTCGGCGGCTCGCTTGCGATGAAGAAGGTCGCCGAGATGGTGGAGACCGTCGCCACTTCCGACGCCACCGTCCTCGTCCTCGGCGAATCGGGGACGGGCAAGGAGCTGGTGGCGCGCGCGATCCACGCGGGCTCCCCCCGCCGCTACAACCCGCTCGTCGTCGTCAACTGCGCGGCGCTTCCGGAGGGCACGCTCGAGAGCGAGCTGTTCGGCCACGAGGCCGGGGCCTTCACAGGGGCGCGCGCCCGCCACAAGGGGAAGTTCGAGACGGCGGAGGGAGGCACCGTCTTCCTGGACGAGATCGGAGAGCTGAGCCCTAAGATGCAGGTGGACCTGCTGCGCGTGCTCGAGGAGAAGGTCGTCACCCGTGTCGGCGGCAACACGCCCTTGCCAGTGGACTTTCGAGTCGTCGCCGCAACCAACCGCGAGCTTCGTGCCATGGTCGAGTCCGGGAGCTTCCGCGAGGACCTCTACTGGCGTCTCAACGTGTTCGCGATCGAGATCCCGCCGCTGCGCGAGCGGCTGGACGACATTCCGGTCCTGGCCGAGCACTTCCTGGCCCGCTTCGCCCACGCCATGGGCCGCAAGCCCCTCCAGCTTTCCCCAGCGACCGTGGAAGTGCTCCGATCCTACCCCTGGCCGGGAAACGTCCGCGAGCTGCAGAACGCGATCGAGCGCGCGGTCGTGGTCGGGTCGGGGCCGCTCGTGGAGCCGAACGACCTGCCTCTCCACATCACGAAAGCACCCCCCGGAGCCGGCCCCGGCTCGCTCGCGGAGGCTGAAAAGGGGCACGTGCGAGCCGTGCTCGACGCGCAGGGCTGGAACATCACGCGCGCCGCGCGCATCCTCGACATCGACCGCGTGACCCTCTACCACAAGATCAGGAAGTACGAGCTCCAGAAGCCTGCCGATGGCGGCTGACGTCTCCCGGGTGCGGGAGCTGCACCTCCTGCCCCTCGACGGGCTCGAGCCTCCGCTCGCCGAGGAGATCGCCGCTCGCCTGAGCCGCCGACTGTCGGCCGCCTGCCGCATCCTGCGCTCTGGCGGCCTGCAGCCGACACGGCTCCCCGGACGGGACCAGCTGGATGCGGACGCGCTCCTCGCCGCCCTCGAGGCGCTTCCGATCGCCGACGACGCCGTGCTTGTGGGCCTCACGACGCTGGACATCGCCCTGCCGATCTTCACCTTCGTGTTCGGGCGTGCCCGGCAGGGCGCGCGCGCCGCTCTCGTTTCCCTGGCCCGGCTCGACGCCGGGTTCTACAGCCTGCCGTCGGACCCGGACCTGCTGGCGCGGCGGACGACGGACGAGATCGTGCACGAGCTGGGACACCTGGCCTCGCTCGCGCATTGCCAGAACGCCTCCTGCCTGATGAGCTTCGCGGGCTCGGTCGAGAAGGTCGACGTGCGCGGCTCCGCCTTCTGCGACGGCTGTCGCGACCGTCTTCCGGCGTGGCTTCGGATCCAGCCACGCCTGTAGATCAAACGCACCATTCCCGCCGAGCCTGTCGGGGTGTACACCGGGGAAGGAGGATCCCATGCTGCCTCCGAAGCTCGTCCTGCTCGGTGCGCTCGTGCTCGTCGTGCTGGCAGCGCTCTACGTCGTCGTCCGCGTGGCGGCCGCCTGGCTCGAGCACCGCGGAACGCGTGTAGTCGTGTGCCCCGAGAACCACGACTTCGTCGCGGTCGAGCTCGACGCCGTCCACGCGGCGCTCACCGCCCGTCGCGGCCGCCCAGACCTGCGGCTCGAGAGCTGCACGCGCTGGCCCGAGAAGCTCGGCTGCGGCCAGGAGTGCCTCGGCCAGCTGGAGGGCGCGCCCGAGGCCTGCCTGCTGCGCAACATGCTCGCCGACTGGTATCAGGGCAAGCACTGCGCGTTGTGCGGGCGTCCCTTCCATTGGTTCCACTGGCACGACCACCAGCCCGGGCTCCGGGCGCCGAACGGCGCGATTCGCGGGTGGGACGATTTCAAGCCCGAGCAGGTGATCGACGTGCTCACGACGCACGCACCGATCTGCTGGGACTGCCGAGTCGCCGAGAGCTTCCGCCACGAGCACCCCGAGCTCGTGATCGACCGGCCGCCGCGGCCCGGGCCGCCGCCCTCGATGGCGTAGCGGCACTCGGCGCGCCCGACGGCACGAAACGCGCGGCTGTTCCGGCCGAACGCAGTTTCTGCAGGCCCTGCGCGTGCCGTTTCACGGCAAGTGCCTGGTGATGTGCCAGCGGAGCCCTGGCACGGAGCGTGGATCCACCATTGAGTGCCAGGAGGTCGGACATGACTACCGCCATCAGCGGGCCCGTCAGCCGGGAGGAGGCCGTCGCGAACGCGACCATGAAGGCCCTCGTTTTCCACGGGCCGGGCCGGCGCGCCTGGGAAGAGAGGCCGCGGCCGCGGCTGCTCGAGGACACGGACGCCATCGTTCGGGTCTCGACCACGACGATCTGCGGAACCGACCTGCACATCCTGAAAGGCGACGTGCCCACGGTGACCGAGGGGCGCATCCTCGGCCACGAAGCCGTCGGCTACGTCGACGAGGTCGGCTCGGCCGTGCGTTCCCTTCGCAGGAACGACAAGGTCCTCGTCTCGTGCATCACATCGTGCGGCCGCTGCGATTTCTGCCGCAAGAGCATGTACTCGCACTGCCGGGCCGGAGGCTGGGTGCTCGGGCACACGATCGACGGCACACAGGCCGAGTTCGTGAGGATCCCTCATGCCGACACCAGCCTGTACCCGCTGCCGACGAACGCGGACGAGGAGGCGTGCGTGCTCCTTTCCGACATCTTCCCGACCGGCTTCGAGTGCGGCGTCGAGTTCGGGCAGGTGAAGCCGGGCGACACGGTCGCGATCGTCGGCGCCGGCCCGATCGGCCTCGCTGCCCTGATGACCGCCCAGCTCTACTCGCCGTCCGCCCTCATCATGCTGGACCCCGACAGGAACCGCCTCGAGGTCTCGCGCTCGCTCGGGGCGACGGCCACCGTGAGCGCTCGGGGCGTCGACGCTGCCGTCGAGGCGGTTCGTGCGTTGACGAAGGGGAACGGAGTGGACGTGGCCATCGAGGCCGTGGGGGTACCGGAGTCTTTCGAGGTCTGCCAGGGCATCGTGGCCGCCGGCGGGCACGTGGCCAACGTCGGAGTCCACGGCAAGCCCGTGGAGCTCCACCTCGAGCGGCTGTGGGCCCACAACGTGACCATCACCACGCGCCTCGTGGACACCGCGACGACGCCGATGCTCCTCAAGCTGGTGTTGTCGGGACGGCTTCAGGCGAAGAAGCTGGTCACGCACCGCTTCGCGATGGCGGAGATCATGAAAGCGTACGACACCTTCGCGGACGCCGGCACCTCGAAGGCGTTGAAGGTGGCGATCGCGAGCCGGTGACGGGAAGGGATTGATGCGTTGCGCCGGGAGGTGGCTCCCGGGGACGCCGGAGGCAGACGATGGCGATGAAGATCTTGGCGGAGTGCATCAACTGCGCAGCCTGCGAGCCGGAGTGCCCGAACCAGGCGATCAGCCGTGACGAGGCGATCGATCTGTTCGTCGTGGATGCCGCGCGCTGCACGGAATGCGTCGGCGCCTACGATAGCCCGCGCTGCGTCGCGGTCTGTCCCGTGGACTGCATCGTCGCAGAAGTGGCGCCCGCCGCGAGCGCGTGAGAGGGCGCCATGCGCTGCACAGCAAGACTGACCCTCGCTAGCTTGCTCTTTCTCGCCGCGCCGGGCGGGGCACAGACCCAAGCCGCTCAGGCTGCCGTCGCGAAGGAAGCCATCGCCAAGGGGCGCATCGTCTACGTGCGCTACTGCGTGTCTTGTCATGGAAAGGAAGCCAGGGGCGACGGGCCGCTCGCGAAGGAGCTGCGAGTGCCCGTCCCCGACCTCACGACGCTCGCCGCCCGTTCCGGGGGGGCCTACCCCCATGACCGGGTCGTGCGGATCGTCTCCAAGGGCAACGAGGTCAGAGGGCACGGGACGGCGGACATGCCGGCCTGGGGTCCGGCCTTCAACCGCACGAACGGGATCGAGGCGCCGGTGGACGAAGCGATTCGCAACCTGGCTCGCTACCTCGAATCCGTGCAGCGTCCGAAGTAGGAGGCGGTGAGTGCTCATGTCCCTTCCTACCCGGTCGCTGCTCATGTGGCTCGTCCTGCTCCTGGCCATGATGGGGAACGGGACGCTGCGGGTGCTCGTGCTGCAGCCGCGGCTCGGTGAGGATCTCGCGCGCCAGGTCGCGTGCCTGTCGGGCGTCGGCATCCTGCTGGTCCTCACGGTGCCGTTCGTGGCCGGGGCTGGGGACGTCGGTACCAGGGCGCTCTTCGGAGTCGGCGCACTCTGGTTGACCTTGACCGTTGCCTTCGAGTCTCTCTTCGGCCGCTATGTCTCGGGCGCGAGCTGGGAGTCGCTGCTGGCCGACTACGACCTGCGGCGCGGCCGGCTCTGGTCCCTGGTGCTCGTCACCGTTTTCGTCGCGCCGTGGCTCGTGAGCCTCGTGCGCCGCGCGGCGGCGCCGCTCGAGATCGAGCGTCCGTCCTGAAGGGAGGTTGGAGTCATGCGCTACGAGTCGCGCCTCGAGGCGGGCCGCGTGCTGGCCGGCCAGCTTCGCGAGCTGGAGCTCGGCTCGTGCGTGGTGGCAGGCATCCCGCGCGGCGGGATCGTCGTAGCCGAGCCGGTTGCCGAGCAGCTCGGCGCTCCCCTGATCGCCCTCGGTGCCCGGAAGCTCTCGACGCCCGACGCTCCCGACTGCCCATTCGGAGCCATCGACGAGGACGGCCACGCGGTTCTCGATTACAGGGCGATGGTGACGCTGGGCCTGAGCGCGTCCGATGTGGAGCCGATCAAGATCCGCGCGGCCGAGGAGATGGCGGGGCGCCTGGCCGCCTCCGGCAGTCCGCGCGTCTACGATTGCGCGCCCGGGCGCGCAATCGTCCTCGTCGACGACGGGCTCGTCAGCGGTCTCACCATGCAGGCCGCCATCGCCTGCGCCCGGCGCCATGGGGCCACAGCGACGGTAGTCGCGGTGCCCTGTGCCTCTGACCGCGCGTCGTTCGAGGTCGGCGGGCTGCTGAGCGGGGCGCACGACCGACTGATCTGCCCGCGGGGCGGGCCCTGCCTGCTCTCCGAGAACGAGTACTACGGCGAGCTCCCCAAGGTGTCGGACGAGGACGTGGCACGCATCCTCGAGCGCGCTGCGGCGCGTTGCCCGGTCTTCGACTGCTCGCTCAGCCGACTCTTCTAGGGAGGAAGTTGGATCTCCTCCACACGGGCGTCGCGGCCGGGCTGCTCGCGGCGCTCGCCGCTGCCGCGTCTGCGCAGCCTACGACCTCCGCGATCACGGGCATCGCGCGCGACCCATCGGGAGGCCTGCTGCCAGGAGTGCGCGTGAGCGCTTTGCACGTCGAGACGGGCCTCGTCCGCGAGGCCGAGAGCGGGGCGGAGGGGGAGTTCGTCCTGCCGGCCGTGCCGGTCGGGGCCTACGAGGTGAGCGCGACGCTCGCGGGCTTCCATCCGCTCGTTGAGCGCGGGCTCACGGTAGTGCTGGGCGAGCCTCTGGTGCTCACGCTCACGCTCGAGCTCGGTGTGACAGACGAGATCACCGTGTCGGCCGACGTCGGCTCGCTGCAGACGCGCGGCGGCCAGCTCAGCTACCTGGTGAGCGAGGGGGCCGTCGCCGACCTGCCGCTCAACGGCCGAAACTACACCGACCTCGTCTTCCTGCAGCCCGGGGTGCTGAGCTTCCCGCACCGCGACTTCGGCTCGATCGTGGCGCACGGCCTCGCCGCGAGCATCAACGGCCAGGACCCGCGTTCGAACGTCTACCTGCTCGACGGCACGCTGATGAACGATTTCACGAACGGCCCCGCCGGCAGCGCCGCGAGCACGGCGCTCGGCAGCGAGACCGTGCGCGAGTTCCGCGTCGAGACGAACGCCTACTCGGCGGAGTTCGGGCGCAACTCCGGCGGGCAGATCCACGTGCTCACGAAGTCGGGCCAGAACGACTGGCACGGCAGCCTCTACGAGTACCACCGCAACGACGCGCTCGACGCCCGGAACTTCTTCGATCCCGAAGAGAAGCCCGACTTCAGGCGCAACCAGTTCGGCGCGACGCTTCTGGGTCCGCTGCGGCGCGACCGCGGTTTCTTCTTCCTCGGCTACGAGGGGCTGCGCGAGCGGCTGGGCCGGACCATCTCGACCGTCGTGCCCGACGCGGCCGCGCGTCAGGGAGTGCTGCCGGCGCCGGGCGGCGGCACGATCACGGTACCGGTGAGCCCGGTGGTACGGCCTTACCTCGACGAGTTCCCGCTGGCCAACGGAGCGAGCCTTGGCGGCGGGCTCGCCGCCTACGCGTTCCCGTTCGACCAGACGGTCGACCAGGACCTCGTCCAGGTCCGGCTCGACTGGAACCTCGGCCGCTCGGACCAGCTCTTCGTGCGCTACACCCACGACCATGCCGAGCAATGGCTGCCCACCGACTTCCCTCAGTTCCCGCGCCGGTTCCAGTCCACGAACCAGTTCCTGACTGGCGAGTACCGGCGCGCGTTCTCCAAGGACCTGCTCGCCACGCTGCGCGCCGGATTCAGCCGCACGCGCATCGAGCAGGCGGTAGAGGCGAACACCACGCAGCCGGTCCAGCCGTTCGTGCCGGGCCGCCCGTTCATGGGCGACATCGACATCGCGGGCATCCCTCGCTTCGGGCCGCAGAGCTCGGTCGACGTCAAGCTCTACCAGGACGTCTACGCCTTCGCGGGCGACGCCGTCTGGAGCCGGGGCCGCCACCTGCTGAAAGCGGGCGGCCTCGTCGAGCACTACCGGTCCGACCTCGTCAACCCGACCTTCAGCCTCGGCATCCACAGCTTCGCCAACCTCGAGTCGTTCCTGCGCGGCCGGCCCCTGCGCTTCGTCGGGCTCACGCCCGAGGGGGACTTCCGGCGCAACTGGCCCTACACGCTCGTGGGCCTCTTCCTGCAGGACGAGTGGCGTGCCGGCGAACGCCTGACGCTCCACGCCGGCCTGCGCCTCGAGCACCAGACGCTGCCGCGGGACGAGGGTGGGCGCGACGCCACACTCGTCGACGTCACGAGCAGCGAGCCCGATGTCGGGGATCTGTACCAGAACCCGGGGCCCAGCGTGTCGCCCCGCGCCTCGTTCTCCTGGGACCTCCTGGGCGACGGCGGCACCGCGCTGCGCGGCGGCTACGGGCTGTACTTCAACACGAACGGCCAGCAGCACCTGATCGTGACGGTGACCAACCCGCCCTACACGCCACGCCCGGTGCTCGCGAGCCCCGGCTTCCCGCAGCCGGGCTTCTCAGAGCTCGGGGCGCTGTCGATCCGGCCCTACCAGTGGGACATCGAGACGCCGCGCGTGCACGTCTTCAACCTCAACCTGCAGCGCCGGCTCGGCTGGGATACGGTCGCCACGATCGGCTACGCCGGCTCGCGCGGCTACAAGCTCTGGCGCAGCTCGGACGTCAACGTGCCCGTGCCCACGACGCTCGCGGACGGCACGCCGTTCCATCCGCCGAACGCCGTGCGGCCCAACGCGAGCTTCTCGTCGATCGAGCGCAAGACGAGCGACGGCCGCTCGTGGTACGACGCCTTCGTCTTCGAGCTGCGCCGTTCGGCGCGGGGCATGAGCTTCCAGTCCTCCTACACGTGGTCGCGCAACGTCGACACGACCCAGGCTTCGACATTCTTCTCCGACGCGACGAACGGCACGGTTTCGTACTTCCCGGAGTTCCTGCCCGACTACAACAAAGGGCCCGCCGACTACCACAACACCCACAACTGGGTCTGGAACGTCATCTGGGACGTGCCGCTCGGCAAGCGCGCGACGGGCGTGGCGCGGGCGCTGCTATCGGGCTGGCAGGTCGCCGCGATCGGTCAGGTCCGCTCGGGGCCGCCGCTGACGCTGTTCGTGGGCGCGAACCGCTCGCGCTCGCGCTGGTCGCCTTCGATCGGCCCCGGCCAGGGCTTCGACCGGCCGAGCCTCGCGCCCGGCTACACGACCGAAGCCGCGATCCGGGGCACGCCGGAGCAGTGGTTCGACCCGGCGGCTTTCGTGCTGCAGCCGGCGGGGACCTACGGCACCCTCGGCCGCGGCGCGCTCTACGGCCCGGACCTGCGCACCCTCGACCTGGCGCTGAAGAAGCGGCTCGCGTGGACGACGCTCGGGCCGGCGGGCCACGTCGAGCTGCGGATCGAGGCCTTCAACGTCACGAACCGAGCGAACTTCGGCATCCCGAGCCTGCAGGCCTTCGCCGGCGTCGCGGACGGCGAGCAGCCGCTGCCGACGCTCGGCCGCATCCGCCAGACGGTGACGTCGGCGCGCCAGATCCAGCTCGGCCTGCGCCTGCAGTTCTGAACGGGCCAGGACAGCGTTCGAGGCGCGGGAGCGCCCGAGGCCGGCTCACTGAGGCCGGAACATCTCGAGGATCTCGTGACGCGGCCGGGCGAGCGCGCGCGCCTGCTGCTGTCGCTCCCGCGCCTCCGACTCGTAGGTCGGAGGCGGCTCGGGGTTGCGGTAGAAGACGCCGGTGTAAAGCTTGGTCCCGTACTCCGACGCGAGCGCCATCGCCTTCAGCCGATCGCTCGGATCGTGCCCCAGGCTCGCGAGTGGCTGCAGCATGCCCTTCTGGGCCTTGAGCGACTGCTCCTCCTGCCCGTACGTGATGCACGGCGACTGCACGTTGACGAACGCGAAGCCGGGGAAGCGGATCGCCTCCTCGATCACGGCCGCGAGCCCGGCCATGTCGGCTGGCGTGCCCTGCGCGACGAAGCTCGCGCCGTAGCCGAGCAGGTAGAGCAGCGGGTTGACCGGGTCCTCGAGGCTGCCCCAGGAAGAGGAGGCCGTGCGCAGCCCGCGCGGCGAGGTGGGGGAGAGCTGCCCCTTGGTGAGCCCGTAGATCTGGTTGTCCATCACGATGTAGGTGAGGTCCACGTTGCGGCGCACCGCGTGCGCCACGTGGCCGCCCCCGATCGAGAAGCCGTCGCCGTCGCCGCCCGCCACGAGCACCAGCAGCTCGGGGTTCGCGAGCTTGATGCCCTGGGCGATCGGCAGCGCGCGCCCGTGCACGCTGTTGAAGCCGTAGGCCGTGGTATAGCCGGGGATGCGGCTCGAGCAGCCGATGCCGGAGACGAACGCGATCTCGTGTGGAGGCCGCCCGATCGCGGCGAGCGCGCGGTAGATCGCCTGGACCACGCCGAAGTCGCCGCAGCCCGGGCACCAGATCGGCTTGAGCTCGCTCTTGTAGTCCTTGGACTGGAACGTCTCGATCGACAGCTCGCAGCTCATGCGCCCGCTCCTATCCCGCCGGCTCGACTTCCGCCACCCGCCGCCCCTGCAGCGCGCGCAGCAGGCGCCGCAGCTCGTCCACGATTGCGGCCGGCAGGATCGGCACCGACCCGCTGCGGGCCAGCGGCGTCACCCCGTGCGGCACGTTCACGAACATGCGCAGCACGCGGTAGAGCTGCCCCTGGTGCGACTGCTCGACCACGAGCCCTCCCTCGACGCCCTGGAAGAACTCGGCGTAGACCTCTTCCGCCACCGGGTAGAGGAGCTTCGGCACCAAGAGCTTCACCTTCATGCCCTCCTCGCGCGCGAGCCGCAGCGCCTCGCGCGCCGAGCCGGCCAGGCTGCCCCACGCCACGAGCGCGAGCGGCGCGCTCGGGTCGCCCTCGATCAGGAACAGGTCGCGGCGCCGCTTGAGCGGCTCCAGCTTGCGCAGGCGCTTCTCGTTCATGCGCGCGTGGACCTCGCCGCTCGCGGTCGGGGCGCCGTCCTCGTTGTGCTCGATCCCGGACGCGAGGTAGTTGCCGCCTTTCATCCCCGGGTGGCTGATCGGGCTCACCCCCGATTCCGTGAGCTTGAAACGCTCGTACTCGGCGAGCTCGGCGGCGGTCGGGCGGCGGCGCTCCAGGATCTCGAAGGCGCTCGTGTCGATCGGGTCCACGGTCTCCTTGCGCTGGGCGATCTCCTGGTCGGAGAGCAGGACGACCGGCGTCTGGTAGGCCTCGGCGATGCTGAAGGCCTCGACCGTGACCGCGAAGGTGTCGGCCACCGAGGTGGGAGCGAGCACCGGGCGGAGCGCGTCGCCGTGGGCGGAAAAGCACGCCTGCAGCAGGTCCGACTGCTCGCTCTTGGTGGGCATGCCGGTCGAGGGCCCGCCGCGCTGCACGTTGACGCAGACGAGCGGCAGCTCGGCGATCGTGGCGAGGCCGAGCATCTCGGTCTTGAGCGACATCCCCGGCCCCGAGGTGGCGGTCATCGCCTTCTTGCCCGCAAAGGAGGCGCCCACGACCGCGCCGATCCCGGCGATCTCGTCCTCCGCCTGGAGCATGCTGCCGCCGTACTTCCAGACCTCGCGCGAGAAGAACTGCATGATCTCGGACGAGGGCGTGATCGGGTAGCCTGCGAAGAACTCGCATCCCGCGAAGAGCGCCGCCGCTGCGCACATGTCGTTGCCGTCGACCACGAGCTTCCCCCCGCGCTGCGCTTCGGGAGCCGACGCCATGGTCCGCGGCTCTCGCAGCGGGTGCTCCGCGGCGTACAGCACTCCTGAGGCGAAGGCGTCCTGGTTCCCCTTCAACACCTCGGCGCTCTTCTTGGCGAAGCGCTTGCGGATGCCGGCGAGGAAGGCCTCCTGCCGCATCCCGAGCCACCCTGCGAGCAGCCCGAGCACGACCGAGTTCTTGGCCTTCTCGGTGCCCGCGTTGTCCTTTGCCATCCGCGCGATCGGGACCGCGATCGCCTCGCGCGGAGAGACGCCGTGGAGCGGCAGCTCGGAAGCCGCGACACCGGTCGCGGCGTCGTAGACGACGCTCGTGCGGCCGTCGACCGACAGCTCCGAGCCGAACTTCAGGAAATCGCCCCAGTTGAGCGCCACGGCGATGTCGAGCGTGCCGCCCGAACTCAGCACCGGACGCGTCGAGAGCCGCACGCGGCAGGAGGACTCGCCGCCCCGGATCTGGGGCCCGAAGCTCTTCGTGAGCAGCGCGCTGTAGCCCTCGAGCGCCGCCGCGGTCATCATCGCCTCGCCGGCCGAGACGATGCCATCCCCCCCGGACCCCGCCATGCCGATCACGACATCCGTGCTCATGCCCCTGTCTCCTCGAGGCCGCCAGAGGCCTGGCGGGCTCAAGTGCAACCCGGGTGCCACGCCCCGCTAGTGCGCGTCACCTTGCGGACGCCTGGATCGTCTTCAAGTGGTCGACGACGCTGCGGACCCTGGCCCTGACGGCCGCCTCGTCGTAGCCGGTCTCGGCGCTGCGGAACGCGTCCCCCCAGACCGGCATGTCGGGGCCGCCGTGCCCCTTGACGGGATTGCGCCCGTCCACGATACGGATCACCTTGTCGGTCGGGAACTCGCCGCCGTGGCGCTTTGCAATGAGCGTCAGGTCGGGCGGGTGGAAGCGCAGGCTGTCCGCGAGCGGCCCGCCGCCCTTGCCGTCGACGCCGTGGCAGGTCGCGCAGTAGGTTCGGAAGGTGTAGGCGCCGCTGACCGTCGCGACGCCGGGCCCCGGCTGACCAAGAGCGACCCCGGCCCAGCCGACGCCTACGAAAAGCAGAGCCAGACTCGAGCGGCGCATGTCACCTCCAGTGCCTAGACGAGCGGCGCGCGGCCGGGGACGGGCACCTCGAGCGGCTGCAGCTCGCCGAGCTCCAGGAGCGCCGGCGATAGATCGAGCCTCGAGGCGTTCATCACCCAGTCCCAGTTGAGCGCGCGCCCGGTGTACGCGCTCATGCGGCCCATGATCGCGGTGAGCGTGCTTTCCGCCACCTGCCGGCCCTCGTTCAGCGGCCTGCCCGCCTTGATGCTGGCGATCAGGTCCACGTGCTCCTGCACGTAAGGGTTGGGCGAGGCCGTCGCGTTGTCCCAGGGCTTCGGCCCCTTGATCAGGGCGTCCGCGCCGTCGGTGAAGCACGAGCCCGCGGTCCCGACGACGCGCTCCGACACGTTGTCCGTCGCCCCCGCGGTCTGGCGGCACATGCTCATCACGCGCGCGCCGTTCGGGTACTCGTACTCGACGGCGAAGTGGTCGAAGACGTTGCCGTACATCGGGTCCGTGCGGGCGGCGCGGCCGCCCATCCCCGAGCACTTCACAGGGTGCGCTCCGAATGCCCAGTTCACGACGTCGAGGTTGTGGACGTGCTGCTCGACGATGTGGTCGCCCGAGGCCCAGCTCGTGAAGAGCCAGTTGCGGACCTGCCACTCCATCTCCGACCAGTTCCGGGAGTAACGGTCGGCCCAGTTCCGGGCCGCCCGCTCGACCCAGAGCGCGCCCATGTTCCAGTAGCACTGCCCGGCGACGAGCTCGCCGATGTCGCCGCCGCTCACGCGCTTCATCGCCTCGAGGTAGTGCGCCTGGTGCCGCCGCTGGGTGCCCGCGACGAGCGCGAGGCCCTTCCGCGCGGCGAGCTCGGAGCTCGCGATCACCGCGCGCACGCCCGCGGGATCGACGGCTACCGGCTTCTCGGTAAAGACGTGCTTGCCGGCCTCGACCGAGGCCGCGAGGTGCGCCGGGCGGAAGAACGGCGGCGCCGCGAGCAGCACCAGGTCCACGTCGGCGGCCAGCACCTTCCTGTACGCATCGAAGCCCGAGTAGCTGGTGTCGGGCGTGACGGCGAGCCGCTCCCGGGGGAGCTTCTCCCGGAGCCGCGCGATCGAGCGCTCCACCTGGTCGGGGAACAGGTCGCCCAGCGCGGCGATCACCACGTCGTTCGAGGCCGCCGCGCAGTCGAGCGCGGCGTCCGTGCCGCGACCGCCGCAGCCGACCAGCCCCACGCGGATCCTCTCGGAGGACTGCGTTGCGTGGGCGCTGCCCCTCGCTGCGAGCGCGGCGAGCGAGGCGAGCGACGCGGTCTTGAGCAGCTCGCGACGCGAGAGCTCGGTGGGCGGCTGCGGCTTGGCGTCTTCCATGGCTCTGCTCCTCAGGCCTCTCGCGAGGCACTCCGAATTCTGGCGATGCGCGCGCCCGCAGGGGAATAGCACAAACGAATCAAACTGCGCGGCTCGAGCCGGCCGTGCGGGGCTCCGCGCCGACACCCATGTGGTGGAGCCGCTTGCGAATTCCCGTGATCTCGCGCCGCGCGGCGTCGTCCACCACGCCGCGTGTCGGCGGCGTGATCTCCACGACCAGCTCGATCTCGGGGCACCACCGGGTCTGCGCCCGATAGCGGAACGCGGCTTCGAAAGGCCTCTCGGCGTGGTGCCAGGCGTCGGGCACGACCGCGAGCGCCAGCTCCCGGAGAAGCGCATGCACGCGCTCGCACTCCTCGCTGCCGGGATCGCCCGCACATCGCGGTAGCGGGAGCGCGAGCAACGCCAGATCGAATCCAGTCTGGGTTCGGAGCTGGTCGTTCATCTCGTAGTGAGGCGAAAGCTCGGCGGTGACTCGATGTGCCTCAGCGAATGCGCGCAGGCTCTTCGGATCGGGTGTCGCGGTCATGCGACGGCGAGCTTGCGCCGACAGGCGGCGGCCCGCAGCTCGGATCGGAAGTCGGGATGCGCTATGGCGATCAGCTCCTGCGCCCGCTCGCGCAGGCACTTGCCGTACAGGCGCGCGATCCCGTGCTCCGTGACCACGTAGTGGACGTCGGCGCGCGTGGTCACGACGCCGGCCCCCTCGGCGAGCGTGTCCACGATGCGCGACACCGTCCCGCCCCGGGCCGTGGAAGGCAGGGCGATCACGGGCTTGCCGCCCTTCGACCGCGCGGCACCCCGGACGAAGTCCACCTGGCCGCCGAAGCCCGAGTAGATCGAGCGCCCGAGCGAGTCCGCGCAGACCTGGCCGGTCAGGTCGACGGCCAGCGCCGAGTTGATCGCGACCATCTTGTCGTGCCGCGCGATCACGAACGGGTCGTTCACGTAGTCGGTGGGGTGGAACTCGACGAAGGGGTTGTTGTCGAGGAAGTCGAAGGTCTTCCGTGAGCCCAGCACGAAGGAGGCGACGATCTTGCCCCGGTGGATCGTCTTGGCCTCGCCCGTGACGACGCCGCTCTCGAACAGCTCGACGACGCCGTCCGAGAACATCTCGGTGTGGATCCCGAGGTGGCGTTTCTCCTTGAGGAACAGCAGCACGGCGTCGGGGATCTCGCCGATGCCCATCTGCAGCGTCGAGCCGTCCTCGACGAGCTCCGCGACGTTGCGGCCGATCGCCCGCGCGACCTCCCCGATTTCCCCGGCCTGGGGCAGCTCCACCACCGGCCGGTCCACCTCCACCACGTGGGTGAGGCGCGAGGCGTGGATGAATGAGTCGCCGAGCGAGCGCGGCATCCGCGGGTTCACGAGAGCGACGACCGTCTTCGCCTGCTCCGCCGCCGCCTTCGTGCACTCGACGCCGACGCCGTAGGAGCAGAAGCCGTGCTCGTCGGGCGGCGTGACGTGGATGAACGCCACGTCGACGGGCAGCAGGCGTGACTGGATCAGCCGCGGGATCTCCGAGAGGAACACGGGCACGAAGTCGGCGCGGCCCGCGCTCACCGCCTCGCGGACGTTGGCTCCGAGGAACAGGCCCCGATGGCGGAACGAGGCCTGGTAGCGGGGATCGACGTGGTCCGCGCAGCCGAAGGTCATCAGATGGGCGATCTCCACGTCGCGCAGCTCGGCGTGGCGTGCCACGAGCGCCTGGATCAGCTCTTCCGGGTTGTTGCAGCCGGCGTGGATCCAGACGTGGTCGCCGGAGCGCACCGAGCGGACGGCCGCCTGCGCGCTCGTGATCCGGCGGCGGTAGCTTTCCGCCCAGTTCACCGGGCCCCCATTGGGCTGGGCAGCGCCCCGTGGGGGAGTCCGAAGCTGCGCGCGAGGGACTCCTTCACGCACCGGCCACGGTAGAGGTAGGTCCCCCGGCGCAGGTCGGCGCAGCGCTCGAGGGCCGTCTCTACTCCGTGCTCGCCCAGCTCGAGCAGATAGGGCAGAAGCGCGTTCGTGAGCGCCTGGGTCGACGAGCGGGCCGCCGCCGACGGGAGGTTCGGAACGCAGAAGTGCAGGATGCCGTCCACCTCGTAGGTCGCGTCCGGAAACGCGGTGGGACGCGACGTCTCGAAGCAGCCCCCCATGTCGATCGACAGGTCGATCACGACGGTGCGCGGCTTCATCAGGCGGAGCATCTCGCGCGTGACGAGCCGCGGCGCACGCTCGCCGTGGACCGCCACGGCGCCGAGCACGAGATCGGCGAAGCCGAGCGCCTTTTCGACGTTGGGTCCTGTGGCGAGCAGGGTGGCCACCTGGCAGCGCAGCTCGAGCGTCGCGTCGCGCAGCCGGTCGAGGCTGCGATCGAGGATCGTGACCTGGGCGCCCGCACCGACCGCCGCCCGCGCCGCCGCACGGCCCAGCACTCCCGCGCCGAGCACCACGAAATGGGCGGGGGGAACCCCGGGAGCGCCGCCCAGGAGGATGCCCTTGCCACCGAACTCGTTCAGCAGCAGGCCCGCGCCCACCGTCACGGCCAGGCTGCCCGCGATCTCCGACATGCCGGTGAGGACGGGCGTCTTCCCCTGCGCGTCCTCGATCGCCTCGGCCCCGATCGCGGTCACTTCGCGGGACAGGAGGCGGCGCAGATCCTCGAGGCGTGCCGTGGGCAGCGCCCAGAAGGCGACCACGACCTGGCCGGGATGGAGCGCCTCGTACTCCAAGGCTGACGGGGCTTGCACGCCCACCAGCACGGCCGCCCGTGCGAGGACTTCCATCCGGCTGAAGGCGATCGTGGCCCCTGCCGACTCGTAGTCGGCGTCCGAGTGGCCGGCGACCAGGCCCGCCCCGGTCTCGACCCACACGCGGTGGCCGGCCTGGATGAGCGTCTTGGCTCCGGAAGGAGCGAGCGCCACGCG
>DATBSL010000054.1:0-17608 GCA_036559805.1 Vicinamibacteria bacterium
CCCCACGGTGCGTCGTCGAGCCGCTCGCTCCATCCCGCTACAAGGTGCAGTTCACCGCGAGCGCGCAGCTCAAAGACAAGCTCGAGCGGCTCCAGGCCTTGCTGCGCTCCGAGGTTCCCGACGGCGACCTGGGCGCGCTCATTGAGCGGGCCGTGACCGAGAAGCTCGAGCGACTCGAGGCCCGACGCTTCGCCAAGACCCGCGCTCCCGCTCGAACGACGACTGCCGCGCAGGGCTCGACCGCGGCGCAGGCCCACACGATTACGCAAGCCACGACCGCACTCTCGCCCGCAATCGAAACCCAGACACAGGCCCAAACTCAGGCCGCGACCGCCGCGGCGAGAACGCCCCGCTCGTCCACTCTGCCGTCGCCAGGGGCCCGCGGGCATGTGCGCCACATCCCCGCGGCCATCCGGCGCGCGGTGCACGAGCGCGACGCGGGGCGCTGTCGCTACGTCGACGAGACGAATCGTCGCTGCCCGGAGCGCCACAGGCTCGAGTATCACCACATCCACCCCTTCGGCATGGGCGGCGGGCACACGCCCGAGAACCTGCGCCTGCTGTGCCGGACCCACAATTTCTACTTGGCCGAGCACGACTACGGACCCAAAGCGATGGCTGCGTACCGGACCGGCTGAGTACTGCCGTCGGAGTACTACCGGCGCTTCAAGTCCGAGTTGTCAACACGCACTCCGAACAGCACACCCACACCCTAGGCCGCCCAAACAGGCAAGGCCGCCGTTCACAGGGACGTCTGCGGGGTGCACAGACCCGCCCAATTCAGAGAAGGAGGCGGTAGCCTTGGTGCCGTTCTCCACTCTCGATCTCTCCTCTCGCGAAGTGCATCTGCGGCTTGGCCTCTTGGCGAGCCTTCACTTGACATTCTCCACCTTTAGACATAGTCTAACTCCATGGACGTAGTGACGGAGCTTCGCGAGCACGGGATCCAGCCCTCGGCGCAACGCGTGGCCGTTGGCGAGTACGTGCTGTCGACGACCGACCACCCCTCCGCAGACCAGGTGTTCCAGGCCGTCCGCAGGCGCTTCCCGATGGTGTCGCGGGCGACCGTCTACAACACGCTGAACCTCTTCGTGGAGAAGAAGCTGCTGCGCGCGTTCGTGCTGGCGCCGGGCCGGATCGTGTTCGACCCGAAGACCGACTCGCACCACCACTTCATCGACGAGCGGACCGGCGAGATCGTGGACGTGCCGTGGGACGCCGTAGACGTGAAGCGCGTCGAAGCTCTGCGCGGCTTCGACGTCCGCGAGTACCAGGTCGTGATGCACGGCCGCCGCACGCGGCGGCATTGATGCCTATTTTTCTGGTCGTCTATTAGACGCTATCTAACTCTAGAGGCTTGTTAAGGAGTGTCACGCATGTTGACCGTTGGCGACCGTTTTCCGGAGTTCGAGCTCACGGGCGTCGTGAGCCTCGAGAAGGGCCAGGAGTTCGAGCCGGTCTCGAACCAGAGCTACGCGGGACAGTGGAAGGTGGTCTTCTTCTGGCCGATGGACTTCACGTTCGTCTGCCCGACCGAGATCGCCGAGTTCGGGCGCCGCAACGCGGACTTCAAGGACCGCGACACGCAGGTGCTGGGCGCCTCGACCGACACGCAGTTCGTCCACCTCGCCTGGCGCAAGGACCACGCGGACCTGCGCAACCTTCCCTTCCCCATGCTGGCCGACACCAAGCGCGAGCTGAGCCAGGCGCTGGGCATCCTGCACAAGCACGACGGCGTGCCGCTGCGCGCCACCTTCATCGTCGACCCGGACGGCGTCATCCGCTGGGCGAGCGTCAACGACCTTTCGGTCGGGCGCAGCGTGGACGAGGTGCTGCGTGTGCTCGACGCGCTCCAGACCGACGAGCTCTGCCCCTGCAACTGGAAGAAGGGCGAGCCGACGCTGGTGGTGGCGTGATGAGCGACCTCGAGACGCTGCGCAACCAGCTCCCCGAGGCCGCGCGCGACACGAAGCTCAACCTGCAGGGCGTCTTCGAGGGCGGGGCGCTCAGCCCCGCCCAGAAGCACGGAGTGGCGATCGCGGTGGCTGCCGCCGTGCGCCACGCCGCGCTGCGCGACGCGCTCGTCGCGCGCGCGCGAGCCGAGGTCGGCGAGCCCGTGGTCGAGGACGCCCTCGCCGCGGCGTCGCTCATGGCGATGAACAACGTCTACTACCGCTTCCGCCACCTCGCGGGAAAGCCGTCCTACTCCGAGAAGCCGGCGCGGCTGCGGATGAACCGCATCGCGAAGCCCGCGACACCCAGGGCCGACTTCGAGCTCGTCTGCCTCGCCGTGAGCGCGGTCAACGGCTGCGAGGCGTGCATCCAGGCCCACGAGAAGGCCGTGCTCGAGGGCGGCCTCACGGAAGACCACGTGCACGACGCCGTGCGGATCGCCGCGGTCGTACACGCGGCGGCTACGGCGCTGGACGCGGCGTCCGTCCCGCTGCCCGCACACGCGAGCGTGCAGGCGTAGTCGGCGTGCCTACAGGTGCGCGTCGAGCAGCTTCGCGAGCTGGTCGCGGCCCATCTTTCCGACGCGCTGCTCGGCCACCTTGCCGCCCTTGAAGACGAGGAGCGTCGGCATCGCCGTGATGCCGTACTCGAAGGGGACCTTGTCGTTCTCCTCGACGTTGAGCTTGCCCACGCGGACGCGGCCCTCGTACTGGCTCGCGACGGCTTCGAGATCCGGCACCATCGCCCTGCAGGGCGCGCACCACTCGGCCCAGAAGTCCACGAGCACGGGCTTGTCGGACGCGAGCACGTCCTGCGCCCAGTTCTGGTCGGTGAAGGTAGCGATTTTCTCGGACATGTGGGGCGGGCTCCTGTATTCGATACTAGCTTAGCGCGAGGGGCTGGCCTTGTCGTGCGACCTACACGCGACTCATCGCCTTTCGGTAGAGGTCCACGTAGCCCTGCGCCGAGCGTTCCCACGAGAAGTCGCGCGCCATCGCCCGCTGCATGAGCGCCTTCCAGGTCTTCGGCTCGCGGTAGGCCGCGAGGGCCTGGTCGAGAGCCCAGACGAGGCCGGTGCCGTCCGAGCTGTCGAAGCGGAAGCCGGTGCCGGCCTTCCGCGACGCGTCGAGCGGCTCGACGGTGTCCACGAGGCCGCCCGTCGAGCGCACGATCGGAATCGTCCCGTAGCGCAGCGCGTACATCTGCGTGAGGCCGCAGGGCTCGGTGCGCGAGGGCATCAGGAATATGTCGGCGCCGCCCATGATGCGGTGCGCGAGCGCCTCGTCGTAGCCGAAGCGGACCGCGAAGCGCTCGGGATCGCGCTCGGCGAGCTGGCGCAGGCCGTCCTGGACCGCAGGCTCGCCCGACCCGAGCACCACCATGCGCAGCGGGCGCTGCAGGAGGTCCCACCACGCCCCTGCCACGATGTCGAAGCCCTTCTGCCAGACCAGCCGCGACGTGACGCCCAGAAGCGGCAGGTCGGGGAACTCCGGCAGGCCGTAGGCCCGCAGCAGGTCGGCCTTGCACGCCTTCTTCCCCGACGTGTCCGTCGGCGAGTACGTCCGCGCCAGGTGCGTGTCGACGCGCGGGTCCCACTCGTCGTAGTCGACGCCGTTCAGGATCCCGGAGACGTCGCGGGCCCGCCCGCGCACGACGCCGTCGAAGCCGAACGAGTGCTCCGGGCCCTGGATCTCGAGCGCGTAGGTCGGCGAGACGGTGTTCACGAGCTCCGAGAAGACCGTCCCGCCCTTCAGGTAGCTGATCGAGCCGTGGTACTCGAGCGCGTCCGTGGTGCCGAGGTTCCACGGCAGGCCGAGCAGGCCGAGCGTGTCGGTGCCGAACTGGCCCTGGTACGCGACGTTGTGGATCGTGAAGACGCTCGGCATGCGGCTGAGGGTCGGGTCTTCCCAGTAGAAGGCCTTGAGGTAGACCGAGACGAGCCCGGTCTGCCAGTCGTGCGCGTGGAAGACGCTCGGCCGCTCGCCGCGGCTCCTGAAAAACTCGACCGCCGCGCGCGCCAGAAACGCGAAGCGCAGGCGGTTGTCGTCGTAGTCGCCGTAGATCAGGTCGCGGTCGAAGAACGGCGGGTACTCGACGTAGACCACCTCGACGCCCGCCGGCGTGCGCGCGCGGTAGAAGCCGGCGCTGCGCGCGATCGCGTCCACGGGCACGTGCACCGAGCCCGCGAACTCCCCGGGCGGGAACGCGATGCCGCGATAGCGCGGCAGGACCACGGTGACGCGGTGCCCGAGGCGCACGAGTGCTTTCGGCAGCGCCGCCGAGACGTCGGCGAGCCCGCCGGTCTTCACGTAGGGGGCCATCTCCGGCGTCACGAAGGCGACGTGCAGGCGGTCCTTTTCGGCGAGCGTTTCGGGCAAGCGCGAACAGGCTAGCACGCGGCCGCCGACGATTTCGAGCTACCCTGCCGCATGCCCCGCAGGCTCGGACAGCACTTCCTGCGCGCGGGCGGCGTGGAGAAGCTGCTGCGCGTCATCGCTCCCGCGCCGAGCGACGTCTTCCTCGAGATCGGACCCGGGCGCGGAGCGCTGACACTCCCGCTCGCGGGCCGCTGCGCGCGCGTCGTGGCCGTCGAGCTCGACGCGGCGCTCGCCGCGCGGCTGCGCGACGAAGCGCCTGCGAACGTCGAGATCGTGACGGCCGACGCGCTCTCGGCCGACCTGCGCGCGCTGGCGCCTGTCGCCAGCCGGCTCGTCGGCAATCTCCCCTACTACGTCTCGAGCCCGCTCATGCGCCGCTTCCTCGCGCTGCGCGGCCACGTGCGCGACGTGCACGTGATGCTGCAGGAGGAAGTGGCGCGCCGCATAGCGTCGCCGCCCGGCTCGAAGGAGTACGGCATCCTGTCGGTGCTCTACGGCCTCGTCAGCGACACCGCGGTCGTCGCGCGCTTTCCACCCGGGTCCTTCGTGCCGCCCCCGAAGGTGAGCTCGGCGGTGCTGAGGGCCACGTTCCTCGACCAGCCGAAGGCGCCCGTGGACGACCTTTCGGCCTTCGAAACCTTCCTTCAGAAGGCCTTCGCCCGACGCCGGAGAACCCTTGAAAACAACCTCCAAGATAGCTATGCTAACCTCAAGGATTACTTGAGGTTCCTCAACCTCGAGGGGTCAAGGCGTACCGAGACCCTATCGGTTGTGGAGCTGGCGCGTCTTTGGGCGGGGTTGAGTGGCAGCCACGAGGGACGGGGCACTCGAGCGGACGACGGTTGACCCAGCGGGGGCGGTGCGTCTCATCCCCCTGGGCGGCCTTGGCGAGTTCGGGCTGAACGCGATGGTGCTGGAGTGGGAGGGCGAGCTCCTGCTTCTCGACGCCGGTGTTCTCTTCGCCACGGCCGAGATGCCGGGCGTCGACTCGATCGTCCCCGACTTCGAGTACCTCGCGGAGCGGCGCGACCGCGTGCGCGGCATCCTGCTGACGCACGGGCACGAGGACCACATCGGCGCGCTCTCCTTCGCGCTCGCGGCGGCGCCCGCGCCCGTCTACGGCAGCCGCCTCACGCTCGGCTTCGTGCGCCGCAGGCTCGCCGAGCGCGCCGTGCGCGCGGACCTGCGCACGCTCCGGCCTGGCGACCCGGTCGAGATCGGCCCGTTCCGCGTGCACCCGATTCGCGTCGCGCACAGCGTGACCGACAGCCTCGCGCTCGCGATCGAGACTCCCGCGGGTGTCGTCCTGGCGAGCGGCGACTTCAAGATCGACCCGCAGGCCAAGCCGGCCGACCGCACCGATCTCGACGCGCTGTCGGAATGGGGCGACCGCGGCGTCCTCGCGCTGCTCTCCGACAGCACCAACGTCGAGCAGCCCGGTCTCACGCCCGGCGAGGACGCGGTCCGCCCGGCCTTCGAGGACGTGCTCGCGCGCACGCGCGGCCGCGTGCTGGTCTCGTGCTTCGCCACCTCGATCCCCCGCATCCAGACTGTCGTCGACCTCGCCGCCGCCGCGGGGCGCCCCGTCGGCTTCCTCGGCCGCCGCATGCTGGACAACACCGAGACGGCGCTCGACCTCGGGCTGCTGCGGCTCGCGGGCGTGACGCGCATCGAGCCCGCGTCGCTCGGCGACGCCTGGGCCTCTCGCGCGCTCGTGTTCGTCTCGGGCAGCCAGGGCGAGCCGCTCTCGGCGCTGTCGCAGGTGAGCGTCGGTGAGCACCGCGATGTCGGCGTGGGGCCCGGTGACACGGTCGTGCTCTCAGCACGCGCGATCCCGGGCAACGAGCGCTGCGTCTCGCGCCTGATCAGCAACTTGTTCCGGCTCGGCTGCGACGTGGTGCACCCGGGCACGGCGCGCGTCCACGTCTCCGGCCACGGCAGCCGCGACGACCTCGTCGAGCTGCTGAAGCTCACGCGGCCGCGCTATCTCGTGCCCGTGCACGGCGAGTACCGCATGCTCGCGCAGCACGCCCGGCTCGCGGCGCAGGCGGGGCTCCCCGCCGACCGCGTGCTGGTGGCCGAGGACGGCGACGTGCTGCGGCTCTCGGCCGAGGGCGCCCGACGCGAGGAGCGCGTCGCGGCCGGCCGCGTGCTGCTCGACCGCGGCGGCTCCTCCGAGATCGAGGACGTGGTGGTGCGCGACCGGCGCCACATCGCGTCCGAGGGCATCGTGGTCCCGATCGTGGTCATCGACCGCCAGACCGGACAGCTCGAGTCGCCGCCCGAGATCGTGACGCGCGGCATCGTCGACAGCGACGAGGCGCGCGAGCTGGCCGAGGAGGCGTCGCGCCTGCTCACGAGCGCGATCGACGGCCGCCCGGTCGAGGAGCGGCTCGACTCCGAGCTCACGCGCGAGCGAGTCCGGGACGAGCTGCGGCGGTTCTTCAAGCGTCGCACGCAGCGCCGTCCCATGGTCATCCCGGTCGTGATGGAGGTCTAGAAGCATCCATGCTCACCAACGTCCAGTCACGGTCGCACCGCGGAGCCGAGCTCCTGGGGCTCGTCGCGTTCGCACTCTCCCTGATGCTCCTCATAGCGCTCGCGACTTTCGACCCGCGCGATCCGGCGCCCTTCTTCCGCGCCGGCGCCGAGGGCGACGCGCGCAACTTCATCGGGCCGTTCGGCGCGTTCCTCGCCGAGCTCTTGATCCCGCAGCTCTTCGGCCTGTCCGCGCTGCTGATGCCGATCGCGCTCGGGCTCGTGGGCTGGAAGCTCTTCTGGTGCCGGCCGATCGAGGCGCCCTACACCAAGGCGGTCGGCAACGTGTTCGTGCTGCTCGCGCTCGCGGCGCTCCTGTCGCTGACCTTCGGCACCGTGGTCTTCGAGGGCGAGCCGGTGCGCGCCGGCGGAGCCACCGGCGAGGTCGTCGCGGGCCTGCTGCTCGCGGACTTCGGCCGCGCCGGGGCCTACATCGTGGCCGCCACGGCGCTGTTCGTCTCGCTGATCCTCTCGACGCAGTTCTCGTTCTCGGCCTTCCTCAAGGGCTCGGGCGGCCGCGTCGGCGCGCGGCTGCGAGCGCTCCAGACGGCGTTCACGCACTACCGCGAGAACCGGCGCAAGGAGAAGATGCGGCGCGAGGTGATCCGCAAGCACGCGCTCTCGCGCGACGAGCCTCCCAAGGGGCTGCCGCGGATCCGGCGCGTCAAGGGCGCGGAGGACGAGGAGCCCGGGCCGGAGGACGCGACCCAGCCCGAAGCGGACGACCTGCCGCTGCAGGCCGCGGCCGCGGTGGTCAAGCCCGCGCAGAAGCAGCTGCCGTTCCTCGCCTCGCGCAACGACACGGCACCGCTCGCTGAGCCGGAGCCCGAAGCCGCCGCGCCACGGCGCCGGCGTCGCGGGGCGGCCGACGACGAGGCGCCCGCCACGCCGCAGACCCGCGGCAGCTACACGCTGCCGCCGCTGACGATCCTCGACGCGGCGAAGCCCGGCTCCCCGCTCGACAACGACCGCCTGCTCGAGCGCGGCAAGATCCTGCAGGCGAAGTCGGCCGAGTTCGGCGTGATGGGTACGGTGCGCGAGATCCACCCCGGCCCGGTCGTCACCACCTACGAGTTCAAGCCGGACGCCGGCGTCAAGTACTCGAAGATCGTCGGCCTCGCCGACGACCTGGCGCTGGCGCTCGAGGCCGAGTCGATCCGCATCGACCGCGTGAGCGGCAAGGGCAACGTCGGGATCGAGATCCCGAACGAGACGCGCGAGACGATCTACCTGCGCGAGGTAATGGAGTCGGACGTCTTCCGGCGCGCCTCCGGCCGCCTCACGCTCGGCCTGGGCAAGGCCGTCAACGGCGACGTCTGGGCGACCGACCTCACGAACATGCCGCACCTGCTGATCGCCGGCTCGACCGGCACCGGCAAGAGCGTGGGCCTCAACTGCATGATCGCGTCGATCCTGTTCCGCTCGACGCCCGACGAGGTGCGGATGATCCTGATCGACCCGAAGCGGCTCGAGCTCGGGGTCTACGAGGACATCCCGCACCTGCTGACGCCGGTCGTCACCGACGCCAAGGTGGCGGCCAACGTGCTCAAGTGGGCGGTGGCCGAGATGGAGCGGCGCATCCGCATGCTGGCGAGCGAGGGCGTGCGCAACATCGAGCAGTTCAACAACATCATCCGCGCCGGCACCAGCGAGCGCGACGACGACTCCGGCGAGGAGCTGCGGCCGCTCCACTACGTGGTGATCGTGATCGACGAGCTCGCCGACCTGATGATGGTCTCGTCGCACGACGTCGAGGAGGCGATCACGCGCCTCGCGCAGATGGCGCGCGCCGTCGGGATCCACCTGATCCTCGCCACGCAGCGGCCCTCGGTCGACGTGATCACCGGCCTGATCAAGGCGAACTTCCCCTCGCGCATCTCGTTCCGCGTGGCGGCGCGCGTCGACAGCCGCACCATCCTCGACTCGATCGGCGCCGAGCAGCTGCTCGGACGCGGCGACATGCTGTTCCTGCCGCCCGGGTCCGCCCGGCTCGTACGCGTGCACGGCGCCTACGTCACCGAGCACGAGATCGCCCGGCTCACCTCGTTCCTGCGCAAGCAGGGCCGCCCGTCCTACGACGACAACGTCGGCAAGCCCGAGAAGTCGAGCGAGGCGGCGGAGGTCACGGACCGCGACGAGCTCTTCGACGAGGCCGCTCGCTTCGTGGTCCAGAGCGGCCAGGCCTCGACCAGCATGCTGCAGCGGCGCTTCCGGATCGGCTTCTCGCGCGCCGGCCGGCTCGTCGACATGATGGAGCGCGACGGCATCATCGGGCCGGCCGACGGCTCGAAGCCGCGAGAGATCCTGGTGGCGAAGGACTACTACGAGACGGTGGATACCTGGCAGCGCTGAGCCGAACCCGCCTGCTGCTCGCGAGCCTGGGGCTCGCCGGGGTGGCGCTCTGCGCCCCGGCGCCCGCGCTGCCGGCCGCGCGAAAGGCGCCGAAGCCGAGCCCGGCCGCCACCTCCCCCGCGCGCCCCGACGGCGCGCTCTACAAGGAAGCCCAGACGGCCGAGACGCGCCTGCGCGCCTCCGCGAAGCGCATGGCGCAACGTTCGGAGTGGGAGGCGGTGGTGCTGCGCTACCGCAAGGTGGTGGCGCGCTACCCGCGCTCGGGCTACTCGGACAACGCGCTGCTCGCGTGCGGCACGCTCTACCGCGAGATGGCCGAGCGCTTTCGCGGCCCGCGCTACAGCGACGACGCGCTCACGGCGTTCCGCACGCTCGTGGCCGAGTACCCGTCGAGCAGCCTGGGCGAGGAGGCGCTCTGGTCTGCGGTCGAGGTCGCCCGCGGGAGCCAGGAGCGGCGCAAGCTCGTCGAGGCGGCGCGCGCCTACCTCGAGACGTATCCCGAAGGCAGCCGCGCCGGGACCGCCAAGCGGCTGCTGCGCGAGCGCGAGCCCGCGAGCCCGCTGCCCCGCACGCCGCCGCCCGGCCTGGCTCGGGTCTTCGACCTGCGCGCGTGGAGCGGAGAGGCCTCGACGCGCGTGGTCGTCGACGTCGAGCGCAGCGTGCGGATCCAGTCCGACCGCGCCTACGCGCCGGACCGGCTCTGGGTCGACCTCGTCGGCACGCGACTCCACCCGAACCTCGCGAAGCGCTCGTTCCCCGTGGGCGACGGGCTGCTCGAGCAGGTGCGCGTCGCGCAGAACCGCGACGACGTGGTGCGCGTGGTGCTCGACTTCAAGGAGGTCTCGGAGCACCAGGTCTTCTTCCTCGAAGACCCCGCGCGGCTGGTAATCGACGTGCGCGGCCGCGGCGCGCCCCGCAGCCGGATCGCAGCGGGGCCCGCGCCCGACGCGGCTCAAGCTCCGGCGCCCGGCCCCGACGAGGGCGTCGTGCTGCGCCCTCCCACGCGGCCCGTCGAGGGCATGCTGCCGCCCGACCGCGCGTCGGCTCCCAAGGCGCCGATCACCATCGCCGGCGTCGACACGCTGCCGACGCGGCCCGCGGACCCGCGCCGCACGGCGGCCTCGACGCCGCCCGCCCCGGCGCCGCCGCCTTCGGCTCCCCTGCCGACGCCCGAGGCGCCCCTCGCGAATCGCGCGGGCAACTACAGCCTCGCGCGCCAGCTCGGGCTGGGCGCGCGCCGGATCGTGATCGACGCCGGCCACGGCGGCCACGACCCCGGCACGATCGGCGCGCGCGGGCTGCAGGAGAAGGACGTCGTGCTCGACGTGGCGCTGCGCCTCGAGCGCCTGGTGCGCCAGGAGCTGCGCACCGAGGTCGTGCTGACCCGTTCGAGCGACGTCTTCATCCCGCTCGAGGAGCGGACCGCGATCGCCAACTCGAAGGGCGCGGACCTGTTCGTGTCGATTCACGCCAACGCCAGCCGCAGCGCGAGCGCGCGCGGGATCGAGACCTACTTCCTGAGCTTCGCGCGCACGCCCCACGCCGAGGCGGTCGCCGCGCGCGAGAACGCCATCTCCACCGCGACGCTCAAGGACCTGCAGAACCTGGTCAAGGCGATCACGCTCAACAGCAAGCTCGACGAGAGCCGCGACCTGGCCGCGTCGATCCAGGAGAGCATGGTGAGCGCCGTTCGCGAGAAGCACCCCGTGCCCGACCGGGGCGTCCACTCGGCGCCGTTCTACGTCCTGATCGGCGCCAACATGCCCGCGATCCTCGCCGAGCTCGCCTTCGTCAGCCACCCCGAGGACGAGAAGCGCCTCCGCACGCCGGAGTACCGCGAGGTGCTGGCGCGCAGCCTGCTGCGCGGGTTGGCCACGTACCTCGAGGCGCTCGACCGTACCCAGGCGCGCCAATTGACCGACTCCGCCCGCCGGCCTACAGTGGCCGGAGGGCGATGATCTCGGCACGACTGCTCGCGGCCGAACCGGCCGTCACCTGGATCAAGGTCGAGAAGCAGACCTTCGACCTCGTCGGCGTAGTGCTCGGCTCGTTCCACCTGGCGGGGATCCTGCTGCTGGGCGCGTTCGCGCTCGGCGTGCTGCTCGGCGCGGCGCTATTGCGCTCTCGGCGCCGGCCGCGCCCGACTCCGATCGAAAGCGTCTCGCTTCACCTCGACGCGTGAGGCTGAGGCGGCCGCTAGATGCGGGACGCCGCCCTACGACGCGGTTCCAACACGCGCGCGTCGACCATCGAGCGGAGCGCGCGTGCAGGCTCGAGCGGACCCTGCGCCAGGTGCCACGCGGGCAGGCCACCAAAGAGCACGTAGACGCTCTGGTAGCCGTGGGCGCGGAGGTAGTCTGCCGCGGCGACGCTCGACGCTTCGAAGGGACACGTGCAGTAGACGACGGCCGTCTCACCTCGCCTGATGATGGGCAGCGTTTCGTCCGCGCCGTCGGGAGCCAGCCGGACCGCGCCGGGAAGCTTCTCGAAAGCACCCCTCCACTCGACCTCGCGCCGAGCGTCCACGAACACGACGGGCTCTCCCCGGCGTAGCCGGGCCAACGCGTCCTGGGCCGCGATGCGCGGGACACGGAAGTTGGCTTGTTCCATCTGGTCTCCTGGCATCACATTGAGCAAGCTCCGTGCCGCCGGTCGCACGAGCGGCGGCAAGGACTTGACTGGCGCTGGGCGCTCCCCTTTGTACAAAGGCATCCGTGTCCGTGGCTGCGCGCCGGTTGCGCGGCGCCTGGAGCGGGTCTTGCACATCAAACGCGAGACCCGAGGAGGGGACCATGATCTGCCGCCGACTGAGAAAAGCCGCGCTCTCCCTGCCCGTTGCCTGCCTCGCACTGCTGATGCTCGTCGCTCCGGCCCACGCCGAAACGCTCGTCACCGGCTTCGGCGGAGTCGCTTTCGGCGGCGCCACCGACCGCAGCCGTGGAACCTACGGCGCCGCCCTCGGTTTCCTCGGCGGCGGCCCTTTCGGCTTCGAGCTCGAGTTCGCGACGATTCCCGAGTTCTTCGGCAACGCGCGCGAGGACGTCTTCAGCGACAACAACGTGCTGACGCTGATGGGGAGCTTCCTGCTGGCGACCCCAGAAGGCAACGTGCGGTTGTACGCTGCCGTCGGCGGCGGCCTGCTCAAGACGCGGCTCGCGGACGCCGACCGCCTGTTCAACATCGACAGCAACGACTTCGGGATCGGCGTGGGCGGCGGGCTCATCGGTTCACTGGGCGACCACGTGGCGCTGCGCGCCGACGTCCGCTACTTCCGCGACCTGCAGGACCCGGATCCCGACGGTGACTTCGACCTCGACCTCGGCAACCTCGACTACTGGCGGGCGGTCGGCGGGATCACCTTCACGTTCTGATCCCCAGGACGCCGGCGACCGACCGCACCATGAGCGACGCGTCGACGGGCTTGGCGAGGTGCATCCTGAAACCCGCGGCGCGCGTGCGGGCCGCGTCCCCGTGTGACGCGTACGCGGTGAGCGCGATCGCCGGCACGGCGCCTGCTTCCCCCAGCCGGAGCCGCTCCGCGAGCACGTAGCCGTCCAGACCGGGCATGCCGATGTCGCTCAGCACCAGGTCGGGCCGGCGTGCCTCGTAGCAGCCAAGGGCCTCCTCGACCGAGCCCGCGGTCACGACGCGCGCGCCGTGCTCCTCCAGCACGACGCGAAGCACCTCGCGGACGTCCGCCTCGTCGTCCACCACGAGGATCGTGCGGTCGGCCAGCACGCAGCGCTCGCCTCCCGCGACGGCCGGGGCAGCCGCGCTCCCCCGCGCCGTCACGGCCGCGTCGTTCGCGCGCGGCAGCAGCACGCTGAAGCACGCCCCGCGATTCAGCCCCTCGCTCTCGGCCGCCACCCTGCCGCCGTGCGCCTCGACGATGTGGCGCACGATCGTCAGCCCGAGCCCCAGGCCTCCGTGCGTCCGCGTGCTGCCCGAGGTCGCCTGCTGGAAGCGGTCGAAGACGTGCGGCAGGAACTCCGCGCTGATGCCGACGCCGTCGTCGCAAACGCGCAGGATCACCTCGCCGCCGGCGTCCTCGGCGCTCACCCGCACGCCTCCGCCCTTGGCCGAGAACTTCACCGCGTTCATCGCCAGGTTCCAGACCACCTGCTGAAGCCGCTCCTGGTCGCCGACCACGACCAACGGATCCGCGCCCAGCCGGACGGTGATGGCGACGCCGCGCTGGCCCGCCGGCGTCTGCACCGCCTCGAGGCCCGCCTCCACCACCGCGCGCAGGTCGATCGGCCGCCGGTCCATGCGCAGCTTGCCGCTGACGATGCGCGAGACGTCCAGCAAGTCGTCGATCAGCTGCGCCTGCAGCCGGGCGTTGCGCTCGATTACCTCGAGCGCGCGCGGCGTCTCCTCCGGCCCGAGGTGGCCGGAGCGCAGCAGCGTGGTCCAGCCCAGGATCGGGGTGAGCGGCGAGCGCAGCTCGTGCGACAGTGTCGCCAGGAAGTGGTCCTTGATCTCGTTCTCGCGCTCCGCCGCCCGCCGCGCCTCCTGTTCGCGCACGAGCTGCAGGCGCTCCTCCTCGGCCACCTTGCGGAACGTGATGTCGCGGACGAACACGTAGACGAGCCCCTCCTCGCGGAACGGAGCCGCCGTCCAGGACAGCCAGCGATACGAGCCGTCGCCGTGGCGGTGCCGGTTCTCGAAGCTCGCGTGCGGCGCGCCCTCGGCGAGCCGGTGCATCTGCTCGCGCATGGCGGCCTGGTCGTCGGGGTGCAGGAACTCGTAGCTCGGGCGCGAGCACAGCTCGGCGGCGCCGATGCCGAGCGTCTGCTCCCAGCTCGCGTTCAGCTGCCGCAGGCGCCCGTCGAAGCCCGCGACGCCGAGCAGGTCGGGCGCGAGCGTGAAGAAGCGGTTGCGGCGGGTCTCGGCCTCGAGCCGGTCCTCGGCCTCCGCGAGCCGCTGCGCGTGCTCCCGCTCCTGGCGCCGCCGCAGCGCTTCCGCCTGCTCCCGGACCTGCTCCCGCTTGCGATAGAGCTCCACGAAGACTGAGACCTTCGCCTTGAGCACCTCGGGCCGCACCGGCAGCTGGATGTAGTCCACCGCGCCCAGCGAGTAGCCGCGCGAGACGCCGGTCTCGAGGTCGGCGAGCGCCGTCATGAAGATGATCGGCGTGTTCGCCGAGCGGGCGCGGCCACGGATGAGAGCGGCGGTCTGGAAGCCGTCGAGCTGCGGCATGCTGACGTCGAGCAGGATGACTGCGAACTCCTCGCGCAGGAGCGCGCGCAGCGCTTCGGCCCCGGAGTGCGCGGTGACGACGCGGTGGTCGCCGTCGGAGAGGATCGCCTCGAGCGCGAGCAGCTTGTCGGCGCGGTCGTCGACCAGCAGCACGTTGACCGGCGGCGGCGCGCTCATCTGGAGCTCGGCGCTCATGGCGCGCTTTGCGAGGGCTCCCGCTACCGGTGCAGCCAGCTGCGAAGCTGGGCCACCAGGTGGTCGGCTTCCACCGGCTTGGCGATGTAGTCGGACGCGCCCGCCTCCAGGCACTTCTCGCGATCGCCCTTCATCGCCTTCGCCGTGAGCGCCAGGATCGGCAGCGACGCGCGATCCGGGAGCTGCCGGATCGCGCGTGTCGTCTCGTAGCCGTCCATCTCTGGAAGCATCACGTCCATCAGCACCAGGTCGATCCCGGGCGTGCTCTCTAGCCTCTCGAGCGCCTCCCTGCCGTTCTCGGCGCTGATCACCTGCATTCCGTGCCTCTCGAGCAGGCTCGTCATCGCGAAGATGTTGCGCACGTCGTCGTCGACGATCAGGACGGTCCGGCCGGCGAGCGCTTCGGGCGAGGTGTGCAGGCGCCGCAGCAGGCCCTGCTTGGCCTCGGGCAGGCGCGACGCGTCGCGGTGCAGGAAAAGAGCGGTTTCGTCGAGCAGCCGCTCGGCGGAGCGCACCTCCTTCAGCACCAGCGTGCGGCCCAGCCGCCGCACCTCCTCCTCGGCCGCGGGCGAGCAGTGCCCGTCGATGTACAGCACGACGGGGATCCGGCGCAGCTCGGGGCTGCGCTCGATCCGGTCGAGCAGCGCGAGGTCGCCCTGCTCGTCGCGCAGCGCCAGCACCAGGCAGTCGAATCTCCCTTCGGACAGCGGCCGCAGGGCATCGTCGAGGCCGCCCTCCGTCCTGACGTCCACGTCGGTGTTTCCGATCAGCTCCAGGACCTGCTGCCGCCCAGCGGGGTCGCGGTCGACCACCAGCAGGCGCTTCACGCCCTTCTCCACCACCTCGCGCAGCTGCGCGAACACCGACCCCAGCTGGGTCCGGTCCGCAGGCTTCGAGATGTACCCCATGGCACCCATCCGCAGGCTGCGCTCCGGGTCGTCGGCCGCGGAGACCAGGAACACCGGAATGTGCCGCACGTCGGGATCGTCCTTGAGGCGGTCGAGCAGGCGCCAGCCGTCGAGGTCGGGCAGGCCCACGTCGAAGGTGATGGCGTCGGGCCGCAGCTCGCGCGCCGTGCTGATCGCGTCGGCGCCGCGAAGCGCGACCACGACCTTGAAGCCGTTCTCCCGGCCCGTCTCGGCCAGCACGTTGGCGAACGTCACGTCGTCCTCGACCACCAGCAGCACCCGATCTCCTGGCTCCACTTTGGCGCGATCGTCGGCCAGCGTCGTCGCTACCGTCGCTACCGGCGCGGCGGGCACTCTCGTCTCGAGCGGCGCGCGCAGCGCCGGCACGACGTCGACCGGGTCGAGCGGAAGGAAGAGCGTGAAGACGCTGCCCATCCCCAGCGTGCTCTCGAGCCGCAGGTCGCCTCCGAGCAGGCGGGCGATCTCGCGGCTGATCGCGAGACCGAGCCCGGTTCCCCCGTAGCGGCGGCTGGTACCCCCGTCCGCCTGCTGGAACGCTTCGAAGATGATCTGCTGCTTCTCGGAATCGATGCCGATCCCGGTGTCCGAGACGACCAGTGCCAGCACCTGCCGCGCGCGACGCAGGCTGGGGTGCTCGGAGCTCCAGCCGTCCTCGGCCAGCCGGGCGTGGACGTCCACGCGGCCCCGCTCGGTGAACTTGAAGGCGTTCGAGAGCAGGTTCTTCAGCACCTGCTGCAGCCGCTTGGCGTCCGTGTTGAAGCCCTGCGGCAGCCGCGGATCGAGCTCGACCTTGAACTCGAGCCCCTTGGCCTCGGCCACGTGCCGGAAGGACCGCTCCATCGAGTCGGCGAGGTCCGAGAACGACAGCTCGCCCGGCTCGACCGTGACGGTGCCCGACTCGATCTTCGAGAGATCCAGGATGTCGTTGATGAGCGCCAGCAGGTCGCGGCCCGAAGCGAGGATCGTCTGGGCGAACTCCACCTGGCGCGCGGTGAGGTTGCCCTGGATGTTCTCGGACAGCCGGTCCGCCAGGATCAGCAGGCTGTTGAGCGGCGTGCGCAGCTCGTGCGACATGTTCGCCAGGAACTCGGACTTGTACTTCGAGGTGAGCGCGAGCTGGCCCGCCTTCTCCTCGAGCGCCTGGCGCGCCTGCTCGACCTCCTGGTTCTTCCGCTCCACCTCGATGTTCTGCACGACGAGCTGGCGCGCCTTCTCCTCGAGCTGCTCGTTCGTCTGCTGCAGCTCCTTCTGCTGGCTCTGCAGCTCGCCGGCGAGCGACTGCGACTGGCGCAGCAGGTCTTCGGTCCGCGTGTTGGCCTGGATCGTGTGCAGGACGATCCCGATGCTCTCGGTGAGCTGCTCGAGGAACGTGAGGTGGGTGGGGCTGAAGCCCTCGAACGAGGCGAGCTCCATCACCGCCTTCACCTGGCCTTCGAACAGCACCGGCAGCACGACGATGTTGAGCGGCGCGGCCTCGCCCAGCCCCGAGGAGATGTTCACGTAGTGCGGCGGCACGTGGGTGAGCAGGATCCGCTCCTTCTCGAGCGCCGCCTGGCCGACGAGCCCCTCTCCGAGCAGGAAGTGGTTGCTCACGCTCTTGCGCACCTGGAAGGCGTAGCTCGCGAGCATCACCAGGCGCCCCTCGCCGCCCGCCCCTTCGGCCATCGTGTAGAAGACGCCGTGCTTGGCACCCACGAGCGGCGCCAGTTCGGACAGGATCATGCGGCCGACCGTGAGCAGGTCGCGCTGGCCCTGCAGCATGCGCGTGAAGCGCGCCAGGTTGCCCTTGAGCCAGTCCTGCTCGGCGTTCTTGAGCGTCGTCTCCTTGAGGTTGCGGATCATCTCGTTGATGTTGTTCTTCAGCTCCTCGAGCTCGCCCTGCACTTGCACCTGGATCGAGCGCGTCAGGTCGCCCTGGGTCACCGCCGTCGCCACCTCGGCGATCGCGCGCACCTGGTTGGTGAGGTTCGCCGCGAGCTGGTTGACGTCGTCGGTCAGGTCCTTCCAGACGCCGGCGACCTCGGCCGACTGCGCCTGCCCGCCGAGCTTGCCCTCGACCCCGAC
>DATBSL010000055.1:0-3365 GCA_036559805.1 Vicinamibacteria bacterium
CCCCCCCCCCCCCCCCGATTTTGCTCCAGCCGTTGTCTCTTGTCCGTCTAGTTCGTCTTCCGTCCAGTTCGTTGTCCGTTGTCTGTTCCTGTTGTCCGTTTCCTCCGTCCTTCAACCGTTGTCCCGGCCCCTCATACTACAAGTGCCTTAACGGATCCTCGCGCGGGGCGTCGCCCTTGCGCGCGAGCTTCTCCAGCAGCTCACGCGCCAGGTCGCGGCCGGCCAGGCCGAACGCGAGCGAGAGCGCGAGCACCACGCCGCCGAACAGGATCGTGAACGTGATCAGGATGATGTGCCGGCCCACCCCGAGGTGCTCGAGCGCCATCGCCCCGAACAGGATCAAGAGCGCCGATTGCGCGAAGGCCGCGAGCAGGCGCGCCGACGGCAGGCCGGCGTTGACGGCCGCGATCAGGACGCCGCGGCGCACGAAGCCGGCGACCACGGCCCCCAGGGCCAGGAGCGCGGCGGCGACCACCACCTGCGGCAGGTAGCTGAAGACCTGGGAGAGCAGCTCGCGCGCGAACTGCAGGTTGAGGCTCCCCACCGCCATTACCACGAAGAACGCGAGCACGAGGTACGCGAAGAGCGCCGCGAGTGCCCCCGAGGCGTGACCGGCGAAGCCCACCTTCCGCAGCCCGTGGGCGAGCCCGACGCGCTCCGCGAGCACGTCGAAGCTCAAGCGCCGCAGCAAGAAGCGGAGCACGACGCGCAGGGCGCCCGCGACCACCACGCCCGAGAGCAGGATCACGAGCATCGCCAGCAGGCGCGGGCCGAACGCGGCAAGCTCCTGCCCGAAGGCGTCGAGCGTCTCCTGGATCACGCCGCCGAGGACGTCCTTCCACATCACGACCTCCTCATGAATCCCGCCACCGCTCGCGCAGGTATGGCTTCTGGGCCACGTACTCGTCGGCCAGTGCGTGGATGAGCCGCTCGACTTCCTCCGCCCCGCTGCCGTCGGCCTCGAGCACGAAGGACGCGGTCCGCCCCAGGTAGAGCGGGACCAGCGAGCGCAGCAGCTGCTCGCGCGGCAGCCGCGCGCGCGCGTACGCGGCGGCGAAGCCGTAGACCACCCGCACCCAGAGCGGATCCGGGAAGTGGAACGGCTCCGCGTCGGCGAGCGCCACCACTGCCGCGAGGTCCGCGGGCGCGAGCGCAGGCTCCCACACCTCGCGCAGGTCCCGCGTCGCCTGGCGGAAGATGCGCCGCATCCGCTCCACGTCCACGACGATCGGCTCCAGGCCGACGCCGTGCGGGAAGCCGAAGAGCGGCACCCGCTCGGCGGTCGTCACGGGCTCCCAGCGCTCGCGGTACAGGTGCATCAGGTCGAACACCGACGAGACCACCTGCACGAACATCGCGGCTAGATCGGCGCCCGGGTCCTTGGCGTCGTGGATCTTCGCGCCCAGGAACGCCTCGCAGACCTTGAAGCCGTCCGCGAGCGCCGTGGTCGTCATCCAGATGTCGATCCCGAAGCGGGCCACGTCGCTGTCCCACACCGGCCGCCCCAGGTAGTGGGCGGCAAGGCGTCCCGAGAAGCCGAAGTCGCCGCCGATCGGCTGGCGCACGTCGCGGCCGTAGAGCGCGCGGGTCAGCGGGTACACGATCGAGTTCGTGATCGTCCCGTCGTACTTGTGGCGCAAGTAGAGCGGCGCCACGTAGTCGAAGCCCTCGTGCAGCACGGGGCCGAGCAAAAGCTCGATCCAGCCGGGCGTGATGCTGCGCAGGTCCGAGTCCACGACCGCGCAGGCGCGCACCTCGAGGCGCCGGGCGATCTCGAAGATCGTGCGGAACGCGCTGCCCTTGCCCGGTACGCCGTGGTACGGGGTGACGATCTTCTGCACCACCGAGAGCGGGTGGCGCACGAGGATCGTGCTGGGCGACGCCTGTTCCGCGGCGGCGACGACCTGCGGCGTGCCGTCCGTGGAGCCGCCGTCCGAGTTGACGATGACGGCGCGCTGGTCCGGGAAGTGCTTGGCCAGGCCCGCCGCGGCCGCGCGCACCACGTGGCCGATCGTGCGCGCGTTGTTGTAGCTCGGGATGCCGACGAGAACGTCGGCCGCGCCGATCTCGCGCAGGCGCTGCTCGACTCCCGGGTCGAGCGGCGGGCTCACGCGCCCCTCCGGGTCACCTTCGCTCTATCCGCCCACAGCGTGCAGGACGGCCTGGCTCCAGCCTTCCGGCCCCGGCGAGGGGGCGCGGCCTGCGCACGGGAACGCGGCCGCGAGCGCGGGGTCGATGCTGCCGTCCGGCCGCGGGACCAGGATCGGATGGTCGACGGCGCCGAGCAGCCCCAGGTCGTTCTCGGCGTCGCCGAGTCCTATCGACTGGGCCGGGGAGAGCAGCGACAGCACCTGGCGCACGGCCTTGCCCTTGTCGATCGGCCCCGTCAGGTGGAGGAAGCGCCCGCCTCGGGTGATCCGCAGCCCGCGCCGCTCGGCGGCCTGGCGCACCTCGATCTCGTTGCCGGACTCGAGCACGAACGGCTCGCCGTGCTCGCGCTGGCGGGCGAGAGCGGCCTGCTCTTCCGGGAGGCCCGTAAGATCGCTGACCTCGCCGGTCGAGAGTCGCGAGAAGCCGCGCAGCCGGGCGCCGGCCTCCCTCGCGATCTCGAGCAGCGTCCGGGCGAGGTCGCGCAGCGGCACTCCCAGCCGCACCAGCAGCGGACCGCCGTCGCGGCGCGAGGCTCGCGACCAGCGCCCCCCGGGCGGGATCACGATCCCGCCGCCGTTCTCGAAGACGTAGGGCGCGTCCAGGCCGAGCTCGGCGTGCAGCCGTTCCATCTCCGCCCGCGTCTTGCTGCTGCACAG
This sequence comes from Vicinamibacteria bacterium, assembly GCA_036559805.1. Lineage (GTDB taxonomy): Bacteria > Acidobacteriota > Vicinamibacteria > Fen-336 > Fen-336 > DATBSL01. Next base: position 2,808 of record DATBSL010000055.1, read on the forward strand.
CACGAGCGGAATGCCGCGGCGCTTCAGCAGCGTGAGCGCGGGCCCCGCGGGCTCCCAGCGATAGCTGGTGGCGTCGAGCAGGCAGCCGTCGAGGTCGGTCACGACCACGCGTCCGTCGTGCTTCAAGCCGCGCCGCCCACGCCCACCGCCGCCCCCTCGTGGACCGCGGCCAGGAGTCGCGGCCCGGCTTCCGGCATCCCCGCCCACACCCGGGCCCAGTTCGGCACGAGCGGCGGCCCGAGCGGATCCGCGAGGAACTCTTCGATCGACGCACGCACCGCGGCGATGAACGTCTGCACGTTCTGCTCCTCCTCGTGCCGGTCGAACACCAGGCCGTTCATCACCGCCACCGCGTAGCTGTCGGCGATCGCGTCCTCGGCCTCGCGCTGGTAGGCGGCCAGCAGGCTGCGCAGCAGTCCGTCGGACAGGTTGACGCCTGCCGCGGCGAGTGTCCGCAGCAGGTGCTTGGCGACGTCCTTGGCCATGCGGTGCAGGCCGCGCGCCGGATCGCCCGCCGACAGCTCCTGGTGCTTGTGGTCGTAGACCTCGGCGAGCTCG
>DATBSL010000056.1:0-5493 GCA_036559805.1 Vicinamibacteria bacterium
TCGAGGAAGCCAAGCTGCGGCGCCAGCCACCCGAGAAGGAGCTCGACCGGCAGATCGTCGTGGTCGTGGGCGCGGGCTCCGGGATCGGGAAGGCCGCCGCCCACCGCCTGGTGAAGGAAGGCGCCCACGTCGTGTGCGTCGACCGCGAGCAGGCGGCCGCCGAGGCAACGGCCCGCGAGATCGTCGCCGCGTACGGAGAGGGCATCGGGGTGGCCGGGAGCGGGATCAGCAACTGCGGGCCGGCGATCGCGCTCGCCTGCGACATCACCGATCGCGCGAGCGTCGCCTCGATGCTGCAGCAGGCGCTCCTGGCCTATGGTGGGTTCGACTCCGTCGTCGTCACGGCGGGGATCTTCGTGGCGCCCGACAGCCAGGGCCGCATCGAGGACCGTCACTGGTCGCTCACGTTCGGAGTGAACGTCACCGGGGCGTACGTCGTCGCCGACGAGGCCAACAAGGTGCTGCAGTCCCAGGGACTGCAGGCGAGCGTCGTGCTCACCACCAGCGCCAACGCCGTGGTGGCGAAGAAAGGAAGCCTGGCCTACGACACCAGCAAGGCGGCGGCCAATCACCTGGTGCGCGAGCTCGCCGTCGAGATGGCGCCGCTCGTCCGCGTCAACGCGGTGGCCCCCGCCACGGTCGTCAAGGGCAGCACGATGTTCCCGCGCGAGCGTGTGATCGCGTCGCTCGCGAAGTACGAGATCGCGTTCGCCGAGTCCGAGACGACGGACGAGCTGCGGGGCAAGCTCGCGGCCTTCTACGCGGAGCGGTCGCTCACCCGCTCGCCCATCGAGCCGGAGGACCAGGCGGAGGCGATCCTGCTGCTGGTCACGCGGCGGCTCAGCAAGACGACCGGCCACGTGATCCCGGTGGACGGCGGGCTGCGAGACGGCTTCCTGCGCTAGCCGGCGCCGGAGCCACGCCGCCGCTGGTACTATCCACTCGGCCGCCAGGGGAGCCCCAACAACCGAGGAGTCGCATGCCCGACAGCAGTTCCAATCTCGACCAGCTTTCCGTCAACACGATCCGCGCGCTCGCGATCGACACCGTGCAGAAGGCCAACTCGGGCCACCCGGGCCTCCCGCTCGGCGCCGCGCCGGTCGGCTACTCGCTGTTCCAGCGGACGATGCGGCACAGCCCGACGAGCCCGCACTGGCCCGACCGCGACCGCTTCGTGCTCTCCGCCGGCCACGGCTCGGCGCTGCTCTACAGCCTGCTGCACCTCACGGGCTACGACCTGCCGCTCGACCAGCTCAAGCTGTTCCGGCAGTTTGGCAGCCAGACGCCCGGGCACCCCGAGCACGGCGACACGGCCGGTGTCGAGACCACGACGGGTCCGCTCGGCCAGGGCTTCGGCAACGCCGTCGGGATGGCGATCGCCGAGCGGCACCTGGCGGCGCGCTTCAACAGGCCGGGGCACGAGATCGTGGACCACCGAACGTTCGTGCTTGCGGGCGACGGCGACCTGATGGAAGGCGTCGCCAACGAGGCGGCCTCGCTCGCCGGGCATTTCGGGCTCGGCCGGCTGGTCTGCTTCTACGACTCGAACCACATCTGCCTCGGGTCGTCGACGAACCTCTGCTTCACGCACGACGTCGGCAAGGTGTTCGACGGCTACGGCTGGCACGTCCAAGAGGTCGCGGACGGCAACGACCTCGCGGCCATCGAGCGCGCCACGGACGCCGCCCTCGCCGCCGCCGACCGGCCGTCGCTCGTTATCGTGCGCACGGAGATCGGCTATGCCAGCCCGAAGCAGGGCACCTTCGGCGTGCACGGCTCGCCGCTCGACGCGGCGCAGGTGATCGAGACCAAGCGCAGCCTCGGCTATCCGTCCGAGGAGCCGTTCTTCCTCCCCGCCGAAGCGGTCGCGCACCTGCGCACCGCCGTGGACCGCGGCCGGACGGCCGAGACGGCCTGGAAGGGGCGGCTCGACGCCTACCGCAAGGCTCACGGCGACCTCGCGGCGGAGCTCGAGCGCGTGCTGGCCGGCGAGCTGCCGAAGGGCTGGGACGCCGAGCTGCCGGTGTTCAAGACCTCCGACAAGCCGATCGCGACGCGTGCCGCGGGGGGAAAGGCGATCAACGCGATCGCGGCGCGCGTGCCCGAGCTGCTTGGCGGGTCGGCCGACCTGAATCCCTCGACCGAGACGGCGCTCAAGGGCCTCGGCGATTTCGAGAACCCGGGCTTCACGCCCGCGGACAAGCAGGGCGCCGTCGGCGGGGAGTGGGGCTACGCGGGGCGCAACTTCCACTATGGCGTGCGCGAGCACGCGATGGCCGCGATCAGCACCGGCATGGCGCTGCACGGGGGCCTGGTCCCGTTCTCGGCCACCTTCTTCACCTTCGCGGACTACATGCGGCCGTCGATCCGGCTCGCGTCGATCATGAAGGCGCACTCGATCTTCGTCTTCACCCACGACAGCATCGGCGTGGGGGAGGACGGGCCGACACACCAGCCGGTCGAGCAGGCGGCCTCGCTGCGCGCGATCCCCGGCTTGACGGTGATCCGCCCGGCCGATGCGAACGAGACGGTGAGCGCCTGGCGCGCCGCGATGACGCGGCGCGGGCCCGTGGCGCTCCTGCTCACGCGGCAGGCGATTCCCGTCCTCGCCGGGACCGACGACGTCGCCTATGGCGGCTACGTCCTCGCCGACACGGACGGAGCGCCCGACCTGATCCTGATCGCGACCGGCTCGGAGGTGCACGTCGCGGTCGAGGCGCAGGGGCTGCTCGCCGGCCGGGGCGTCAAGGCGCGCGTGGTGAGCCTGCCGTCGTGGGAGCTGTTCGAGGCCCAGCCGCAGGAATACCGCGATGCGGTGCTCCCGCCTTCGGTCCTGGCGCGGGTCGCCGTGGAGGCGGGCGTGCCGCAGGGCTGGGATCGCTACGTCGGGCCGTTCGGGGCCGTGGTCGGCGTCGCGGGGCGCTTCGGAGCCTCGGCACCGGTCAAGGTGGTGATGGAGAAGTACGGCTTCACTGCCGTCAACGTAGCGGAGAAGGCGCTCGCCGTGAAGGACGCGGTGGCGGCCCGGCTGGGTGCTATGGCGCTGAAGCGCGCGTGAGCTTCGCAGCCGCGGTCGTGCTCGCCGCGAGTGGATCGCTCGCGTGGCCCGCGCCCGTACCCGAGAACCGGCCCTGGACGCGCTGGTGGTGGCTCGGCTCCGCGGTGGACGAGGCGAGCCTCACGCGCGAGCTCGAGCTTTTCCGCGCGGCCGGGATCGGCGGCGTCGAGATCTGCCCGATCTACGGCGTCCAGGGATGGGAAGCCCGGAACGTCCCGTTTCTCTCGCCGCGCTGGGTGGAGCTCGTCGGCCACACGCTCGGCGAGGCGAGGCGCCTGGGGATGGTCGTGGACCTGACCACGGGCACGGGCTGGCCGTTCGGCGGGCCGTGGGTCGTGGACGCGGACGCCTCGTCGCGGGCCGAGGTCGTTCGTCGCGAGGTCGTGGACGGGACGCTCTCCGAATCGCTGCCCGCCGGCCGGTGGCCGTACCTGCTCGCGGTCTCCCCGAGCGGCGAGCGAGTCGATCTCACCAGCCGAGTCGGGGGCGACGGCCGGCTCGACTGGACCGGCGCGGCCGGCAGCTGGCGGCTCTACGGCCTCGTCGCCCAGGGGCCGGTCCAGAAGGTGAAGCGCGCGGCCCCCGGCGGCGAGGGCAGCGTGCTCGACCCGTACTCGACCGAGGCGCTCGGCCGCTACCTGGAGCACTTCGACCAGCCGCTCGCCAGCCTTCGCGCGGGGAAGCCGCGCGCACACTTCCACGACTCGTTCGAGTACTACGGGGCGACGTTCACGCCGCGGCTCCTCGAGGAGTTCCAGGCGCGCCGCGGCTACGACCTGCGCGGCGTGATCGAGGCACTCGCGGGCGACGGCGACCCCGAGACGCTCGCGCGCGTCCGCAGCGACTACCGCGAGACGCTCGCCGACCTGCACCTCGAGTACGTGCGGCGCTGGACCGGGTGGGCCCACGCGAAGGGCAGCCTCTCGCGCAACCAGGCGCACGGGTCCCCCGGCGACCTCCTGGATCTCTACGCCGCGGCCGACATCCCCGAGACCGAGGTGTTTCGCCGGATGGACGAGAAGATGATCGCGCGGCTCAAGCTCGCGTCCTCCGCCGCGCACCTGACCGGCGGGCGCCTGGCGTCGGCCGAGGCCTTCACCTGGCTCGGCGAGCACTTCGCGACGCCGCTCGCGAGCGTCAAGCAGGCGGCGGACTGGCTGTACCTGGCGGGCGTCAACCACCTGCTGTTCCACGGCGTGCCGCATTCGCCCGCGGGAGAGCCGTGGCCGGGCGTGCAGTTCTACGCCTCGGTGAACTTCGGCCCCTCGGGAGGGCTGTGGCGCGACCTCCCGGCGATGAACGGCTACCTCACGCGCGTCCAGTCGGTGCTACAGTCGGGCGAGCCCGACGAGGACGTGCTGCTCTTCTATTCGCCGCACGACGCCTGGAGCGAGCCGCCCGCCGCGGGCGCGCGCAGCGAGGTTCTCGCGCCGCCGAATCCAGTGCCGGCGGCATTCGAGGAAACGGGGCACGCCCTGTGGCGGCGCGGCTACCAGTGGGACGCGGTCTCCGAGCGCCGGCTGGACGACGTGCGCGTGGAGAGCGGCGTGATGCGGCTCGGGGCCGGGCGCTACCGAGCGCTGGTGCTGCCCCGCACACGCCTCATGACACCGCGAGCGGCGCGCCGGATCGCGGCCCTCGCCCGTGACGGGGTGAGTGTGGTTCTGCTGGGAGGGCCGCCCCGCGACGTCCCGGGCCACGCGGCGCTCGAAGCGCGGCGCGCGGAGCTTCGGGAAGCGCTTTCCGGCCTCGCGAGCGCCGGGGAGCGCGTCCTGGAGGGCGACGACCTCGACTCGCTGCTCGGTCGGACCGCGGTCGCGCGCGAGCCGATGGCCGACGCCGGGCTGCAGCTGGTGCGACGCCGGCACGACAGCGGTCGCCACTACTTCGTCGTGAACCGCGGGCAGGCCGACTACGACGGCTGGCTGCCGCTCGCGACCCCCGCCCGCGCGGCGGCGCTCCTCGACCCTCTCTCGTCCAATCGCAGGGGCACGGCCTCGCTGCGCGTCACGAGCGGCGGCAAGGCCGAGGTGCGGCTCCAGCTCGCCGCCGGCGACTCGGTCGTGGTCCGGACGTTCGAGGGCCGGGACGTGCCCGGGGCCGCCTGGTCCTACGTGGAGAACGCCGGGCCGGCCACTCCGCTCGCCGGCGCGTGGAGCGTGAGCTTCGTCGAGGGCGGGCCGGAGCTGCCGGCAAGCTTCGAGTCGAGCGAGCTGGGGTCGTGGACGACGCGCGGCGACGAGGCGGCGCGGCGCTTCGCGGGCACTGCCACGTACGCGCTGAGCTTCGAGCGTCCGGCGCTCGCCGCGAGCGACTGGCTGCTCGACCTCGGAGACGTGCGGGAGAGCGCCCGGGTGCGTCTCAACGGCCGGGAGCTCGCGACGCTCTGGAGCCGCCCGTACCGGCTGCGTCTCGGGAGCGCCCTCACGCCCGGG
>DATBSL010000057.1:0-4654 GCA_036559805.1 Vicinamibacteria bacterium
GCGGTATGAGGCTTGCTCATGTGTGGAGTGCCATGGAGATCGAGCCGCGCGGAGCACCGGACGCCGAGCAGCCCGCCGCTCACGCTTCCGGACCCGACGGCCACATCGAGACCTTCCGCCGTTTCCTGAGACTCGAGACCGAGCGGCTGCGGATCCGCCACCGTCTCGGCCTGGGTGGCGCCGAGATCGCCGGGGGTCGCAGCGACCAGGTGGACATCGTCGTCTCGCGCATCTGCCAGGTGGCGGCGGAAGAAGCCGGCCACGCCGCGCGTCCGGAGCTCGCCAAGTGCGCGGTGGTCGCCCTGGGGGGCTACGGCCGGCGCGAGCTCGCTCCCTTCTCAGACGTGGACCTGCTGTTCCTGCACACGGGCCGGGTCCGCGAAAGCCTGCGGCGCTTCGTGGAGCGGACGCTGCAGCTGCTCTGGGACGTCGGGCTCCAGGTGGGGCACGGCGTGCGCTCGCCGCGCGAGTGCGTGGCGCTCGCGCGCACCGACCTGCACGCGCGCACCGCGCTCAGCGAGGCCCGGCTGGTGACCGGCAGCTCGGAGCTCTTCGCGACCCTGCTCAGCGACCTGGTGGGCGGGCTCGGCAACACGCGGGCGACGCGTGATTTCTTCGGCGTGATGCGCACGGACATCGAGGAGCGCCACTCGCGCTGGGGGCGCGCGGTCGGCCTCCAGGAGCCCAACGTCAAGGAGGGCGTGGGCGGGCTGCGCGACCTGCACGCCGTCGTCTGGCTGGGCAGCGCGCTCTACGGCAGCCGCGGGCTCGTCGGCCTGCACCGCGGCGGCTGGCTCGGCGACTCGGAGTACGTGCTCGCGCGCCGCGCCCACGACTTCCTGGCGCGCGTGCGCAACGAGGCCCACTTCGCGACGGGCCGGCGCGCAGACGTCCTGACCCTCGACCTGCAGCCGGAGATCGCTGCCTCCCTCGGCTACGCACCGCGCGGCGGCCTGCTCGCGTCGGAGCTGTTCATGCGCGACTACTACCGTCGCGCCTTCGACCTGTTCCAGCTCGCCCGCCGCTTCCTGCTCCGCCACCTGCCGGCCGCCAGGGCCTCGCGGCCGCGCCTGCGCGGCGGTTTCGAGATCCACGCCGGCGAGCTGCACGCGCGCGCGGGCAGCCTGCGCGGCGGCCCGCTGCGCGTGCTGGAGGCGGTGGCGGTCGCCCAGGAAGAGGACGTGCGCCTCTCTGACGCGTTCCGCGACGAGGCTCGCGAACGGCTCCCCCAGGTGGACACCGACTTCCGGAGCTCGCGCGCGACGTGCCGCGCGTTCCTGCGCCTCTTCGACCACCCCGGGCGGGTGGCGCTGGCGCTGCGCGAGCTGCACGAGACCGGCTTCCTCGGCCGGCTGCTGCCCGAGTTCGCCCGCGTCACGTTCCTGGTGCAGCACGACCACTTCCACCGCTACACGGTGGACGAGCACACGCTCAAGGCGATCGCGGCGCTCGACGAGGTCGCGCGCGGCGACGCGGGCGTGCCCGCGCCGCTGCGCCAGGCCATGGACGAGGTCGAGAACCGGACGGCGCTCTACCTCGGGTTGCTGCTCCACGACATCGGCAAGGGCCGCGGCGTCGGGCACGTCGCGCACGGCGTGAGGATCGCCGAGCGCATGCTGCGCCGGCTCGGGCTCGACGCGAGGACGGCGGACGACGTGCTGTTCCTGGTGGGCGCGCACATCGAGATGTCGCAGCTCTCGCAGCGGCGCGACGTGACCGAGCCCGGAATCGGCGAGGCCTTCGCGCGCCGCGTCGGCACGCTCGACCGCTTGAACCAGCTGCTGCTGCTGACCTACGCCGATCACCGCGGAGTCGGGCCCGGGATCTGGAGCGACTGGAAGGGGTCGCTGCTCTTCGGCCTCTACGGGAGGACGCGCCCGCACCTGCCCGCGGGCGAAAGGCGGCGCCGGCCGCGCGACGGCGGTGCCGCGGTGGACGCAGCGCGCCGGGCGCTCGCGGCGGACTTCCCCCCCGAGCGGATCGAGGCCCACCTGGCCCAGATGCCGTCGCGCTATCTGGGCACGACCGACACCGCGAGCATCGCGCGCCACTTCAGGATGATCGAGAGCCTCGGCGAGCGGGCGGTGCTCGTGGACTGGCAGCAGCAGGAAGGCGGCGGCGCGTCGGAGTTGACGCTCGTCGGGCGCGACCGGCCCGGGCTGCTCGCGTGCTTCGCCGGCACGCTGACGGCGCTCGGCCTCGACATCCTGAGCGTGGACGTGCTGACGCGCCCCGACGGCGTCGTGCTCGACAGCTTCCGCGTGAGCGAGCAGAGCGCGCACCAGCCGGTCAAGCCGGAGCGCCGCGCGCGCGTCGGCCACTTCCTGAGCGAGGCAGCCGAGGGCCGCGTCGACGTCGAAGCGGCCGTCGAGCGCTGGCGCCAGAAGGCGCGCCGCCCGCGCCGGCTCTGGGGGCGTGCGGCGAAGCCGCCGCGCGTGCGCTTCGACCTCGAAGCGTCGCAGGCGGCGACCGTGGTCGAGGTGCGCGCGCCGGACCAGCCGGGGCTCGCCTACTCGCTCGCCCACGCGCTTTCCGGGATGGGCCTCGACATCCGCTTCGCGCGCATCGCCACGGAGAAGGCGCTCGCGCTCGACGTGTTCTACGTGACGGATTCCCTCGGGCGCAAGCTCGCTCCCGAATCGCGCGAGCTGGTCGAGCAGGCACTGCTCCGGGCGCTCGGCAAGGCGCGCGCTGCGACGGTCAAGGAGGCGTGATGAAGAAGCTCGAAGCCATCGTGAGACCCCACCTGCTGGAGGAGGTCAAGACGGCGCTCCAGGAGGTGGGGATCGTGGGCATGACGGTGACCGAGGTGAAGGGCTTCGGGCGCCAGAAAGGCCACACCGAGACGTACCGCGGCAGCGAGTACAAGGTCGAGTTCCTGCCGAAGGTCAAGATCGAAGTCGCGCTCGGCGACGAGATCGTCGAGCAGGCGGTCGAGGCCGTGCTGAAGACGGCCAAGACCGGCAAGTTTGGCGACGGAAAGGTGTTCGTCAGCTCGCTCGACGAAGTCGTCCGGATCCGGACCGCGGAGCGGGGCGAGTCGGCCCTGTAGATGCTCGCCAGCGCGCTCCCCCGATAAACGAACCAAGGAGGAATGATGGACCCCGTTCAGACCAAAGTCGCTCTCGACACCTTGTGGGTCGTCGTCACGGCCTGCCTGGTGTTCTTCATGAACGCCGGCTTCGCGCTGCTCGAGTCGGGGCTGTGCCAGGCGAAGAACGCCGTGAACATCCTCGCGAAGAACTTCATCGTCTTCGCGGTGTCGTCGCTCGCGTTCTGGACCTTAGGCTTCGGGCTGATGTTCGGCGACGGCAGCCCGCTCGTCGGAATGAAGGGCTTCTTCCTGTCCGGCGCCGACAACAGCCCGGCGATGGCGGACGCCTACCAGGGAGTCTTCGCGTCGCTCAACTGGACGGGCGTGCCGCTCGCGGCGAAGTTCTTCTTCCAGCTCGTGTTCGCCGGAACCGCGGCCACCATCGTGAGCGGCGCCGTCGCCGAGCGCATCAAGTTCCTGAGCTTCATCGCGTTCTCGTTCTTCCTGGTGGCGTTCATCTACCCGGTGGGCGGCCACTGGGCGTGGGGCGGCGGCTGGCTCGGGACGGCCGGCTTCAAGGACTTCGCCGGCTCCACCGTGGTTCACTCGATCGGCGGCTGGGCGGCGCTTACGGGCGTGATCATCCTCGGGCCGCGGCTCGGCAAGTTCGGCCCGGGTGGCAAGGTGAATCCGATCCCCGGCCACAACATGGGCTTCGCCACGCTCGGCACGCTGATCCTGTGGCTCGGCTGGTTCGGCTTCAACCCCGGCAGCACGATGGCGGCCGACGCGGCCCTCATCTCCACGATCGCGCTCAACACCAACATGGCCGCCGCCGCGGGCTGCCTCGCCGCCACCGCGGTCGCCTGGCTGGCACTCGGCAAGCCTGACTTGAGCATGATCCTGAACGGTACGCTCGCGGGCCTCGTCGCGATCACCGCGCCCTGCAACATCGTCACGACCACGAGCTCGGTGATCATCGGGACGCTGGCTGGCGTGCTCGTGGTGGGCGCGGTGCTGTTCTTCGACAGGGTGAAGCTCGACGACCCCGTCGGCGCGCTGAGCGTGCACCTCGTCAACGGCGTCTTCGGGACCTTCGCCGTCGGCCTCTTCGCCACCGACGGCGGGCTGTTCTACGGCGGCGGGATGGCGCTCTTGCTCACTCAGCTCAAGGGCATCGCCGCCGTCGGAGCATTCACCGCGGCCGCGTCGGCGATCGTTTGGTACGGGCTCAAGCTGAGCATCGGGATCCGCGTGGCCCCCGAGGAGGAGCGGGAGGGGCTGGATGCCGGGGAGCACGGCATGGAGGCCTACGCCGGCTTGACCTCGCGCGCGAGCATGAACGTCGCGGCCGCGAACATGTAGACCCGACGTCGGCGACTCTCGAATCCGGCGGCGCGCCGCGGCCACGGCGCGCCGCCCCGTTGACCCGATAACGAACCACTGGAGTGACCGGATTATGACACGCGACAGCAGACGCCTATTGACGCCCGCCCTCGCACTCTCGCTTCTCGCCGCCCACGCCGCCGCCCAGGACCCGGCCCCGAGCCCCGAGCCGCCCAAGATCGACGTGACGGGCTTCGTGGACGTCTACTACGGCTACAACTTCAACCAGGTCGA
>DATBSL010000058.1:0-25362 GCA_036559805.1 Vicinamibacteria bacterium
GCGGGTCTTGGCGAAGCGTCGGGCCTCGAGTCGGTCGAGCTTCTCGGTCACGGCCTTCTCGATGACCGCGCCCAGATCGCCGGCGGGAAACTCGGAGCGCAGCAAGGCCTGGAGCCGCTCGAGCTTGTCTTTGAGCTCTGCGCTCGCGGTGAACTGCACTTTGTAGCGGGATGGAGCGAGCGGCTCGACGACGCAGCGCGAGGAGCCGACTCCGCCCGGACGGAGTTCCGGTTCGGGTGCTTCGCGCGAGGCCTCGGCTCCGGCCAGCGACACGAGTGGCGGCACGCCTCCCGCGCTTTGCCGCGACGCGCTCACCCCGGCCTGGTCGAGCTCGATTCGATCCGCCGGCGCGCCAGCCGCTCGCACTCGGTCCCGAGCTTCAGAAAGCTCCACCACGCCTGCGGTAGCTCGGTCCTCGCCATGCGCGGGCAAGTGCGTCGGGGGCGGAAGCGGCGCCTGGGACATTCCATCTGGCAGCTTTCGTACGAATGTGGGCACGTCGGGCCGCGGACAGATCTCGGCGATCAGCTCCTCGATCTGGCGCTTGGACCGATGCGTCGCACGACCGAGCAGCGCGTCGCGGTTCTCCCGCGTCAGGTGCGGCGCCAGCTTGGCGATGCCGCTGAGGTGCAGGCGGCCGTCGGCGAGCATCGCGAGGAGGACGGGATGCTTGCGTGCGGCGCGCGCTGCCACGATCCGCAGGTAGGCTTCCGCCTCCGAGAGATGGAGGACGTGGATGCAGTAGCGGAACATCGACGGCGACGCCGAGCGCGCATACAGGCGTCGCCGATCCACCTCGCCGATGTGGGCGACGAGGTCGGCCTCGGTGCGACGGGAGTTGCGCAGGAGCTCGGCGAGGCGACGAAGCAGCGCGTCGTCCGGAATGGTGGTGAGGGCGTGTGGCTCATGCATGGGCAAAGAGTAGGGCACACCCTGGACAGGATGGGTCCGCGCGCGAACAGGACTTGCGAAAACAAGCCGAGTGTCGATTGTGTATGACGCAATACGGCTGAGATAAGTCAAGTGAACGCTGCGTCACATCAGTGTCAACAGCTACTTCAAGAGGGCTCGCTAGAGCTTGAACGCGTAGATGCGGCCGTCGAGGCCCGTGACGTAGACGAAGCCCGGGCCGAGCGCGGGCGAGCCGGGAAAGCCGAAGGCTCCCTTGTCCGCGGGCTTCGACTCGTAGCGCCAGGCGATCTTCCCCGTCGAGCGCTCGAGCGCCATCACTCCCGCGCGGTGGCCGGACGGGTATCCCGCCTGGCTCGACGTGGCAGCGTACACGCGGTCGTCGCCGACCGCCGGCTGGCCCCAGGCCCAGCCGAAGACGTCGGCCTGCCAGCGCGGCTTGCCGGTCTCCGTGTGGAAGGCGCCTACCGAGGCCGCGTCGGAGGAGCCGACGTACGCGACTGCGTCCCTGACCGAGGCCGAGGACTCGATCCACGAGAACCAGACGTAGCGCTTCCAGGCGATCTCGCCCGTCGCGGCGCGGATGCCGAGGAGGTCGTAGCAGCGGTTGCCGACGACGACCAGGTCGCCGGCCACGGCCGGCGTCGAGACGACCGCGCCCTGCGTGTCGCGTTTCCAGAGCAGTCGGCCGCTCGCGGCGTCGAGCGCGTAGACGTGCTTGTCGTAGCTACCGGCGTAGAGCCGTGCGCCGTCGACCGCGGGGGCGGCGAGCACGCTGTCGCCCGTCGCGAACTCCCAGACCTGCTCGCCGCTCGCCGCGTCGAGCGCGAGCACGCGGCCGTCGTGTGTCCCGACGAAGAGGCGGCCGCCGGCCACGGTCACGTCCGAGCCGAAGCGGTCGTAGCGGGACTTCGGGTTGTCGAACGGCAGGCGCTCGACGGGCTTGTCGAGGAGCTTCCTGCGCCACAGCTCGCCGCCCGTGGAGGCGTCGAGCTTGTAGAGGAAGCCGTCGTCCGCCTGGAACAGGACCGCGCCGGCCGCGACCGTCGGCCGCGTGCGCAGCTTGCCTCCGGCCTTGAACGACCAGTGCTTCCGGCCTGTCGTGGCGTCCACGGCGTGGAGCTGGCCGTCCTCGCCCCCCGAGTAGACGAGACCTTCGGCGAGCGTCGGCCCGGCCCAGAGCGGCGAGCCGGCGTCGAAGGTCCAGGCGGGCTCGGCGAGCGCTCCTCCCGGCTCGGGGCGCGCCGGTGTCTCGACGCGCTCGACGCGGCGCAGCCGCAGCGGAAGGGCGTAGACGGGCGCGAACCCCGCGGGCACGACGCCCGCGAGCGTCTTCGTCTTCGCGTCGTAGTCGAAGGCGAACGGGCCGAGCGTGACCTTGTTCCCCTCGACCACGAGAGGAACCTTGCCGAGCGGCGCGTGGACGAGGTGCGCCGCCGGCACCGTGGCCTTCAGCAGCAGCTTGCCGTCGGCATCGGGCTCGAGCTCGAGCGCGAACGAGGCGACCTCGCCCTCGTGCTCGACAGTGCCGGCCCAGGCACCGGCGAGCTCGGCCGCAGCGGGCGCTGGCGCGGGTGGAGCCGCGGGCGCGTGGGTGGCCTGGAAGCCCGCCGCCGACAGTGGAAGGAGAAGGGCGAGCCTAGCGCTCCACATCGATGGCGACGACCTCCTCGTCGTTCCTCACGTAGATGCGCCGGCCGACGACCGTCGGGGAAACCTCGGCGCGCGAGCCCGGCTCGACCACCTCGAGCTTCGCGCGCTCGCGATACGCCTGTGGCGTCGCCTCGACCACGCGCAGCAGGCCGGCCCTGACCGAGAGCGCGACGAGATTGCCGTCGACGAGCGACACCGAGCCTGGGTAGGTGCGCTCTTCCCACGCGGTCGTCCCGTCGCTCACCCGAACGCAGCGCAGGTAGTCGCCCCCGTGGCCGTACAGGTGCCCGTCCTTGTAGACCGGCGTCGCGACGTAGGCGGTGAAGGCGGGGATGCGCCAGACGACCGACGCTGCTTCCCCCGCCTTCGGCGCCTTGACCAGCGCGGCGTCGTTCCAGGTGAGGACCAGCACGCGGTCGGCCCCGATCGGCACCGGCGTCGCCCACGACCAGAACTTGTCGAGGGTGTGGTGCCAGGCGAGCTCGCCGTCCTCGACGCGCAGCGCGGTGACGCCGCCGCGCGGGTCGCCCTGGGTGATGTCGGTGTGGTGCACCAGCACCTCGCGCGCCGACGCCGTGCGCAGCCCTGGCGCGCTGTAGTTGGAGCGCGCGATGCCCTTGGCCGCCCACTGGAGGGCGCCGGTGCGGCTGTCGAGCGCCACGATGCGCTTGTCGTCCGGCGCGGCCGTCTGCACGATCAGGCGCTCGCCGTCGAGCAGGGGAGAGCTGGCGCAGCCGTTGCGCGGGTTCGCGCCGAACTGCGCCTTGAGGTCGACGTGCCACGCCTGTTTGCCGTCGGCGAGCGCGAGCGCGCGCAGCTGGCAGCCGGGGCTCAGGACGTACGCGAGGCCGGAGCCGACCGCCGGCGTGCTGCTCGGTCCGCGGTCTTCGTCGAGCTTCTCGGCGTCGAGCGCCACGCGCCAGAGGACGGAGCCGTCGCGCGCGTCGAGGGCGATCGCGCCGGCGCCCTTCTCGTCGGAGTCGAGTGTCACGAGCGTCTCGCCCAAGACGCTGAGCGCCGAGCCGGCGACACCGATCGGCTTCCGCCAGGCTTCCTTCAGGCGCACCGGCCCGCTCGCGGGGAAGACCGCTGCCTGCGCCGCGCGGCCGTCGCGCGCGGGGCCGAGGTACTGCGGCCAGCCGCCGTCTGCCGAAGCGGGCTGGGCCCCGGCCGGGACTGCGGCCAGCAGGCTCGCGAGGGATGCGGCTCCGAGCGTCCTCATCGCTGCACCTCCGCCTTGGCGGCGCCACCGGTGTCGAAGGCCACCATCTCCTCGACGTTGCGTACGTAGACGCGGCCGTCCGCGTAGCTCGGGCCGGTGCTCGACTGCGAGCCCGCGTTGAAAGCCGTCGCGCGCGCGACCTCGCGGTAGCCCGTGGACGCGGCCTCGGCGATGCGCAGCACGCCCGAGCTCTCGCCCAGGACCACGAGGTGCCGGCCCACGCGGATCAGCGTGCCGGATTGCGTCTTCTCGCGCCAGCGGACCTCGCCGGTCTTCGCGTCGAGGCACGTCAGGTACTGCCCGTTGTAGCCGTAGAGCGAGCCCTCCGCGTGCACCGTCGGGCTGTAGCTGCCCTTGAGTCTCGCGGACTTCCAGCTCTCCGTGGCCTTGAAGCCCGAGCCGTCCGGGCTGAGCGCTATGAGCGTCGAGCCGCTGAAGCGCGAGACGAGCACGCGGTCCGTGTCGAGCACGAGCGGCGAGCGCGACGGCTCCTCCGCCTCGCCGAGCGAGTGGCTCCACGCGACGGCGCCGTCTTCCGGCCGCACCGCGAAGACGCGGTCGTGCGCGGTGACGACCAAGAGCTTCTGTCCGGCGAGCGTGAGCGGCGCGGCCGTCGCGTAGCCGGCCGAGTCGCCCTTCGTCTCGGATGGCAGCGCTGACCAGGCGACGGCTCCGGTCTTCGCGTCGTAGGCGACGAGCCCGCTCTTCTCGGCTCCGCCGACCTGGAGCACGACGCGATCGCCTGCGACGATCGGCGAGGCCCCGAAGCCGTAGTGCGGCAGCTTCGTGCGCGGCTCCGAGACGAGCTCCTGGCGCCACAGCACGCGGCCGGTCGCGGAGTCGAGTGCTATCAGCGAGCCGCGCGGCCCGGCCATGAACACGCGTCCGGCGCTCACGGCCGGCGTCGAGATCGGCCCGTCGCGCGAGCCGTCGTGGCCGCGGTAGGTCTCGCCGAGCGGCGCGCGCCAGAGCGTGCGGCCGGTCTTCACGTCGAAGGCGATCGCGTGGTCCGTGGTCCCGTCCGACTCGCCGGTGTATCCGCGCTCGCCTTTGACCGTGATTCCCGAGAAGCCGCTGCCGATCGGGCGGCGCCAGAGCTCGCGAAGCGCCACCGCCCCCGGCGGCGCGCCCTCGTCGACGGCGGCGCTCACTGTCGGGCCCCACAGCTGCGGCCAGTCGCTTGCGCCAGCGGGCGGCGCGCCGGCCCCGACGCTCAGCAGCGCTGCGAGCGCGGCCTCGAGTCGTCCATGTCGGTGGATGTGCACGCAGACCTCCCCTGAAGACGGTACGGGAGGCAGTACGTAGGCCGCGGCCGGCCGTTCGACGCGGCCCGCAATCTCTTTTGTTGGACGGCGCACCTTCCAGGGAGCGCCTGCGCCTTCGGGGTGCGCGCGATCAGCGAGCGTGCGTGGCCGGCATGTCGTTCCAGTTGAGGATCGCGTTCCACACCAGCCGGAAGTCCGACTCGGTCTGGTAGCGGTGGATCGGGTCGAAGTCGAAGCTGATCACGCGCCCCTTGCCGACCTCGCTGTCGAGCACGGCCGGCTTGCCTACGAGCTCGTCGCCGCCCTTGATCCCGCCGCTCACCACGATCGGCGGCTCCTTCTTGTCCTTGTCGGCGTCCCCGGTCTCATCCTCTTTACTGTCGTCCTCGTCGTCCTTCGGGATCTTCGTTCCCCACTGCAGCACGATGCGGCCCTCGTCCACGCGCCGCACCGCGTACACCGGCTCGCCCGCGCGGAAGACCGACGTCGTCTCGGGGTAGCCGTAGGCGATCGGGTGATCGTGGCGCCGGAAGCGCACTCGCAGCTCGCTGCCCGGGTTCGAGAGGTTGCGCACGGTCGCGCGCCGCACGTCGCGCACGATCCCGCCGTCGAGCGGCAGCGTGGTCGCGCCGCCGAGCGTCACCAGCACGCCGCCCTTCTCGACGAAGTCTTCGAGGTTCTGGAGCCCGTTCCACGAGAAGCCGCCCGTCATGTCCGGCGTCGACGTGGGCGTGCCATGGCTCGCGAACTGGGGAGTCTTCGAGAAGGCGAGCGGCCCGTGGCGCCTGTCGATCCCGGTCGCGATGCCCTTCAGGCTCAGGCCGGTGTCGGGGTAGAGGACGAGGTCGAAGCGCTCGCGCAAACCCCCCTTGCGCACGTCCTCGTCCATGATCAGCGTGTACGGTACCTTCTGCTCGTCGAAGATCATCCGCACCCAGCCGGCCGACTGCGTGTCGTTCCAGGACTGGAGCAGCGCCAGGCGCGGCAGGTCCACCAGGTGTCGCTTGACGTCGGGCGCTGCGCTCGCCGATTCGAAGTCGATCGCCAGCTCGGCGGCCACTTTCTCGAGCGCCGAGCGCAGCCCGCCGTCCCCGGAGACGATCCAGGACCCGGCCGGATATTCCTTGCCTCCCGAGCTGAAAGCCTTCTCGGCGGCCTCCACCTTGAAGCCCGCGAGCCGCACGCGCGCCGCGAGCAGCGCCTCCTGGCCGGAGTCGCGCACCAGATAGAAGGACGACTCTGCCCCGAGCGTGCCCTTGTAGGAGACGGGACCGGTGACCGGCTCGAGCGCCACCGTTCGCACCGCCTCGTCCTCGACCAGCTTCACCTCGACGCCCAGCGACTGCGGCAGCGCCCACGCCACGTCGTCATAGGCCTCCCAGGGCGCCTTGTCCGCCGGGTACTTCTGGGGCGTGAGCAGGTCGAGCGCGAAGCCGCGGTAGGGCTGGTCGAGGCGCACCACGAAGGTGGCGGCCGGATACTCGCCCTCCTTGACCTTGAAGGCGCCCGTCGCGCGCGAGACCTCGATGCCGTGGTCGCGCAGCAGGTTGACGAGGCGCGCGAGCCGCTTGCGGTCCTCCTGCTTCTCCGGGATCACGATCGCGAACGGCTTCTCGTTCGTGCCCTTGCGGACCGCGGTCGCGCCGCGGCGCCAGAAGTTGTGCAGCATCTCCGACTTGTTGCGGGCCGTGTACTGCAGCGCCGCCAGCACACCCGTCTGCATGTAGTTGGTGTTGTTGCGCAGCGACCACTTGAGCTTCTTTGGCGGCGGCACCATCCGGTACCAGTCGGGCTCCGTCACGGCGCGTCCGGTGTAGCGGTTGCGCTCGCCGTCGATCACGCGCTCGACCGTCTCGGCGGTGGCGTTGCCGAACGTCTCGTAGCCGCGGCTCAGGCCGTTGTGGTTGATCGCGGGCGAGTCCTGGTAGACCTGAGCGAAGCCCTCGCCGAAGCCGTAGGTCCACACGCCGGGCAGCCCCATCGCCGTGAGCGTCGCCACTTCCTGGAACGCGATCGTGTGCCACTCGCTGAAGACGCTCGGGTCGATGTTCGTGTTGTAGGGGCCGGTGCCGGTCCAGATCGAGAGCAGCGGCACCGATTCGTGCAGGTCGTGCATGACGATCGGCAGCCACTTGAGGTAGGCGTCCTGCGTCGCGCGCGTGAGCGCGAGCTTCCGCTGGATGCCGTCGCGGTTGTTGTCGTGGCGCACGTACTTGCCCCAGTAGGGGGGCGAGAGCGGCGGCAGGTTCTCCCAGTCGGTCTTGCCCTTCAGGTGGCGGTAGAACCAGTCCACCATGCGGTCGCGGCCGTCGGGCTCGGCCACCGGGTTGATCAGCACGATCAGCCGGTCGCGGATCTCGCGGATCCAGGGCGCCTCCGAGACGGCGAGTCGGTGCGCGAGCTCCATCAGCATCTCGGGCGATCCGGTCTCGCCGGAGTGCAGGCCCCCGTGCAGCAGGTAGAAGGGCTTCGCCGCGGCGATCCGCTCCTCGGCCGCCTTCTCGTCGATCCGGCGCGGGTCGGCGAGCTCGGCCATCGTCTGGCGCGTGGCGTCGAGCGTCTCGAGGCTCTTCTCGTCGCCGACGATCACGAGCAGGATCTCGCGGCCCTCCTCGGAGCGGCCGATCACCTCGACGCGCACCCGCTTCGTCGCGGCCGCGAGCGCGCGGTAGTAGGAGTAGATCTGCGTCGTGTTCGAAAGCTCTCCCGGCGCGCCGACGATGTGCCCGAGGTGCTTCGTGGGCGACGGCACTCCCGGCTTGTCGGGCACGTACGACACCCACGGCGTGATGAAGCGCGCCTCGGTAGTGGCGGCGGCGATCGCCTCGCGCGAGCCCGGCTCTTCGGCGTCGGGGGACTGAGCCCTGGCCGGCGCTGCTGCGGACACGATCGCGGTGGAGGCGACGAAGACGAGCGGGGGTAGACGGCGCAGCAGCATCGAGGAGTCCTCCGGGGGATCCGGCGGACGCTATCGCGCGCGGTCGCGGACTGTCAATCGGTGAGCACTGCGCGCGGCTCGATGCGCGCGGCGCGGCGAGCCGGAAGCGCGCAGGCGGCGAGCGCGACGAGCCCGAGCAGAAGCACGACCGCGAGCATGACGCGCGGGTCGCCCGCGCGGACGCCGAAGAGCTGGCTCTCCAGGAGCGGGCGCAGCGCGAGCGCGCTCACGCCCCCGGCGACGAGGCCGATCGCGAGCAGCAGCAGCCCCTCGCGCATCACGAGATCGAACACGCCGCGCGCGCTGCTGCCGAGCGCGATCCTCACCGCGATCTCGCGCGAGCGCTGCGTGACCAGGTAGGCGAGGACGCCGTAGAGGCCGACGGCCGCGAGCAGCAGCGCCAGCACGCCGAAGCCGACAGCGAGACGGGCCGGGCCCCGCCGGTTGCCGAGCGCCCGCTCGGCGCGCTCGTCCATCGAGTGCGTGTCGAAGACCGGCAGCTCGCGGTCGAGGCCCGCGATCGCCGCACGGAGCGAGCCGGCGATCGCCGCGTCGCGCGCCTGCGTCTTGACGGCAAAGGTCATGAAGCGGTCGGGGTTCTGGGCCATCGGGAAGTAGTAGGCGCCCACGGCCCGCTCGCCCTCCGTCATGTCCCGGAGCTTCATGTCCCGAATCACGCCTACGACCGTGAGGAAGACCGTCTTCTCCGTCACCCCTGCGAGGTCGTTGATGTCCGTGGGCAGGTAGAGGCGCCGGCCGACAGGATCCTGGCTCGGCCAGAAGCGCGAGGCGAGCCTCTGGTCCACGATCGCGACCGGCAGCGCCCCCGCCGTGTCCTTCTCCTCGAAGAAGCGGCCGCGCACGAGCGAAGCACCCATCGCCTCGAAGAATCCGGGAGTGACGTCGACCTGGCTGGGAGAGATGAGAGACTCGCCCGGCTTCATCACGTAGCCCTCGGCGATGATCACGCTGTCGCTGTAGGAGCCCCCGAAGGGGATCGTGCTGGTGGCGCCTGCCGCGGCGACGCCGGGGATTGCCCGCAGCCGCCGCAGCGCCTCGTCGGTGAAGCGCCGCCGGGCGTCGTCGTCCGGGTAGCGCGAGGCAGGCAGCGAGACGGACGAGGTCGCGACACGCTCGGACGAGAAGCCCGGGTCCACCTGGAGCACGCGCGCGAAGCTCGCGAGCAGCAGCCCCGCCCCGAGCAGCAACACGAAGGTGAAGGCGACCTGGGCCACGACCAGCGCCCGGCGCAGCGTCCGCGCGCCGCCCGTGCCCGTGGCGCCGCGGCCCTCGACCCGCAGCACGCCGCTCGGCTTCTCGCCGAGCGCCGTCGCGAGCGGCACCAGGCTCATCGCCACTCCGATCGCGAGCGCGAGGGCGAGCGCGTAGAGCGCCGGGGCCGCGCTCATGCGGATCTCGTCGCCGTAGGGCAGGCCCTGGAGGTCGAAGGCCGATGCGCCGCGCAGCGCCGCGACGCCCACGAGCAGGCCACAGCCGGCCGCGACCATGGTGAGCAAGAGGTTCTCGACGAGCAGCTGGCGGGCGAGCTGGAGCGGCGGCGCCCCGAGCGCCACGCGCGTCGCCATCTCCTTGGCGCGCGCGCGCGACCGGACGAGCGCGAGGTTGGCGACGTTCAGGAAGCCGATGAGCAGCACGAAGCTGGCGCCGCCCCACAGCAGGTACAGCACCGGCTTGACGTGGCGCACCAGGTGGTCGGCCAGGCGCTCGACCTTGGTACGGAAGCCCGCGTTGATCAAGGCTTCCTTGTACTGCGGGAAGCGCTCGAGGTTGGCGGCGTTGAGCGCGTCGATCTGGGTGCGGGCCTGATCGATGGTCGCGCCCGGCTTGAGCCGCCCGATGTTCCAGTAGTTGTTGCTGTGGCGGCGCGCGTCGCTCCTGTCCTCGGGCGTGAACGCGAGCGGGCGCCACAGCCGCACGCCGGGCGAGAGCGCCTCGAAGCCGCGCGGCATCACGCCCACGATCGTGTGCGGCTGCCCGTCGACGCGCAGCTCGCGTCCGACGATGCCGGGGTCGGCCGCGAACTGGCTCCGCCACAGCGCGTCGCTCAGCAGCAGCTTCGCCTCGTTGCCTTTCTCGCCCTCCTGCTCCGTGAACGGCCGGCCGAGCGCGGGCGCGCGGCGCATCAGCCGCAGGTACGAGGGCGTCACGTCCATGACCTCCACGCGCGTCGGCCGCCCGTCCTGGTCGAGGCTGACGTTGCCGGTCCTGAAGAGCGCCAGCTCCTCGTACACGCTCGTTTCGCGCTTGCGGTCGAAGTAGTCGGGAACCCCCGAGTTCGAGGTGTCGCTCGCGCCGGCCCCCGGGTACTGGTTGCTCATCAGCAGGATCCGCTCGGGCTCCGGCACCGGCAGCGGCCGCAGCAGCACGTGGTGGACCACCGAGAAGAGCGCCGCGTTGGCGCCGAGGCAGAGCGCGAGCGTCGCGGCGGCGGCGATTGCGTACGCCTTGTCGCGGCCGACGAGCCGCACGGCCAGCTGCAGGTCACGGCGGAGCCAGTCCAAGGGCGTCTCCTTGCTTCGTTCCGGACGAGTACTTGCCCAGTCAACGCACCGGCCCGAGTCGGGGTTCCGCAGAGTGAGTTTGACCCTCACCTTCGCCTGAGAGGCGAAGCCGAGGCTCTTCGCCTCGCTGACGCTCGGGGTTGACCCTCCGGGAGGCAGGCCTTACTCTTTCCCGCTGAGGAGCTTGGCCGAGCAACAGTGACTCTCTCCCTCGTAGCAGCGATCGTTCTCGCCGCCGCCCTGGTGGCGGTTGCCCTCGTGGCCCAGAGGCGCCGCCGCCGCGACCAGCACTATCGCGACTTCGTCGAGGGCGCCGAGGACGCCATGCTCCGGATCGACGGCGCGGGCGTCGTCCAGTACGCCAACCCGGCGGCGGGCGAGCTGCTGGGCACCGACTCGGCGCACCTCGTGGGGCGGCCGTTCCTGGACGTCGTCCGCGCCGACTACCGTGAGCATGCGCGTCGCTTCTACGAGGACCAGCGCCAGCAGGGTATCCCGATGAGCTACTGCGAGTTCCCGGTGGCCACCGCGACCGGCGAGGACCTCTGGATCGGCCAGCGTGCGCAGGCCGTGCTGCGCGACGGCCGCTTCGCGGGCTTGCGGACCATCGGGCGCAACGTCACCGAGCGCACGCTGCTGCACCAGGCGATCGAGCGCGAGCGCGAGCAGCTGAAGCAGATCGTCACGCACGCGCCGGTCGCGATGGCGATGCTCGACCGCGAGCTCCGGCACCTGGCGCACAGCACCCGCTGGCTCCGCTACCTGGCGCTCGGCGAGCCCTCGGTCGTGGGCCGCACGCTCCAGGAGACCTGGCCCACGATGCCCGCGCGCTACCAGGAGGTCCTCGCGCGCGCGCTGCGCGGCGAGATCGTGAGCGAGCCGGAGGACGCGCTGCAGCGCGAGGACGGCAGCACCGTTTTCATGCGCTGGACGCTGCACCCCTGGCGCGACGCCGAGGGCCACGTCGCGGGGGTCGTGCTGGTGGCGCAGAGCATCGACGTGCTGGTGCGCGCGCGCCAGGCCGCGCTCGAAGCCTCGCGGCTCAAGTCCGAGTTCGTGGCCAACATGAGCCACGAGATCCGCACGCCGATGAACGGTGTGATCGGCATGACGCGCCTGCTGCTCGACACGCCGCTCACCGGCGAGCAGCGCGAGTACGCCGAGGTGATCGACCAGTCGGGCCGCGCCCTGCTCGAGATCATCAACGACATCCTCGACTTCTCGAAGATCGAGGCGGGCCGCATCGACCTCGAGCACGTCGAGTTCGACCTGCGCCGCGCGGTGCGCGAGGTGCTCGGCTCGTTCGCCGAGGCCGCCCACGTCAAGGGCCTGGAGCTCTTGTGCCTGATCCGCCACGACGTTCCGAACGCGCTCGTCGGCGACCCCGGGCGGCTGCGCCAGGTGCTCACCAACCTCGTCGGCAACGCCGTCAAGTTCACCGATCAGGGCGAGGTGGTGCTGCGCGTCACGCTCGACGAGTCGAGGGACGACACGGCACTCGTGCGCTTCGAGGTGCGCGACACCGGCATCGGCATAGACGGCGAGCTGAAGCCGCGCCTGTTCCAGTCGTTCGTGCAGGCCGACGGCTCGGCCAGCCGCCGCTACGGCGGCACGGGCCTCGGGCTCGCGATCTCGAAGCGGCTCGTGTCGCTGATGGGCGGCTCGATCGACGTCGACAGCCGGCCCGGCCGCGGCAGCACCTTCTTCTTCACCGTCAGGCTCGCGCGCCAGGCGGAGGCGAAGCCGGCGCCCCTGCCTTCGGCGCGGCTCGCCGGCCGCCGTGTGCTGGTGGTGGACGACAACGCGACCAACCGCCAGATCCTGCGCCACCAGCTCGGCTACTGGGGGCTGCGCGTGACGGCCGTCGAGTCCGGCCCGCGCGGCCTCGCGCTGCTGCAGCAGGCGGCGGCGGCCGGGGCCGCCTACGACCTGGCGATCCTCGACATGAAGATGCCCGAGATGGACGGGCTGGCGCTCGCGCGCGCGATCAAGCAGGAGAGCGCGCTCGCCGCGGTGCGGCTCGTCCTGCTCACCTCGTTCGGCCAGCGCGGCCACGGAGCCGAGGCCACCAAGATCGGGATCGCCGCCTATCTCACGAAGCCCGTCGACGAGGCCGACCTCTACGACTGCCTGGTCGAGGTGCTGGACGTCACGCGCACCGGCCGCCCGCCGCACCTCGTCACGCGACACAGCCTGCGCGAGCAGCGCCCGGCGGTGGCCGCCCACGTGCTGGTGGCGGAGGACAACGAGGTCAACCAGAAGGTGGCGGCCAAGATCCTCGAGAAGCTCGGCTACCGCGTGGAGCTCGCCGAGAACGGCAAGGAGGCGCTCGCTGCCTGCGCGCGACGCCGCTACGACGCGGTGCTGATGGACGGGCAGATGCCGGGCATGGACGGCTACGAGGCGACGCGGCGCATCCGCGAGCGCGAGACGCGCGGCGGCCGGCGCGTGCCGATCATCGCGATGACCGCGAGTGCTATGAAGGGCGACCGCGAGAAGTGCCTCGAGGCCGGCATGGACGACTACCTGACCAAGCCGGTGACGCCCGAGACGGTCGAGGCGGTGCTGCGGAAGTGGGTCGGCACGGCCACGACGCCGGCGGAGCGGGCCGCGGCCGCGGGCGCGCCGCCGGCCGAGCTGCTCGACGAGAACGTGGTGCAGAACCTGATGTCCGTCGACGACGACGGATCGCTGCTCGAGGAGGTCGTCGCCACCTTCCTGCGCATAGCGCCCGCGCGGCTCACGGCGATCCGCAAGGGCGCGAAGGGCAACGCGGCCCTGCTCGAGCGCGAGGCGCACAGCTTCCTCGGCAGCTGCGGCAACATCGGCGCGAGCCGGATGGCGGAGATCTGCGCGCGGCTCGAGGTGCTCGGCCGCTCCGGCTCCACCGAGGGCGCCGTCGAGCTCGCGCGCCGGCTCGAGGACGAGCTCGCCGAGCTGCGGCCGCAGCTCGAGGCGCTGCCCGGGCGCCACCCGAAGCGCGCGGGCGTACTGCCCTCGCGCTCGTGATCCGCGGCTCGCTCCTGGCCGTGATCGAGGCGCTGTTCCGCGTCTTGTTCAACTACGAGTGCGCCGGCCAGGAGAAGCTGCCGGCCACGGGGCCGGGGCTGATCACGTCGAACCACCCGTCCTACCTCGACCCCGTGCTGCTGTCGCTTCGCGTCGAGCGGCCGATCCTGTTCATGGCCTGGGACCGGGTTTTCAGCATTCCGCTGCTCGGACGGCTGGTGCGCCTCTTCGGTGCGTTCCCGGTCGACATTCGCCCGGGGCGGGGAGGCGACGCGTACTCCCAGGCGAAGCTGCTCGTGGAGCAGGGGAACCTGGTCGGCATCTTCCCGGAGGGCAAGCGCTCGCGGGCCGGCTGGATGGAGCCGGAGCTGCGGCGGGGTGCCGCCCGCATCGCACTCGAAACGCGGGCGCCGCTGTTTCCAGCGACGATCCGGGGCGCCTTCCGCGCCTGGCCCTACTTCCGCGCGCTGCCCGAGCCCGCCAAGATCCAGGTGCGTTACCACGACCCGATCGACCCGGCGGCCTACGCGTCGCTGCCGGTCGGCGAAGCGACCGACGCCCTGCTCGCCGAGCTGCGGCGCCGCGTCGAGCGGACGCTCCTCCCCGGCGTCAAGGCGGATCGGAAGATCGACGCGCTCTATCGGACGAGCGCGCCGTGGCCGCGGCTCGCCGAGGCGCTGCCGGCGCTGGGACTCGCGCTCTTCGTCTTCTGGAAGACGCGCTCCTTCGCGCTCGTCTGGCCGGCCTACGCCTACATCGGCTACCTGCTGCTGGACCTGCTGCTCGTCCCGCAGCGGCGCCTCACGAAGTGGATCCGCAACGGCTCGGCGGCGCTCTTCTGCGTCGCCTACGTCGGCCACGTGATGCCGGCGCTCGGCCTGCCGACGCCGCTCGGCCGCGAAGCGCTCGCGGCGCTCGTCCTGGGCGCCGGCTTCCCCTATCTGTACGACCGGGGGCGCGTGGCGCTCGGCTTCGTCGGCGGGCTGGTGCTCGCGACGATCCTGGAGCTGGGGGCGCAGCACCTCGCGGCGTCGGCGATCGGCCCGCACGTCGCGCTGCCGGTCTTTTGCACCGCCTACGCGTGGGACCAGCGCAGCGTGTTCTGGCGTTACACCGTCCCCGTGCTCGCAGCCTATGCCGTCCTGGTGCCGCTCTGGCTCGGTGGCGGCGCGGAGCTCCTCCCGCACGCGCTCGCGGGCCTTGTTGCCTGGGGCCTCGGACGTATGCTGCCGAGCGGCGCGGACGGTGGAGCGTCGTCCGATGTCGAGGACGCTCCCGCGCCCACGTCGACGCTCGGCCTGCGCGACTGAACCGCACAGAAACGACTCCTTCTGCGTGTCGTCGACACCGGATATCATGCGTCCTCCATGGTGGTGAAGTGGGACGGGGAGGCACCGCCAGACAGGAGCGCGTGGCACGAGGTGCTGGGCGAGGCCCTGGGGGAGGACGCGGGTTTCCACTGGGTCCGCTTCTACAAAGAGCCCGAGGGCTGGCGCTTCGACCTCCAGCGCCGCACGGCGTCCGGGACTGAGCGCGTCCTCGAGCGGGCGGACGAAAGCGTCGCGCTTAACGTATACACGCAGCTGGTCGAGAACGGCATGCCCCTCGATCCGGGTTGGAGGCCTTCCGCGCCCAGCCCACCGGCACCGAGGGTGCGAAGGGCGCCGGTCGTCGCACCTTCAACGCCGCCCGCCGAGCCGGTGGCGTTGCCCTCCGAACAAGTGGCGCTGCCCGCCGAGCCGGTGCCGCTGCCCGTCGAACCTGCGAGGCCGCCCGCCGAACCGGCGCCGGCCGCTGAACCGGCGCCGCCCGCCGAACCGGTGGCTCTGGCCGCCGAACCGGCGACGCTGGCCGCCGAACCGGTGGTGCTGCCCGACACGCTGCCCGGAGCCGAAGCGGCGCCGGCGCCCCAGAGCGAGGACCGAGCGGCTGAAGGCCCGCCCACCTCCGGTCGTCGTCGTCGCGGTCGCCATCGACGCAGGAGAGCGCCTGCTCTGCCGGAGCCCGCCTCTGAGACGTTAGCGGAGCCTGTCGGCGCCACGCTGTTCGATGCGGCTCTTGCGCCTCAACCCCTACCGCTCACGGAATCGCAGCCCGAGCCAGAGCCCGCGCTCGCACCCGCACCCGCGCCTGCACCCGCACTCCGGCCGACCGGGTGGCGGGCTCACCGCCCTGCCATCATCGCTTCGTCCGCGGTGCTCCTGGTCGCGACTGCGGTATGGCTCTCGCGGGACCGGTTTCTCCCGGGTGCCGCCCCACCAGCTGCCCCCTCGCCCTCGGCTGCGTCGAGCCAGGAGGCTGTTGAAGCGCAGAATCGGCCAGCGGAGCTCGAACCCGTCGCGAGCCAGCCGACGGGGGCTCGTCCGGCTCCATCACCGACGCCCCCCGCGCGGATCGACCCCGTGGAAAGGCGCACGGGCCGAACGCTGCCGCCGGTCCCCACTCCGAATCCGAGGCCGACCCGCGCTCCGACCCCCGCGCCGACAGCAGCTTCGACTCCAGCCCCGACACCGTCTCCGACTCCGACGCCAGCTCCTACCGTCGCGCCCGCGCCTGCCGAACTGCCCACACCGACGGACGCCGTCGTGTCGGCCGCTCCCGTTCCCGTCCCTGCGGCCACGCCCCTTCCGACGCCGTCGCCGATTCAGCGCGGTGCGCTGGTGGAATGGAACGACCCGGACCTCACGCGCCCGGTGCCCGTGAGCGCGACACCACCGAGCTATCCGCCACTCGCCTTCCAGCGCCGGGTCTCCGGCACGGTATGGCTCAGGGCCCTCGTGGACGAGAACGGCGCAGTCGCCGACGCGTCCGTCGACCGCGCTTCTCCAACCGGCCTGGGCTTCGAGGGCGCGGCCATGAAAAGTGTCCGTACGCGCGTCTACCGGCCGGCGACGAAGCGGGGCGTGCCGGTACGCGTCTGGCTGCCGATCGCGGTGGAGTTCACCTTCCGGGCTACCGATCGCTGACAAGCGGAGCGCGCCGTTCACGCGGCCGCTGGGTGTCTGACAGCGCCGCAGCGCGTGGCATGATGTGCGCGTGCCTGGCCCTCGCGCGACGCAGAGATCCGGCCGGCGTCGCTTCCTGGGGGCTCTCGGGGGAGCCGCGTCGGCCGCCGCGCTCGGTGGCAGCCAGGCGCGAGCGGGGAGGGGAGCGGTGAGCGGAGCGAGCGCGCGGAGCTGGGACGTGGTGGTCGTGGGCGCCGGCTGCTTCGGCGCGTGGACCGCCTGGCACCTGCACGCCGCCGGCAAGAGCGTGCTGCTAGTCGACCAGTACGGCCCCGCCAACGCGCGCGCCAGCTCGAGCGGCGAATCGCGGGCGATCCGCATGAGCTACGGACCCGACGATCTCTACACGCGCTTCTCGCACCGCTCGCTCGGCCAGTGGAAGTCGTTCTTCGCCGAGGTCGGGCGGCCCGAGCTGTTCCAGCGCACGGGCGTGCTGTGGATGTCGATCGGCGAGTCTCCCGCGGCGGCCGCGAGCCTGCAGGCGCTCGCGCGGCTCTCCATCCCGCACGAGCGGCTCGCGGAGAGCGAGCTGCGCCGGCGCTACCCGCAGATCGTGGTCGTGGACGGCGGCTTCGCGATCCTCGAGCCCGACAGCGGCGTGCTGATGGCGCGGCGGGCGGTGCAGGCCGTCGTGAGCGACGCCGTGCGCAGCGGCGTCGACTACCAGGCGGCCCAGGTCGAAGCGGTCGCGGGATCGGGCCGGCTCGCCGAGCTGCGCACGGCGGCGGGAGAGACGCTGCGGGCGGGCGCCTTCGTCCTCGCCTGCGGCCCGTGGCTCCAGAAGGTGGCCCCGCGAGCCCTCGAGGGGCGGCTCTTCCCGTCGCGCCAGCAGATCTTCTTCTTCGGCGTGCCGAAGGGCGACACGCGCTTCATGTCCCCGGCGATGCCGACCTGGATCGACTTCGGCCAGGGCTTCTACGGCATGCCCGACCTCGAGGGCCGCGGCTTCAAGATCGCGGACGACCGCCACGGCCCCGCGTTCGATCCCGACTCGGGCGAGCGCGTCCCGACGCCCGAGGCGATCGCCGAAGCGCGCGCGTTCATGGAGGAGCGCTTCCCCGGCATGCGCGGCGCTCCGCTCGTCGAGAGCCGCGTGTGCCAGTACGAGAACACCTCGAACGGCGACTTCGTGATCGACCGCCATCCCGGGCTCGACAACGTCTGGCTCTGCGGGGGCGGCTCGGGCCACGGCTTCAAGCACGGCCCCGCCGTCGGCGAGTTCACGGCCGAGCGCGTGCTGAAGGGCGACGCCACGCACCCGCGCTTCGCGCTCGCGGCCAAGGAGACCGTCCAGAAGCGCAGCGTCCACTGACGAGCGTAGGATGATCGGCATGGGGCTCGTGCTCCCGGACCGGCGCGAGGCGATCGTCCGCCTCGGGCTCGCGATCGCCGGCCTCGCGGGCGTTAGCCGCGCCGCGCGCGCGGCCGCGGCGCTCGAGTCCGCTGGCGACCCGATCCTCGCGCTCGCGGCGCGGATCCGCGACGGCTCGCGCGACGGCGCCTGGGAAGCAGCCGCCGAGGCCGTGCGCGCGGGCGCTCGGCCCGAGACGCTGCTCGGCGCCGTGTTCCTCGCCGGGGCCGAGGACATCCGGCCTCGGCCGCACGGCACGCTGCACGCGGTCATGATGGTCGAGTCCGCGTGCCAGCTCTCGAGCGCGGCCGGCGCGGCGCCGCGTGCGGCGTGGCATCCCGCGCTCTTCAACCTGGACGAGCTCAAGAGCGCGCAGGAGGACGATCGGCGCGAGTGGGGCGACTATCGGATGAAGCCGCTCGCCGTGGCGCCCGGGCGGAGCGCCGAGGCTGCGCGACGGGAGCTCGTCGCTGCGTTGGACGCCTACGATCCCGAGCGGGCCGAGAGGGCTGCCGCCGGGCTCGCGGGGGTCGCCGACGCTCACGCCTTCTTCGAGACGTTGCGCCCGTTCACGGCCCGCTGCTACGCCTTCATCGGGCACAAGGCGATCTACGCAACGCAGGTGGAGCGCGTGCTGGGCCGAATCGGGTGGCGGCACGCCGAGCCCGCCGCCCGCTCGCTGGTGCTCGCGCTGCTGGTGGGGCGGCAGACCGAAGGCCACGAGCGCGCGCTCGAGCTGGCGCGAGGCCTGCCCGCGGGCGCGCTCGAGCCCGGGCGCTCGAGCGCCGGCGCCGAGCGCGCGGACGAGCTCGTCCGCGCGCTGCGAACGGCGACACCGACGGCCGCCGCCGAGAGCGTGGCCGGCGCTCTGCGTGCGGGTCTCGGAAGCGCTTCGGCCTGGGACGCGATCGTGCTCGCCGGCGCCGACGTCTTTCAACGGCGCCCCGGCCGGCGATCCAGCGACGGGCGGCTGTCGCTGCTGCCGGTGCACGCCGTGACCGTCCCGAGCGCGCTCCGCTCGTCGTTCGAGACCGCGCGAGACCCGGTTACGAAGGGTGTCCTGCTGCTGCAGGCCGCGAGCTGGGCCGCCCGCATGCGCGACGACCTCGGCCAGCTGGTCGGCCTGTCGATGCAGGGTCCCTCGCTGGCGCCGGCCGGCGGACGCGCGTCGCTCGACGAGGTGTTGGAGGACGCAGAGCCGGCCTCGGCGATGGGCTGGCTCGAGCGCGGCGCCGGGCGCACGGGCGAGCTCATCGCCGCGCTGCGCGCCTCGCTCGCGCGCCGCGGTCGCGAGAGCCACCAGCACAAGCTGGCGGGCGCGCTCGGCGAGGAAGCCGGACGCGTCGACGCGAGCCTCCGGGCTCGGCTCGTCGCGCCCGCCGTCGACTATCTCGCGAACCCGAGGGACGCGGACACCGAGGTGTTCCTCCGCGCCGAGCGGGCGCTCGACGGCGCCGGCATCGCTCGAGGAGCCTGACGCCCGCTCAGGTTCGCCAAGGTCGCGATCCGGCCCACGCGGCCACCGCTTCCTGAAGCGCGTCGAGCTCACCGTTGAAGAAGTGGTCCGCGCCTTTCACGATCACGAGCTCGCGTGGCGGTGGCAGCGGCTCGACGAGGCCGCGGAGCGTCTCGCCGGGGCCGTACACGTCGTGCTCACCCTGCACGAAGAGCCGGGGCTGTGTCGGGCCCGCGAGTGTCGACGCGTCGCCGAAGCGGACGAGCGGAAAGCCCAGGGCGAAAACTGCTCGCGCGCGCGCGTCGCGGACGGCGAGGCGCAGGGCCACGACGGAGCCGAACGAGAAGCCGCCCAGCACGAGCGGCAGGCCGGGGAAGCGCCGCTCGAGCTCGTCGAGCGCGGCGCGCGCGTCCTGCTGCTCGCCGACGCCGTCGTCGTGCGCGCCCTGGCTGCGGCCGACGCCGCGGAAGTTGAAGCGCAGCGTGGCGAGCCCGGCCGACTGAAGGCCCTTGGCCGCGCGGAACACGGCCTTGAAGTGCATGACGCCCCCGTGCAGAGGGTGTGCGTGACACACGACGGCCGCGGCCACGGGCGGTCCGTCCGGACCCATGAGGATCGCCTCGAGCAGTCCCGCGGGCCCCGTGAAGTCGAAAGTCTCGCTGGTGGCCATGGGCTAGGGGGATTCTAGAGGTCTCATGGCTCCTGGCTCTCCAAGGGGGGAAGCCGGGAGGGGGGCGTTCACGCTTGCGTTCTTGGTCTAGGGGGGCTTCGCCCCCCTAGGACCCCCGGGTCGCTGTCTGCCTCCTAGGCTGCGGGCGCGTTAGCGCCCGCAGCTGCCGCAGCCTTCGCTCGCAGCTGCGCAGCGCGCGGGGGCGGCGTGTGCTGGTTGGCCTGCTTCAGCACGCGCACCGCTCCGAGCCCGCGCGCCTTGCCGAGCGTCTCGCGCTTGAGCCGGCGCTCCACTCCTCTCGGGGCGCCCGCCGCGATCGCCAGCTCGTCGAGGCTCGCGATCAGGCCGCCGAGCCCGAGCTGATAGCGGAGCGCCAGTGTCGCGACGCCGACGATCCGGCCGTCTTCGGCCTCGGCCACGCGCACCAGGAAGCCCGGGTTCGTGATGGTGCGGCGGAAGGTCTGCGCGAACGAGACGGGCTCGGGGTAGTAGCCGACCTCCTCGAGAAGCGACAGCACCGCGACCCCGTCCTGGAGCGATGCCGGCCTGACTTCCACGCTCATCGTCGCCTCCTGTGCCCCCGCGCCACGGCCAATGTGTCTGCCGCACCACGGAACCGAGCCCTGTGGTTCGGTTCTGTTTCTCTGGAGGCTGGACTGCAATTTCCCGGCCAACATGACGCCAGACGGGAGGTGGCTCAGGCGGACGCTTCGAGCACCCTCAAGAGAGCCTTGATGTAGCCGAAGGTGTAGGCGAAGGCCTGACGGCCGCGCTCGTCGCCCGCGACCTGGGGCACGTGGTCGGGCATCAGCATCCCGTCGTAGCCGACCTCCTGGTAGACCCTCAGCGCCTCGAGCATGTCGACGTCCCCGTCGTCGATGAAGGTCTCGCGGAAATCGAGGAAGCGGCCCTGGATGTTCCGGAAGTGCACATTGAAGATCTTGCGCCGCGAGCCGAAGTAGCGGATCACGTCGAAGATCTCGCGTCCCGGGTCCTGCAGCATCTCTGCGACGGTGCCCTGGCAGAAGTTCAGGCCGTGGTAGGCGCTCTCCCGGATCGCGACGAAGCGCTTCAGGCCCTCGACGCTTCCGAGCACCGTCTCGACGCCCCGATACCCCTTGCCGGGGGGCATGCCCGGATCCTGGGGGTGGCAGGCGAGCCGCACCTTGTGCTCTTCGGCGACCGGCACCACCCGGTCGAGGAAGTACGTGATCCGCTCCCAGTAGACGTCGGCGGGGACGGGACCGGCTTCGGTGAGCGGCGGCTCGTGCCGCGCCTTGGCGTAGGAGAAGGTGCTGTAGCGCGCGCCGCCGCGGCCGGCGCTGGGCTCGGTCCGCACCACTCCGAGGAGCGTGAGGTTGTACTTGAGCGCCGGAATCCCGGCGCGCGCCGTGTTGCGGATCATCGTGCAGATGTCGTCGATCTGGCGCTCGCGCTCGGGGCTCTTGCCGGTCAGGATCGCGGGGTTCTCGGCCCGCGCGATCGGGTGGGAGCTCAGCGGCAGCGGCAACATGTCGAGCGCTATCCCGAACGACTCCACGCGATCGCGCAGGCGCTGCAGCGTCTCCACCGACCATTCCGCGTCGAGGCGGACGGAAGGCAGCTCGGCGCAGATGTGCTCGACGCCGAGCGCCGCGAGCACGTTCAGGGTCTCGTCGCTCGACCCGTGCTGCGTGCCCACCTTCATGAGCGGCCGGCCGCGTGCCGGAGCCGCGGCGGCCGCGGGCCGTTGCTGCGCCGCCGCCTCGCCCGCGAGGCTCCCCAGCAGGCCCGCGCCGGCCATTCTCCCGAATGCACGACGACCCACGCCCCGCGGCTCCCGTTCGGTCATGAGATCTCCATCGGACGAGCGGAACGGCTGCCGCGTATTTTAGGTTCGATTGACGGGAACGAGGCGGGGCTGCGAGAAGAAGGGCGACTATCCGGCCGCGACCATCGCTTCGGCGGCAGGCCCGCGGCGGCGGTCGTCGATGCGCGTCCGCAGCAGGCTCTCGAGCCACACGAGGCTCACGGGCTTGTGCAGGAACGCGTCTACGCCGAGGCGCGCGGCGGCCTCGGCGCGGTCGGGCAGCCCGTACGCGGTGAGCACCACCACCGGCGGGTCGTGCTTCAGGTGGCGGAGGTAGGCGGCGATCGCGAGCCCCTCCGATCCCACTTCGGGTGTGAGGCAAACGTCCGCGATCACCGCATCGAAGCGGTTGCCCGCGAGCCGCTCGGCGGCTTCGGGGAGTGAACCGGCGCAGTGAACGTCGAAGCCCGCCTTCGAGAAGTAGGCCACGTAGGTTCCCCGGACGGTCTCGTCGTCATCGATGACCAGAAGGCGTTCGCTCACGAGAGGCGGGATCTGCAAGGGCGATGCCGGACACCACCGTCTCGATCAGCGAATCAAATCAACGAGTTACAGTCGGAATCCTCGGCCGTTGTCCGGTGCGCGGCCGGCGGGGAAGCGGACATGGCGCGCGTTCGCGGCCGGTCGTGTCAGACTCTGTCCCTTCCAAGCAGCTCGAGGATCCGCGGCGCCGGGGGCCGCAGCGAGCCTCGTCGGAGGACTGTCATGGGGATGAGCCAGGCGGAGCGGGAGAAGCTGATCGAGCAGTACGCGCGCGGCGCGGCGCGGGTCAAGGAGGCGCTCGCGAAGGTCCCCAGTGAGGCGCTCGCGTGGCGTCCGGCCGAAGGCAAGTGGAGCGTCCACGAGGTGGTGGTCCACTGCGCCGACTCGGAGACGAACGCAGCGCTGCGGATCCGCTACCTGCTCGCCGAGAAGGACCCGCTGATCGTGGGCTACGACCAGGACGCCTGGGCGCGGCTGTTCGACTACCACGCCCAGCCGCTCGAGGACGCGCTCGCCGCCACGACCGCGGCGCGCGGCCGCACCGTTCCTCTCCTCAGGAAGATGTCCGACGCCGACTGGAAGAAGGCCGGTCGCCACACCGAGTCGGGTCCGTACACGGCCGACGACTGGCTGCGGATCTACGCGGCGCACCTCGAGGGGCACGCGAGCCAGATCGAGCGCAATCTCGCGGCATGGGCGGCCCGCGGCTAGCGGCGCCTCGCCCCCCGGCCGGCGAGGTCGTCACGCTCTCCGGAATGGACCGCTCCGGCGCGGCCACCGCGAACGTGTCCGAGGAGCGGCTGCTGGTGCCGGGCGGCATTCCCGGCGAGCGTGTTTTCGTCAGGCGGCTGCGGCCGGTCGGGCGCAGCGTGCTCTGCGCGCTGGAGGCGGTCGTCGAGGCGTCGCCCAACCGCGTCGTCCCGCGCTGCCGGCACGCCTCGGCGTGCGGCGGCTGCTCCTGGCAGCACATCGCGTATCCCGAGCAGCTGCGCCGCAAGACGGCGGTCGTCGACGTGCTGCTGCGCCGCGCGATGGGGAAGGCCGCTCCGCGCGTTTCTCCGGCGATCGGCATGCCGGTGGAGGCGGACGGCATGCCGTGGGCCTTCCGGCAGAAGGCCGCCTTCGTGCTCGACGAGAGCGCCAGCGGGCTCGTGATGGGGCACTTCGCGCGCGGCACGAACGACGTCGTGAGCGTGGAGGAGTGCCCGGTGCACGCGGAGCGCGCGAACCGGATCGCGTTCGCGCTGCGCGATGCGCTGCGGGCCGCGCGCGTGCCGGCGTCGGGGCTCACGACGGGCGGCGTCGCCCGGCACGTAGTGGTCCGCACCACCCGGGACGAGGCCGAGGCGGTCGCCATGCTGGTCGCCTCGCGCGACGACCCCTCGCTGCGCGCGCCGCTCGAGGCGCTGCTCGCCGGAGACGAGAAGCCCGAGGGGCTCGTGCTGAATCTCCACGACCGGCCCGGGCCGTACCTCGTCGGACGCGAGTCGAAGCGCGTGGCGGGGCCGGGGCACGTCCGGGAGACGTCGCTCGGACCGGCGTTCCTGGTCTCGCCGACGTCGTTCTTCCAGACGAACGTGGCGGCGGCCGCCACGCTCGTCCGCCTGGTGAGCGAGGCGCTGCCCGGCGCGAGCGGCCTGCGCGTGCTCGACCTCTATAGCGGCGGCGGGCTCTTCGCGCTGCCGCTCGCGCTGCGCGGCCACAACGTGGTTGCTGTCGAGGAGAGCCGCAAGAGCGTCCGCGACGCCGAGCTCAACATGCGCCTCAACAAGGTCGCCGCCGATCGCCTGGCGCTCGTGTGCGCGTCCGTCGAGCGCGCGCTGCCTCACTACGAGCCGGGGCGCTTCGACGCCGTGATCCTGGATCCGCCGCGCGAGGGCTGCCCTGAATCGGTGGTGCGCGACGTGTTCGGGCGGCTGCGGCCGGCGCGCGGGATCCTCGTCTCGTGCAACCCCGAGGCGCTCGCGCGCGAGCTGCCGCTCGCGGCCGCGCAGGGCTACCGCGTGGTGCGCGTGCAGCCCGTGGACATGTTCCCGCACACGGCGCACGTCGAGGCCGTGGCGGTGCTCGAGCGCCGCGCCACGGACGAGCCCGCCCCGGCGCTCAAGCCACGTACACCGTCTTCACGTTCACGAACTCCCGGATCCCGAACGCCCCCAGCTCGCGGCCATACCCCGACTCGCGGATCCCGCCGAAGGGCAGGCGCGGGTCCGAGCGCACGAAAGCGTTGACGAAGCAGGAGCCTGCCGAAAGCTCGTGGCGCGCGATCCGCTCGCCGCGGGCCAGGTCGCGCGTGAAGACGGCGGCGCCGAGCCCGAACACGGTCTGGTTCGCGAGGCGGATCGCGTCGCGCTCGTCTTTCGCCGCCACCACGGCCGCGACGGGGCCGAACAGCTCCTCGTCGAAGGCCGGCATGCCAGGCACGACACCCGAGAGGACACTCGGCGGGTAGAAGGCGCCGGCGCCCTCCGGGACGGCGCAGCCCAGGAGCACCCGCGCGCCGCGCGAGACGCTCGCGGCCACCTGCCGCTGCAGCTCGTCGCGAAGGTCGTGGCGCGCCTGCGGCCCGATCGCCGTCGTCTCCTCGAGCGGGTCGCCCACGACGCGCGCGCGCATGCGCTCGACGAGCCGCTCCTCGAACTCGCGCCGCACCGGCTCCACGACCACGAAGCGCTTGGCCGCGATGCAGCTCTGGCCCCCGTTGATGAGGCGCGAGGCCGCGCAGGTCTCGGCGGCGGCCTCGAGGTCGGCGTCCTCGAGCACCAGGTAGGGATCGCTGCCGCCGAGCTCGAGGACGCTCTTCTTCAGGCACGCGCCGGCCTTCGCGGCCACGGCTCGGCCGGCCGGCGTGCTGCCCGTGAGCGTCACCGCCACGACCTGCCGCGCCTCGACGAGCGACGCCACGCGCGAAGACGGCACGAGCAGCGCGCGGAAGGCCGCGGCCGGGAGGCCGGCGTCCCGCAGCAGCTCCTCGATCGCGAGCGCGCAACCCGTGACGTTCGAGGCGTGCTTCAGCAGGCCGACGTTGCC
>DATBSL010000059.1:0-19477 GCA_036559805.1 Vicinamibacteria bacterium
GCATGAGCCGGCGCTTCGACGTGGAGGCGCTCGCGGCGATCGACGTCCACGTCCACCTCGAGCACCGCGGCGCGCGCGTGGAGGCCGACGCCGCGGCGGCGAAGTACTTCGGGAAGCAGGCGGACGGCGACTGGGGCGCGCTCGCGGAGTACTACCGGTCGCGGAAGATGGCGTGCGTGGTGTTCGGTGTCGACGAGCGCCTGAGCGGCCGGCCGCGCGTCTCGAACGAGGAGGTCCTGGAGTTCGCCGCGGCGAACGCCGACGTGGCGCTTCCCTTCGTGAGCCTCGACCCGAACCGAGGCACCGAGGCGGTGGCCGAGGCGAAGCGGCTCGTGGCGCGCGGCGACGTGCGCGGGCTGAAGCTCCACCCGCCGCTCCAGCAGTTCGTGCCGAGCGACCGCGTCGCGTACCCGCTCTACGAGGTGTTCGCCGAGGCGCGGCTACCCGTGATCTTCCACACCGGCCACAGTGGGATCGGCTCGGGCATGCGCGGCGGAGGCGGGGTGCGGCTCAAGTACGGCGACCCGATGCCGATCGACGACGTGGCCGTGGACTTTCCCGACCTGCCGATCGTGATGGCGCACCCGTCGTTCCCCTGGCAAGAGGAGGCGATCTCGATCTGCCTGCACAAGCCGCAGGTGCGCATCGACCTTTCGGGCTGGTCGCCGAAGTACTTCTCGCCCGTGCTCGTGCAGTACGCCAACACGCTGCTGCGCGAGAAGGTGCTGTTCGGATCGGACTACCCGCTGATCACCCCCGATCGCTGGCTCGCGGACTTCGCCGCGATCGGCATCCGCGACGAGGTGCGGCCGCTCATCCTCAAGCAGAACGCGGCACGGCTGCTGGGGCTCGTCGCGGGGCCGTCCCAGCCCGGAGCGCACTGAGGCGCCAGGAGGACGTGGCGATGCCCGCTGTTTTTCGTGCCGACCAGGTGGGGAGCTTCCTGCGGCCCCAGGAGCTCATCGAGGCGCGCGAGGCCGAGCCGCGCGACGAGGCGCGGCTCAAGAGCCTCGAGGACCAGCATGTGCTGCGCGTCCTCGGCCGACAGCAGGAGCTGGGCTTCGAGGTGTTCACCGACGGCGAGCTGCGGCGGCGCAACTTCATGAGCGACTTCACCGACGCGGTCGAGGGCTTCGACCTGGGCGACGCCGTGGCGCGCGCCTGGCAGGCGGGCGGCGCGCAGCCCAAGGCCGTGAGCAGCGTTGCCGGCATCGTCACCGGGAAGCTGAAGCAGGTGAGGCGGCTCGTCGGGCACGAGCTGCCGTTTCTGAAGGCGCACAGCCCGGGCGCGATCAAGCTCACGCTGCCGAGCGCGACGCAGTTCCCCGCGATCGCCTGGAAGCGCGGCGTCACGGACGCGGTCTACGCGGACCACTCGGCTCTCCTCTGGGACATCGTGGCGATCCTGAAGGACGAGCTTGGGGCTGCGTCTTCAGAGGGCGCGAGCTACCTGCAGCTCGACGCGCCGCGCTACAGCTACTTCGTGGACCCGAAGTGGCGCGAGTGGATCCGCGCCGAGATGCGCGTCCTTCCGGAGGCGCTGCTCACGGAGTCGATCCGCGCCGACAACGCCTGCCTCGCGGCGGCGCGCCGGGAAGGCGTCACGCTCGCGATGCACCTGTGCCGCGGCAACAACCGCAGCCATTGGTACGCCGAGGGCGGCTACGACGCGATCGCCGAGGAGCTGTTCGGCAGCATGGAGGTCGAGCGCTTCCTGCTCGAGTACGACGACGCGCGCTCGGGTAGCTTCGAGCCGCTGCGCTTCGTGCCGAAGGGCAAGACGGTGGTGCTCGGGCTCGTGAGCTCGAAGCGGCCCGCGCTCGAGAGCGCGGACGAGCTCGCGCGCCGTATCGACGAGGCGGCGCGCCATGTCCCGCTCGAGAACCTCGCCCTCAGCCCGCAGTGCGGCTTCGCCTCCACCCTGGAGGGCAACCTGCTGAGCGAGGACCAGCAGTGGGCCAAGCTGCGCCTGGTGGCCGAGACCGCGCGCCGCGTCTGGGGCTGAGTCGGGCTCAGGCGAGCGCGAGCGGCAGCCGCGTGAAGCCCCGGAAGTTGGGTGTCGTGACGCGCGCGGCGCCTGTGAGGTCGGCCTCGAGCCGCCGGCTGGCCGGGACGAGCTCCTCGAACAGGCAGCGCGCCATCGACCGCGCGAGCGGGGCGCCGACGCAGAAGTGGACTCCCTGGCCCATGCCGAGGTGGCGCTGGTTGGGGCGGTGGACGTCGAGCGTGTCGGCGCGCTCGAACTCGCGCTCGTCCCGGTTGGCGGACCCGATGTGCAGCAGCACCTGGGAGCCCGCGGGGATCGTGACGCCGTGAAGCTCGACGTCCCGGGTCGGCGTGCGGACGAAGCCCTGGGTGGGGCCGTCCCAGCGCATGCCTTCCTCGATGAAGGCGGGGACGAGCTCCGGGTGCTCGCGCAGCTCGGCGAGCGTCCGGGGGTGCAGAGCGAGCGCGTGGATCAGGTTGGTGAACAGGTTGTTGGTGGATTCGAAGCCCGCGGTCAGGAACGTCATGGTGGTGACGACGACCTGCTCCAGCTCCAGGCGCTTGCCGTCCTCCTCGGCCTGCAGCATCGCGCTCAACAGGTCGCCCGTCGGCCGTGCCAGGCGATCGGCGGCGAGCCGTCCCAGGTACTCGCGGAGCTTTCGCATCGCGACGACCTGCGCGCTCTCGCGGCCGGCAGGCGCCTTCTCGCGCTTGAAGAAGTCGTCGAGCCACGCGCGCAGCTGGACGAACTCGGCCTCCGGCACGCCGAACATCGTGCCGAGGATCGCGGCGTTGAGCGGCGCCGAGAGCTCCTCCACGACCTCGCAGCCGCCGCGCTCCCGCGCGCGCGCGCACAGCTCCCGCGCGTGGGTGCGGATCGTGGCGCCCAGATCGGCCACGCGGCCGGGAGTGAACGCCTTGTTGACGAGCGAGCGCGCGAAGGTGTGGCGCGGCGGATCCATGGTCCCGAGCGTCTTGCCGACGCGCTCGGGGATGTCGTTCAGCAGGTTGCCGCGCCTTTCGGAGGACCAGGTGTGCCAGTCGCGGAAGGCGGCCGAGCAGTCGGCGTAGCGGGTGAGCACCCACAGATCCTCCGGCTGCGAGTGGTGCGCCGGGTCCACGTCCCGCATCCGGCGGTACGTGGGATACGGGTCGTCGCTGGCTACGATCGCCGGGTCGTAGTTGAATGCGACCGCATGGTCCATGTTCGCTCGAAGAGCGGGCTCGGGAGGCATTCTATATGAGCGGCACCGCGGTTCCCGACGTTCGCGGGGCGATCGACGAGGGCCCGATCAGCCCGTTCCAGGCGACGGCGATCGGCCTCTGCGTCGTGCTCAACATGCTCGACGGCTTCGACGTGCTGGTGATGGCGTTCACCGCGTCCGAGGTGGCGAAGGAGTGGTCGCTGTCGGGGGCGGCGCTCGGGGCGCTGCTGAGCGCCGGCCTCTTCGGCATGTCGGGCGGATCGCTCTTCGTCGCGCCGTGGGCGGACCGCTATGGGCGCCGCGCCACGACGCTCTTCTGCCTCGGGCTGATCACGCTCGGCATGCTGCTGTCCTCGCTGGCGCAGTCGCCCGCGCAGCTCACGGCGCTGCGCGTGCTGACCGGCGTCGGCGTCGGCGGGATCCTGGCGAGCCTGACCGTGATCACCTCCGAGTACGCGCCGAAACGCTGGCGCGTTTCGGCGATCAGCCTGTCGGCGACCGGCTATCCGATCGGCGCGACGCTCGGCGGCACGATCGCCGCCTACCTGATCACCAGCTTCGGCTGGCGCTCGGCGTTCCTGTTCGGGGCGCTCGCCTCGGGGATCATGATCCCGGTCGTCGCGCGCAGCCTGCCGGAGTCGCTCGATTTCCTGCTCGCACGGCGGCCGAAGGACGCGCTGCCGCGCATGAACGAGCTGCTGCGCCGGATGGGACGCCCCGCCGTCGCGGCGCTGCCCGAGCGCGCGATCGGAGAGCCGAAGCCCGGGAACCCGCTCGGCCGGCTGTTCGCGCCGGCGGTCGCCGCCCAGACGGCGCTCCTCTGGAGCGCCTTCTTCCTGACGATGCTGACGTTCTACTTCGCGACGAGCTGGACGCCCAAGCTTCTGGTGGCCGCGGGGCTGTCCACGCGCCAGGGGATCACGGGGGGAGTGCTGCTGAACCTCGGAGGCATCCTCGGGGGGTCTCTCTTCACCTACTTCGCCTCGCGGGCGCCGCTCAAGCTCCTGGCGAGCCTGTGCCTCGCCGGCACCGCCGCGGGCATGATGCTCTTCGGGGCCTTTGCCACGGACCTCCTGGCCGCGTTCCTGATCGCGTTCCTGGTCGGGATTGCGCTGTTCGGCTCGATGGTCGGGCTCTATGCCGCCGCGCCGTCGCTCTATCCCGCGGCGATCCGGACGACCGGGATGGGATGGGCGATCGGCATGGGTCGCGTCGGCGCGATCCTCGCGCCTTTCTGCGCCGGGCTGCTGGTCGACCGCGGCTGGGACACGATCGGGCTCTACGCCGCCTTCGCGGTGCCGGTCGGACTGGCGGTGCTGGCCGTGCGGGGGCTGAGGATCTGAGGCTCGTCGGCGAGGCCTGTCTCGCGAGAGTGGCGCACGCGTGCGGCCACGGGTAGAGTGGATCGTGGAGGACGACGTGACAGCCACGATGGGACGAAACGACCCCTGCCACTGCGGCTCGGGGAAGAAATACAAGCAGTGTCACCTCGCCGCCGACGAGGCCAAGGCCCGCGACGCGCGCACCAAGGCGACGGCCCAGGCCCCGGCGCCCGCGGCCGAGACGGCGTCGCGCGCGCCGGGCGGACCGCCCAAGCACAAGACGCGGCAGCCGTGGAAGAAGACCGCGACCAACACGCAGGGCTTCGGCAAGACCAGCCTGCCCCGGAAGGTGGGCGGGGGCTAGGTGAGCCGGAAGCGCCTCGCCGCGGGTCTCCTGGCCGCGGCGAGCGCCGCGTGCGTGCCGGCGACGAACTACCTCGACCCCGCGGGCCCGATCCACCAGTGGAGACGCGAGGAGCCGCCGCTCACGGTGCCGGCTCCGGCCACGCTGCGCGTGGTCAGCTTCAACATCGCGTATGCCATCGAGATCGACCGAGCGATCTCGGTGCTTCGCGAAGTCGATGCGCTGCGCGACGCCGACGTCCTCGCGCTCCAGGAGATGGACGCCCCCGGCACCGCGCGGATCGCCCAGGCGCTCGGAATGAACGCCGTCTACTTCCCGAGCGGGGTCCACCCGAAGCACCTCCGCGACTTCGGCTGTGCCGTGCTGTCGCCGTGGCCGCTCAGCGAGCCGCGCAAGCTGGTGTTGCCCCATGGCGCGCGCGGCAGCGGGCTGCGGCGCGCCGCGGCCTCGGCGGTCGTGACGCGGAGGGGCGAGCGCATCCGGGTGTACTCGGTGCACTTGCCCTCGCCGTTCGCGATCTCGGGCGGCTCGCGCAAGGACGAGCTGCGCGCGCTGGCGAAGGACGCGGCTACGAGCGTGGAGCCGGTGGTGATCGCCGGCGACTTCAACTCGCACGGCAAGGTCGAGGAGCTCGAGCGCGCGGGCTTCGCCTGGCTCACGCGCGGGCTCGGGGGGGGCACGCGCTTCCGGCTGCTCGGCATCACGCTCGCGAACCTGCGCTACGACCACGTGGTCACGCGGGGCCTGGCGCTGGCGCCGGGGCCGGACGCGCTCGGCGTCGTGGCCGACAACCGCGGCGCGAGCGATCACCGGCCGATCTGGGCGGTGCTGGTCGCTGCGGGTTCACGCGAGCCCTGACTGCACGGCCCGGGCGCGGCCGGCGCCGAAGCGCGCTCAGGGCTTCGGCGGGGGATACTTCGCGATCAGGTTGCGGATCGCCGATTTGGTCTCGGCGTCGATCTTCTGCTTGTCGATCGAGCGGTACTCGGTGGCCGCGCGCCAGACGACCTTGCCTTCGCTCGCCTGCTGCAGCTCGACGAGCAGCGTGCCTTCGAGGACCTTGTGGAAGTCGACGCTCGTGGTGAGCTGGCCCGCCCCGCCCGGCAGCGTCGTCTCGCTCTGGCTCGGCGTGCCCACGATGTCCGTGCGCTTCTTGGCGTAGTAGCGGACCAGCAGGTCGCCCACGCCGTTCGCCTTCGCGAGCCCCTTCTTCTCGAGCTCGCGCTCGACGTACCAGACGATGCGCGCGTGCATGCCGGGGTCCTCGGCGACGACCTCCGTGTCCTTCCAGCTGTAGGTCTTGAAGCGCGTGAAGTCGACGTCCTTGTCGAAGTCGAGGTCGACCCTGGGCATCTTGAACTGCTGGGCGCCGACGGACGACGCCAGGCTCAGCGAGCCGAGCGCCGCCGCCAGCACCAGCCCGCGCGCGCGGAGCATCACGAGGCTCCTCGCGCCTAGCGCTTCTTGGCGGCCTTGCGGCGCGCCGCCTTCTTGCGGCCCTTCTTGCGCTTGCCGGCCTCCGCCTTGGCGGTCTTGGCGAGGTCGGCGCGGTGCGAGCGCTCGTAGGTCTGGATGTCCTTGAAGCGTCCGCTCGCGTCGCGAACCGCGTAGAGCTTCTTGCCCTTGCTGCTGCGGTGTGTCGTGCGCCGTGCCTTCGCCATCTACCCCTCCTGGAGTGCCCGCATCATGAGCGATCGGGACCGGCCGGCGCAAGCCGTTCGAAGCCGGGGCGCTGCGCTATGCTGCGCGCGTGGGGGACTCGCGGACGTCGCGTCTCGCCGTCCCGCTCGTCTGCGGCATCGCAGCCGCCGCCGGACCGGCGCAGGACGGGCCGCGCGCGGTCGTCTCGTTCTCGGGGCCGGCGCTGGGCAGCCGCTACGACGTTCGCGTGGTGATGCTCCCCGGCGACGAGGCCGCGAGCGAGCGCGTCCGCGCGGCGATCGCCCGCGAGCTGGCGCTCGCCGAGCGGCTCTTCTCGCGCTGGAGCGCGAGCTCCGAGATCTCGCGGCTGTCGGCCCACGCCTCGACGGCGCCTTTCCCGGTCTCGCCCGAGCTCTTCGCGGCGTTAGCACTCGCGCGCCGGGCGAGCGAGCTCTCGGGCGGCGCGCTGGACGCGACCGTGGCGCCTCTCGTCGACGCCTGGGGCTTCGGCCCGGCGCCGGGTGCGCGGAGCGTGCCCGACGCCGACGTGCTCGCGGCGCTGCGCGACCGCGTGGGCTACCGGCTGCTCGCCCTCGACGCCGGGCGATCGAGCGTGACGAAGGCCCGCCCCGACGTGGCGTGCGACCTCTCGGCGCTCGGCGACGGGTGGGCGGCGGACCGGATCGCCGGTGCTTTGGGGACGCTCGGCCACGAGCACGTGCTGGTCGACGTCGCGGGGGAGGTGACGGCCCGCGGCCGCCGCGCCGACGGGCGCCCCTGGCGCGTGGCCGTCGAGTGGCCGGGTGAGCCGCGCGAGCGGGCGGTGGTGATCGAGCTCGACGGCGCCGCGGCCGCCACTTCCGGCGACTACAAGAAGGCGTGGACCGACGCGCAGGGCCGCCGCTACAGCCACATCCTCGACCCGCGCGCGGGCCGGCCCGTCGCGCACGACCTCGCCTCGGTCACCGTCGTGGACCGCGACGGCGCCTGGGCCGACGCGCTCGCGACCGCGCTCCTGGTGCTCGGCCCCGACGAAGGCCGCGCGCTCGCGGCGCGCGAGCGGCTCGCCGCGCGCTTCGTGAAGCGCCAGAAAGACGGTAGCTTCGCCGAGTGGGCGACGCCCGCGTTCGAGAGCCTCGTCCGCCCCGCGGCCGTGCCCGCGCCGACGGGCGGGCGCCCCTGAAACTCCGGTATGCTAGCCGCCATTCCTGGCTCGAGGCCGGGACGAGCCCAAGGATGAGCGACGAGCAACCCGGCTGCGATTTCGACCCCGGCAGGCTGCAGGTGAGCGTCCGCAAGCGCGTGCCGGGCCGGCTCGACGCCCTGACCCCCGCCGTGGAAGAAGTGATGGCCGAGGCGCGGGGCATGGAGTGCT
This sequence comes from Vicinamibacteria bacterium, assembly GCA_036559805.1. Classification (GTDB taxonomy): domain Bacteria; phylum Acidobacteriota; class Vicinamibacteria; order Fen-336; family Fen-336; genus DATBSL01. The sequence goes on from DATBSL010000059.1 coordinate 7,894, forward strand.
CGCAGGGCAAGGAGTTCGAGATCGAGACGGCGCTCCGCGAGGCGCTCGCCAACGCGATCCGCCACGGCTGCGGCAACGACCCCGACAAGGTCGTCGAGGTGTGCGTGGCCTGCGACCCGGAGCGCGGGATGCTGATCGTGGTGCGCGACCCCGGGCCGGGCTTCGACCCGTCGCAGATCCCGAGCCCGGTGCGCGGCCGCAACGTGTTCCGCCACCACGGGCGGGGGATCTACCTGATCAACCAGCTGATGGACGAGGTCTCCTTCGAGAAGGGGGGCACCGAGATCCGGATGCTGAAGCGATGACGCCGGCTCCATGACGCCGCAGGCGCGCCGGCGCGCCCTCGGGCTCGTGGCGGCCGGGCTCATAGCGCTCGCGCTCGCGATCGTGCTGCTGCTGCCGCCGCCGGGCCAGGGAACCGCGACCGGTCCCGTGCCGCTCGACTACGTGGGCGTGCGCTCGTGCCAGGGCTGCCACCCGGAAGAGGTCGAGAGCTGGCGCGGCTCGCACCACGACCTGGCGATCCAGCGCCCGGACGCGAAGACCGTGCTCGGCGACTTCGCCTCGCGCAGCTTCGTGCACCAGGGCGCCACGACGCGCTTCTTTCAGCGCAACGGCGACTACCTCGTGCGCACCGACGGGCCGGACGGACGCGCGGCCGACTTCAAGGTCGCGTACGTGTTCGGCGTGACGCCGCTCGAGCAGTACCTGCTCGAGCAGCCGGGGGGGCGGCTGCAGGCGCTCGGCGTCGCGTGGGACAGCCGCCCGGCGCGCGACGGAGGCCAGCGCTTCTTCCACCTCTACCCCGGCGAGACGGTCGACCACGCCGACGTCCTGCACTGGACGCGACCCTCGCAGAACTGGAACAGCCAGTGCGCGGAGTGCCATTCGACCAACCTGCGCAAGGGCTACGTGGCCGCGCAGGACCGCTTCGAAACCACTTTCTCGGAGCTGAATGTCGCCTGCGAGGCGTGTCACGGCCCGGCGTCGCGGCACCTGGAGTGGGCGCAGGCGGCCAAGGCCGGCGGGCGCGCGCCCGAAGGGGATCCCGGCCTGGTCGTTCGCTTCGACGAGCGCGCGAAGCGCCGCTCGGAGATGGACGCCGCGACCGGCACCATGAAGCTCACGGGCGCCGCCGAGCTGCGCGTCGAGGTCGAGACCTGCGCGCGCTGCCACGCCCGCCGCGGGCTGCTCAGCGAGGAGTACCGTCCCGGCCGGCTGCTGGCGCAGACGCACCGCCCCGCGCTCCTCGACGAGGGCCTCTACTACGCCGACGGCCAGATGCGCGACGAGGTCTACAACTGGGGCTCGTTCCTGCAGAGCCGGATGTACGCCAAGGGCGTCACCTGCACGGACTGCCACGACCCGCACCGCTCGACGCTGCGCGCGCCGGGCGACGCCTTGTGCGCGCAGTGCCACAGGCCCGAGGTGTTCGCGACGCGCCGCCACCACCTCCACCGCGAGGGCGGGGCGGGGGCCTCGTGCGTCGCCTGCCACATGCGCAGCGAGACCTACATGGTGGTGGACGAGCGCCACGACCACTCCTTCCGCGTGCCGCGCCCGGACCTCACGGTTGCGCTCGGCCGCGAGGAAGCGCCGAACGCGTGCAACGACTGCCACCGCGAGCGCTCGGCGGAGTGGGCCGCGCGCGCGGTCGCGCGCGCGTACCCGCAGGGGCGCCAGACCCGGCCGCACTTCGCGACGGCGCTCGCGGCCGGGCGGCGCCACGGGCTCGGCGCGGAGCAGGCGCTCGTCGAGCTGGTGGCGGACGGCGAGCTGCCGGGCATCGTGCGCGGGACCGCGGCGTCGCTGCTGCCGCGGCACATGGGCCCGCGCTCGCTGCCCGCGCTCGAGGCCGCCGCGGCCGGCCAGGACCCGCTGCTGCGGCTCGGAGTCGCGGCCGCGCTCGAGGCGCTGCCGCCGCGCGAGCGGGTGCGCATCGGCGCGCGGCTCTTGTGGGACCCGGTTCGTGCCGTGCGCGTGGAGGCCGCCTCGTCGTTCGCCGACGTGCCCGACACGGAGTTCGAGAGCGAGGCGCGCGCGGCGTTCTTCCGCGCGCTCGACGACTACACGCTCGCCCAGCGCACGAACGCCGAGCGCCCCGAGTCGCACGTCAACCTGGGCGTTATCAACGCCAAGCGCGGCAACCTGGCGGCGGCCCGGCGCGACTACGACCGCGCGCTCCAGCTCGCGCCCTGGTTCGTTCCCGCCTGGGTCAACCTGGCCGACCTGCTGCGGCTCGAGGGGCGCGACGACCAGGGCGAGGCGGCGCTGCGGCGCGCGCTCGGAGTGGACCCGCGCAACGGCTCGGTGCACTACGCGCTCGGGCTCCTGCTCGTGCGCCAGAAGCGCACGGCGGACGCCCTCGCCGAGCTCGCCCTGGCGGCGGAGCTCGAGCCCGCGACGCCGGACTTCGCCTACGCCTACGCGATCGGGCTGCACTCGGCCGCGCGCACCGACGAGGCGCTCGCGGCGCTGCGCCGCGCCAACGCCCGGAACCCCGGCGCGCGCAGCGTGCTGGTGGCGCTCGTGACGATCAACCGCGAGCGCGGCGCGCTCGCCGAGGCACGCCGCTACGCGGCCAAGCTGGTGGACGCCGCGCCCGGCGACCCGGCGGCGCGCGCGCTCTTCGAGTCGCTCGGCGGAGGATTGACAGGGCCGCCACGAGCACCCTAGGATCGCCGGACGACGCCGTTCGCCAAGGAGGTGGCCGTGATTCAGCGCCAGCGCGTGCTTGCGTTCGTGCTCGTGATCGCCGGAGCCGCGGGACCCGTGCGGGCCCAGAGCAACGAGGGCCTGGCAGGGCTGCTGCTGCGCTTCTTCTCGCCGTCCAACCCGGTCGTGCTGGCGCCCAACCTGCAGAACCCCGCGCAGAGCCACGACGCCCACTTCGTCTCGCAGAGCAACGCACAGGACACGCTGCGCCAGCTCAACGCCGGCATCGCGGCCCAGCTCTCGACCTTCCCGATCGGCTCCTCGTCGGGCGGCTTCACCTTCACCTTCGACGAGAGCCTGGGCGTCTACAACCGCACCACGCAGTCCTTCGGCCCGATCTTCGCCGAGCGGCCGCTCACGGCGGGGAAGGGCAAGTTCAGCCTGGCCGTGAACTACCAGCACGGCACTTGGGACCGGATCGACGGGCGCGAACTCGGCGGCGGCGAGCTGCCGCTCTACCTCGTGCACGAGGACGTCAATCGCGACGGCAGCAACCTGAACCTGTTTTTCGAGGGCGACCTGATCGCGTCCGACCTGGCGATCGACCTGAAGACCGACACCACGGTGTTCCTCGCGAACTACGGCTTGAGCGAGCGGCTCGACATCGGAATCGCGCTGCCGTTCCAGCGCGTCGACCTCGACGCGAACATCACCGCCACGGTGGACAACATCGCCACGGTGACGACGCCGGCGCCGATCCACTTCTTCGACGACGGCACCGCCAGCCACGTCTACCGGGAGAGCGGCAGCGCCAGCGGCATCGGCGACATGCTGGTGCGCGCCAAGTGGAACCTCTACCGCGGCGCGACGGCGAGCGCGGCGCTCGGCACCGACCTGCGGCTGCCCACCGGCGACGAGGCCGAGCTGCTCGGCTCGGGCGCGACCCAGTTCAAGCTCTACGGCGTGGTGGGAGGCTCCCCTGGCCGCTTCTCGCCCCGCGCCGGCCTCGGCTACACGTTCTCGAGCGGCGGCAGCGAGTTCACCGGCGACCTGCCCGACGAGCTCAACTACTCGGTCGGTTTCGACCTGGCTGTCCACCCGCGCTTCACGATCGCAGCCGACTTCGTGGGCCGCACGCTGCTCGACGCGAACAAGCTGGTGACCGTGACTCAGACCTACCAGTTCACCCAGCGCCTCGACCCTACGGTGCGCTCGGTCCAGCGTTCCTCGCTCAGCACCGAGCAGTCCAACCTCGGCCTGTACCTCGGCGCGGTCGGCTTCAAGATCAACCCGGCCGGCCGCCTGCTGCTCGTGGGCAACCTGCTGATCGCCATCGGCGACGGCGGCCTGCAGGACTCGGTGACGCCCGTCTTCGGGATCGACTATTCCTTCTAGCTACTGACCTATAGACACGATCTGCCACACCCCACCCGAGCGGGCGAGGCGGAAGACCTGCTGGGTGGCGGTCTGCTTCCGGCCGCTGATCGTGTCCTGGCGGTGGACGCGGACGGTGGCGCGGTCGCCTTCGACGAGCACCGAGTCCACCGCGATGCCGACGTCCTGCGACTTCACGGCGCCGAACGCCTCGCGCAGGCGCTTCTCGGCGTCCGCGCTCAAGCCCGGCATGAGCGAGCGGAACAGGTTGATGTCCTTGCCTTCGATCGCGCGCTCGTAGTCCGCGAGCACGCGCCGCACGGCCGCGTCGCCCGCGTCGGGCTGGGACGTGGCCGGCGCCGGCAGGCTCGGCGTCGAGACAGGATTGCTCGCGATCGTGGGCTGCGGCACGGGGGCCGCGCTCGGCGGCGGGACATAGGTCGGCTGCGGCGGCGCGGGAGCGGCCGAGGTCGGCGCCGTGGTGGGCGGCGGCACGGTGGCGTATGCCGCCGCGGTCGGACGGGGAGTCGGGGCGGCGGCCACGCGCGCCGCGTCGGCAGCCACGACGCGCGCCGCGTCGGCGGCCCGCCGCGCCGCCTCGAAGCCGTTGCGGGCGGCGAAGAACTTCTGCGCCGCGCCGGTGTAGTCCTCGCGGCCGAAGGAGGCGTCCGCCTGGGTGGCGAGCGTCCGCGCCGCCGCGTAGTCGGGGAGGCTCGTGGCACGCGCCTTGTCGGCCGCCGCGCGCGCCTCCACGGAGAGCCGGCGCGCTTCGTCGGCCTGCTGCCGGAACGCCTGGTTCAGGCTGGCCTTGAGCTCGTCCGCCACGGGGTGGCGCGGGTCGAGCTGGAGCACCTGTCCCAGCGCGGCCGTCGCCCGACCCGTGTCGCCGCGGCCGACCGCGGCGCGGGCTTCGGCGACGGCGGCGTCGAGCTCGCGCTGCGTCCGCTCGGCCTGCGCGATGAGCGCCTTCGCCTCGGCGTTCGCCGGGTCGAACTGCAGCGCCTCGCGCGCACCCGCGATCGCCGCGGCGTAGTCCCGGTTCTCGAGGTCGGCGCGCGCCAGCTCGAGCTTGCCGGTGACGACGACGTCGGTGATCACCCCGAGCTGGTCCTGGGCGGCCTGTGAGGCCGGAGCGTCGGCCGTCGGAGCGGCGTTCGGGCGCGGACGCAGCCAGACGACGGCCGCGGCCACCCCGGCGAGCGCCAGCGCCGCGCCGCCCACGAGCAGCGGCCGGAAGCGGCGGCCGACCTCGGTCGCGGGCCCGGAAGCCACGGTGGCGTCGGGGCGAACCGTGCGCGCCGGCTCGTGTTGCCGCCGAACGTCGAGGGCACTCGTGCCGTGGACGGTCGCGGGGCGTCTCGGCTCGAGGATCGTGGCGCCGGCCGCTTGCAGCAGCGTGCGTTCGGAGTCTTCGTCGCGAACCGGCGGCGCGGCTAGCGTCTCGCCGGCGAGGTCCTCGCGCGCCTGCACGACGGCACGGCCGAGCTCGCTCGCGTCCTTGAAGCGGGCCTCGGGGTCGCGGGCCATCGCCTTGTCGACGAGCGTCGCGAGGGCGAGAGGCGTCGCGGGCGCGCGCTGCCGCAGCGGCATCGGGTCGCGCTCGCGCATGCGCTGCATCACCTCGTGCATCTGCCCCTCGAAGGCGCGGACACCCGAGAGCAGCTCGTAGAAGATCGCTCCGAGCGCGAAGACGTCCGAGCGCGCGTCGGCTTTCTGGCCGCGCAGCTGCTCGGGGGCCATGTAGTGCGGCGTGCCCATCACCGTGCCGGTGCGCGTCATCTCGGACGCGGCGAGCCGGGCGAGCCCGAAATCGAGCACCTTGACGTGGCCGGTCGCCTGGATGTGGATGTTGCCGGGCTTGAGGTCGCGGTGCACGACGCCGCGCGAGTGGGCGAAGCCGATGCCCTCGCAGAGCTGCTCCATCACCTCGATCTTGCGGCCCAGGTGGCCGAGGGCATGGCTGCGGATCGCCTCGCGCAGGTCGCTGCCCTCGAGGAACTCCATGGCCAGGAAGGTGATTCCGCCCTCGTCCCCGTAGTCGTAGACCGTGATGATGTTGGGGTGGTTCAAGCCGGCCGCCGACTGGGCCTCGCGCTTGAACCGCTCGCGGAACTGCGGGTCGGCCACGAGCCCCGGCGCGATCGTCTTGAGAGCGACGAAGCGGTTCAGGAGCGGATCGTGGGCCTTGTACACCTCGCCCATCGCTCCTTCGCCGATCTTTGAGACGATCCGGTATTTACCGATCCGGTCGAGACTCATCAGTTTGTGCGCGCTGCTCTCGAGCGGAATCGTATCACGGCGCTCCGGGCAAGGGCCCGGGCGCCAGGGCGGGCCGGGAACCACCCGCGGGGACCGGGACCTGCCCGCCGGGGCTCGCCCGGCGGCCCCTGGCCTAGGGGCTCTTGGGCGCGCGCCCGGCGCGCTCGAAGCGGATGCGGGCCTCGAGGAAGCGGCGCGCGGCAGTCGCGAACTGCCCCGACTGGAGGGCCTGCTGACCCTGCTCGACGAGAGCCACGGCCGCCGTGAAGGCGGGCTGGCGGGCGGCGCCCGCCGCGTCAGCGGCTCGCTGCGCCTCCGCCGCGAGCCGCTGCGCCTCTTCGGCGCGCGGACGGAAAGCCGCCCCCGCCCCCGCGACCGCCTTCTGCGCCTCCGCGTTGGCAGGGTCGACCTTCATCAGCTCGAAGGCCGCCGCCGTGACGTCGCCGCCTTGCGCCTGGGCCTGCTGCAGGGCGCGAGCCGCCGGCTCCGAGCGCCGCGCGCCATCCGAGGCCTCGTCGAGAATGGCCTTGGCCTCGGCGTTGGCCGGGTCGAGCTTCAGCGCGCTCTCGGCGTCCCGCACCGCGGCCGCGTAGTCCCCGCTGTCGAGGCGGCGTTGCGCGAGCTGGACGCGCGTCGCGATCGCGTCCTTGAGAAGCGCCGCGACCTGCGGGGGAGGCTCCGCCTCGCGCCGTCCGCCGAGCGAGGGCCTGAGTACCAGATAGCCGAGCAGGACGACGACCAGCGCGGCCAGGAGGCCGATCACCAGGTTGCGGGCGCCGTGGCCCGGAGTCGCTCGCGACATGGAGCCTCGCTCCGGCGCTCGCGTCACGGTGCGCGCCGGGATCCGTGTCGCATCGCGCCCCGTGCCGGGGCCCGATCGCTCGGCTGGCCGCTCGGCGGGGCGCGGCGCGAGGCCCGCCGCGCGCGCGAGCCGCAGCGCCCCCAAGAGCTCGCCGGCCGACTGGAAGCGGTCGGCCGGCTCCTTGGCGAGCGTCCGCTCGATCACGTGCACGTACGGATTGGGCAGCTCGGGCGCCAGCTCCGTGAGCGGCGCCGGCTCCTCCTGCATAACTTTGAACAGGACGCCGTGCATCGACTCCGCGTCGAAGGGCTTGCGGCCGGAGAAGAGCTCGTAGAACACGCAGCCGAGCGCGAACACGTCCGAGCGCGCGTCGGCCTTCATCCCGCGCACCTGCTCCGGCGACATGTAGTGCGGCGTGCCCATCACGGTGCCGGTGCTGGTCATGTCGGAGCCGCTCATGCGCGCAAGCCCGAAGTCCATGATCTTCACCTTGCCGCCGGGCAGGATGTGGATGTTCGCGGGCTTCAGGTCGCGGTGCACCAGGTCGCGCTCGTGCGCGAACGCGAGCCCCTCGCAGATCTGCTCCATGACGGCGAGCTTCTCGGCGAGGCCGAGCTTCCTCTGGGCCATCGCGTGCTTGAGGTCCATCCCCTCGAGCAGCTCCATGGCCATGAACATCTGCTCGCCCTCGAAGCCGAGCTCGTAGACCGTGATGATGTGCGGGTGGTTGAGGAGCGCGACCGCCTCAGCCTCGCGCTTGAAGCGCTTCTTCAGCGTCTCGTCGGCGTCGAGGCCGGACGAGATCCGCTTGATCGCCACGTCCCGGTTCAGCACGGGGTCGTGGCCGCGGAACACCTCGCCCATGGCTCCCTGGCCGAGCTTGCCGACGATCTGGTACTTGCCGATGCGTTCGGGCGTCATCCAGTGAGCCGGCGCGCCCGTGGCAAACGCTTCAGGGGGCGGCGGTTGGGCGAGATGATAGCACGCGCCGGAGCGCTCACCAGGCGTTGAGGATCTGGTGCCAGCCGTCCACGGCGATCGGGCGCACGCGCTCGCGGAGGCTCTCCTGCTGGAGCTGGGCCGCGGCAGCCTGGCCGCTGCAGCGACCGGTCCTGATCACCGTGAGCGCCTCGGCCAGAGAGGCCTCGCGGGCGTCCGCGAGCGGGCGGTCGACGTCGTCCGCGGCGGCACAGTCGGCCGGGATGCCCGAAAAGAAGTCGGCCTGGCCGCGTGCGTTCGTGACCAGGAACGCCACCGGGTAGAGCACCTTGTCGCAGAAGTCGAAGCCGTACTGTCCGACCGGCTTGCCGTAGGTGCGCTCGCCCACGACCTTGACGTCCATGTAGGGGCGCATGCCGTTGATGATGGCCTCGCTCGCCGAGGCCGACGCCTGAGTCGCGATCACGACCAGCCGGCTGACGCCGAGCGCCTGCGGCTTGGTCTCGAAGCGGTAGGACGTGTTGCGGCTGGTCTGCTTGTCGTTGTGGGTGAACTGGACGAACACCTGGCCCACGAGCGGCGTGCCGCCGATCAGGCCGCCGAGGTGCTGGGCCACGGAGACGAGCCCGCCGCCGTTGTAGCGCAGGTCGAGCACCAGCTCGGTGGCGCCCTGGTCGCGCAACTGCTGGAACGCCGTGTTGAGCGCCTCCACGGACGGCTGCACGAAGTTGTGGAAGTGAATGTAGCCGACTCGCGTCGATCCGAAGCTGAAGATCGACGTTTGCGCCACGGTCGGGATCGTCACCGGTCGCTTCGTGAGCGTCGCGCGTTGCTCTGGTCCGCCAGGTGAGCGCCAGGTGACCTCTGCCGTGACTCCGATCTGCTCCGGGCCGAAGACCGTCGAGATCTCGCCCGTGCGGATCAAGTCGGCGACCGACTTGCCGTTCACCGACAGCAGGTAGTGGCCGCGGTCGAGTCCGGCATCCCGGGCCGGGCTGCCCGGATAGGTCTCCGTCAGGCGCAGCTCGAGGTCGCCCGTGCGCTTGTACGAGAGCCCGAAGATGATGCGCTGGCTCTCCGAGAAGAAGGCGTCGCTCGAGGCCTTGGAGGTGATGTAGCTGAAGCTCGAATCGAGCGTCCGGTAGCGCACCGACTCGAGGTACGCCTCGGGCGAGCCGAAGCCGGCCGGGTCGGGGTTGGGCAGCTCGCGATACCAGTAGTAGTACTGCTGCAGCGCGTCGCGCACGAAGCTGCACTGGCCGGCCGTCGTGCAGCTGGCCGAGCCGCTGGCCGCGCTGCTCGTGGGGGCGGTCGGGGTCATCCCGCCGCCGCCGCCGCAGGACGAGGAGAGCGCGAAAAGCAGCAGCAGTACGGCCCGCGAGGTGAGGCGATTCACAGGACGAGTGTCGCTCGACGCCCCCCGGGGGGCAAGGGGGGGCGGGATGCCCCCCCTTAAGCCGTCCAACCTGTCCAGCCCTTCGCCCTCTGGTTCGTTGTTTCTGGCTCTTCCTGCTGTATTGGCGCGGCGGTTTGCTTCTTACTCTTCAAGATCGATCCTCGTGGAGGGAAGAACGCAGCTGTCTGCCCGTTACTCCTCAAGATCTACCCTCGTGGGATGGGAGAACTCGGCTATCTGCCCGTTACTCTCCAAGATCTACCCTCGTAGGGCGAAGAACGGCAGGGCTTGTTGTCGGCTTTCCTTGAGCTGGGGGGACTTCGTCCCCCCAGACCCCCCTATCTGGCCTTCTGTAGAATCCCACCGGAGGACCCATGAGCCCCGCATCGACTTGGGAGCGCTTCAAGTCCCAGCTGTTCGACGAGCCCGAGCTGGGATTCAGGCTCGATCTGAGCCGGATGGACATCCCCGAGCGGGCGTTCGAGGAGCGCGGTACCGCGTTCGGCGAGGCGTTCGCCGCCATGGAGGCGCTCGAGCGCGGCGCGCTCGCCAACCCGGACGAGAAGCGGATGGTCGGGCACTACTGGCTGCGGGCTCCCGAACGCGCGCCCGCGCCGGAGATCGGCGACGCGATCCGCGGCACGCTCGCGCGCGTTCTCGATTTCGCCGCTCGCGTCCACGACGGGCGAATCCGTCCGCCGGCCGCGGAGCGCTTCCGACGCCTGCTCGTGATCGGGATCGGCGGCTCGGCGCTCGGCCCGCAGCTCGTGGCCGACGCGCTCTCGGGCCCGGGCGACCGGCTGCAGCCTCACTTCCTGGACAACACCGACGCCGACGGGTTCGACCGGGTGCTCGGGAGGCTGGGCCGCGCGCTCGGCGAGACGCTCGCGATCGTGATCTCCAAGTCGGGCGGGACGCCCGAGACGCGCAACGGCATGCTGGAGGCGAAGGCGGCGTGCGCGGCGAACGGGGTCGACTTCGCGCGCGTCGCGGTGGCGATCACGCAGGAAGGCAGCGCGCTCGACCGCCAGGCGCGCGAGCAGGGCTTCCTCGAGCGCTTTCCGATGTGGGACTGGGTCGGCGGGCGGACCTCGGTGACGAGCGCCGTGGGACTGCTGCCGGCGGCGCTCCAGGGAATCGACGTCGGCGCCTTCCTCGACGGGGCCCGGGCGATGGACGAGCTGACGCGCCGGCCGGAGCTGCGGCGGAACCCGGCGGCGCTCCTGGCGCTCGCCTGGCACGCTGCCGGCGACGGCCGCGGGGCCAAGGCGATGGTCGTGCTGCCCTACAAGGACCGGCTGCTGCTGTTCAGCCGCTACCTGCAGCAGCTCGTGATGGAGTCGCTCGGCAAGGAGAAGGACCTCGCGGGCCGCAGCGTGCGCCAGGGGCTCGCCGTGTACGGGAACAAGGGCTCGACCGACCAGCACGCGTTCGTGCAGCAGCTCCGCGACGGCACGCCGGACTTCTTCGTGACGTTCGTGCGCGTGCTGCTCGACCGCGACGGCCCCAGCCTCGAGGTCGAGCCCGGCGCCACGAGCGGCGACTTCCTGGACGGCCTCCAGCTCGGGACGCGGCGCGCGCTCCACGAAAGCGGCCGCCCGTCGCTCACGCTCACGATCCGCGAGCTCGATCCGCGTAACCTCGGGATGCTGATCGCGCTCTACGAGCGGGCCGTCGGCCTGTACGCCGGCCTCGTCGGAATCAACGCCTACCACCAGCCGGGCGTCGAAGCGGGGAAGAAGGCCGCCGCGGCCGTGCTCGAGCTGCAGCGGAAAGTGCTTCGCGCGCTCGCCGAGCGTGGGCCCGCGGGCGCGACGTGCGAGGAGCTGGCCGTCGCGGCCGGAGTGCCCGACGATGCCGAGACGGTGTTCCACGTGCTCGAGCGGCTCTCGGCCAACCCCGGCCGCGGCGTCGAGCGCCGCGCGGGAGCGACTCCTTGGGGAGCCACGTACGTAGGGGTCAGGTCTTGAACTTTGACGTCAGGTCGGTCGATGGCCTGCCAAGTCAAGATTCAAGATCCAGGCGAAGTTCGCCTTCGTCGACCTGGAGCACGCCCGGCACAGCTTCACGAACCCCGACGCCGACAAGGTGGGGATGCCCGCGCTCGCCTACGACGCAGCCGCCGACAAGGCCAGCTGGGAGGCGATGCTCAAGCTGTT
>DATBSL010000060.1:0-9936 GCA_036559805.1 Vicinamibacteria bacterium
CAAACAGGGAGTACAAGGAGGCAATCACGATCGCGACTGTCGGATAGAACGCCCGGTCCCGATCCAGCCTGACCACCGTGGCGAAGATCCCGACAGCGAAGGCGAGACACGCTCCGACTATTGCAGCCGTTGCCAACCTGAGTTCCCTCCTGCCGTCCGGCAATCCTGTGTTCCGACTACGCTTCCTCACCCCGCCCAGACGCAGCAACATTGCGACTCATGGACGAGGACGACCGAAGAACAAGACGTAACCGTCAGCGTCCTTCAGTTCGAATCCGCGCAGCCCATCATCGGTGTCTTTGAGCTGTTCCGAGAACTCGACATGGCGCGACGAGAACTCCGCGGCCAATCCGTCCGGATCGGGGACATGGAGGTAGGCGTCCCAGCGGGCGATGCCCTGATTGACGTCTCGGGTGTAGTTCGGCACCGGATCGACGCCGACGGCCTTGAACATGATCATCGCATTGCCGCGCTGGACAATGCCAAAGAAGATGTCATCCGGCTCGGGGCCTTGAAACGTGATCTCGAACCCAAGACGGTCACGATAGAACGCCAGCGCGACAGGGACATTATTCACGATGAAGAGCGGCGCTATGCCGGAGATTTCTGGTCTAGCCATGTGTGTCCACCGCCGGAATGTTCACGCATACCCCTAAGCCAGGAAGGGCTGATTTCCCCCTCCACCCTCGGTGTCGGTCGAACACTTAGGCCACCGGGTCCGTAGCGACGATCAGCGGGCCTGGGCGGCTCGCTTCTCGGCGAACTCGCGGAGCACGTCCCAGACGTGGGGGTGGCTCTTCGTGATGTCGTCCAGGGTCGGGCGGTCGAGCTCGAGCAGCTCGCAGCGGGCGAGCGCCACGACGCTCGCCATGCGCGGCTGGCCCGTGAGGATCGACATCTCGCCGAAGAAGGCTCCCTCCTTGAGGTCGCCCAGTGCGCTCTGCTTGCCGGCGCCGTCCTTCTTGAAGGCGCGGACGCGGCCCGAGGTCAGCATGTAGAGGCTGCCGCCGGGCTGGCCTTCCTTCAGGATGGCCTCGCCGCGCTCGAAGGACAAGAGCTTCAGCCCCTGGATCACGGCGACCATCTCGTCCACCGAGAAGTCGCGGAAGAGCGGGCTCACGACGATGTGGCTGCCGCTGCGGTCCGGGCTCGAGGACGCCGGCACTCCCGCAGATGATTGTGCTGCGGCAGGCGCGGCTCCCGGGAACTCCTGGAAGACGCTGTCCACGAGGCCCATGAGCTCGTCGGCGAACTGGCCCGCCGACATTGGCTCCACGGCCGTGGCCTCGACGAGCTCGGCCTCCAACGGGACGTCGATCTCCTCGTCCTCGTCGCCGTCCTCGGCGTAATAGAGGAGGTCGTAGTCCTCGATGGACTCCTCCGCGGCCTTGGCCTGGACAGGCTGCGTGGGGGATTCCGCGTCGGCAGGCTCGAGGGCGAGAGGCTCGACCGTGGGTATCTCGAGCGACGGCAGCGTGGACGGCGGCGCAACGATCGCGAGAGGCTCCGGCGCCACGATCGCAAGGGGCTCCGGCGCCACGATCACGGGGGGCTGCGGCGTCACGGGAAGCGTGGAATCCGGCGGCGCTTCGGCCACGGCCTTCGGAAGCTCGAGCGGCGGCAGCTCTGCGGTCGTGGGCGGGGCCGACATTGGCGCCATCTCGAACCCGATCTCGAGGGAGGGCCCGTCGTCCGCCACGCCGGCCGAGGGTTCGCTGCCCGGCGCGGAGCCCGCTCGCGACAGCGGCAGCGAGACGGCCTCGCGCTGCCTCTCCTCGATCTGGCGGGCGAGGCGCTCCTCGACGTCGCGCCGGCCGGGATCCACCTTCTGGATCTTCTTGAGCACCGACACGGCCTTGGCGGCGAAGCCGTCGCGCGCGAACTGGTCGGCGAGCGGGATCAGCAGCGAGACGGCCTCCTGCTTCTTGTCCGCGAGGATCAGCACGTCGGCGAGCTGCATGCGCAGGCTCGGGTTGGCGCCCCTTTTCTGGAGCTGCGCCTTCAGGACCTCGATCGCGCGCGCGTATTTCTTCCCCGCGATGAGCGCGACGACGTCCTCTTCCTTCGATTTGCCGAACCCCACGCGTCCTCCGCTGCGGACGAGAAGCCTATCAGGCGGCGGCCTTCGCCGGAACCAGCTCGCCGAGCGCCCGGTAGAAGGCCTCGGTCTCCTCGGGCTTGCCGATCGTCACGCGCAGCCACTGCGGCATCGCGGCGAAGCGCCGGCCGACCTTGATGCCCTTGGCCGCGAAGGCGGGGATGAGCGGCTCCACGTCGGCGCCGACGTCGATCATCAGGAAGTTGGTCTCGGAGGGAATGTAGCGGCGGCCGTCCTTCTCGAGCGCGCGACACAGCGCGTGCCGCGAGCCGTTGATGAGCGCCCGCTGCTGCCTCGGCAGCTCGGGGTCCTTGAGGCAGGCGAGCCCCGCCTCGAGCACCGCGATGTTGACCGTGCTCCACGAAGCCTGCGCGCGCATCGCCTCGGCGTTCTTTTCCGAGGCGATCGCGTAGCCGAGGCGCATCCCGGCCATGCCGTAGATCTTCGAGAACGTCCGCGCCACGACCAGGTTGGGGAAGCGCTCGACGAGCCCCGTGACGCTGCCGTAGTTCTTGTCCTCGACGAAGTGGTGGTAGGCCTCGTCCACCACGACGACGGCCGTCTTCGGCACCTGCTCGAGGAACGCGGTCAGCGCGTCGAGGCGCACGATCGTGCCGGTCGGGTTGTTGGGGTTGCAGACGTAGACGAGTCCCGTGCGCGCGTCGGAGGCCTTCGCCATCGCGCGCAGGTCGTGCCGGAAGTCCGGGGTCAGCGGCAGCGTGAGGCCCTCCGCGCGCGTGACCTTCGCGTAGTGCAGTACCGCCTCGAAGGTCGGCTCCGCGGCGATCACCGTGCGGCCGGGGCCGAGGAACGCCGCGTCGCACAGCCGCAGCACCTCGCTCGAGCCGGCGCCGATCACGACCTGCTCGGGCTTCGCGGCGTGGTGCTGGGCGATCGCCTCCCGCACGCGGTCTTCGGCCGCGTCCGGGTAGCGGCTCGCGACGGACTGGGCGGCGCTCATCGCCTCGAGCGCCGAGCGGGACGGGCCGTACGGATTCTCGTTCGAGCTCAGGTCGATGAGCGCCTTCGTCTTCGCGTCGCTCGACTGGCTCGAGCGCGCGCGCGCCGGCGCGAGCGCCGCAAGGGCGGCGCAGGAAAGACTCGTGGCGAAGCTGCGGCGGGAAAGGCGTGGCACTCTCAGGCCTCCTGAGGGGGGCGAAACTCCGCCGCATTCTAGAGCGGCCCGGCCTCGTTCGTACGTGTACGCGACTCACCCACGGGCCTCGCGCATGTCCGGGATTCGGCCCGCGAAGCGCCGGCGGTCACGCTCATTCGCGCAAGCTGTGTATGCTCAACGATCTTGCCTGGGCACGCCCCTTGCTTCCGAGACCGCCTTGTCCCTGGGGAGGGGTTCGCCATGACATCCGAGCCGAGAAGGCGAGCAGGAGCGCGCGCGTGGGTGATCACAGCAGCGCTGGTCGTCGCGCCGATCCTCGTCCAGGCGGGCGCGGCCACCAAGACGCAGGAAGAGGCCGTCAAGCGGCTGCTCCAGAACTACCAAAAGGCGATCGAGACCAAGGACCTGTCGCTCTTCCGCAGCGTCAAGCCGAGCCTGAGCGGGGAAGAGGAGAGGCGCTTGCGCAAGGCGTTCGACAGCACCCGGACGCACGAGGTGAGCATCACGCTCGAGGGGCTCGAGTGCCAGGAAGGCCAGTGCCTCGCGCGCCTGACGCGGCGCGACACGCTCGACGGGTCAATCGTGAGCAGCTTCCCGCAGACCCTGCGAATCGCCCCCGGTCCCGAGGGATTCGTGATAGATGAGATCGGACGCTGATGCCTCCGCGCTGTCCGGTGGCGCGCTGGTGAGGAGGTTCTGATGATGAGACGGCGCGTTCTCACGCTCGCCCTGGCGACGCTCGCGGCCCTGCCCGCGGCGTCCTTCGCGCAGACCCCGAAGCTCGCCCACTTGCTGCCCACGCTCTTCGGCCCGCAGGGGCTGATCGTCGACAGCTCCAGGCCGCTGCCCGACGGCTCGACCCACTCGGCGCACTTCAACAACGCCTTCCACTCGCGCTTCACACAGTTCAACGCCGCGCTCGCCAGCCAGATCTCCGCGCTGCCGCTGCCGGCCCCCTCGTCCGGGTTCACCTATACGATGGACCCGACGCTCGGCGTCTTCACGCGCTCGACGCAGAGCTTCGGGCCGATCATGGTCGAGCGGGCCGAGACGGTCGGCAAGGGCAAGGTGGCGGCCGGCTTCGCGGTGCAGCGCTTCTCGTTCGACGCGATCGAGGGTATCGACCTGGGCGAGCTGCCGGCGGTCTTCACCCACGACGACGCGGCGCCCGGCGGCCGCGCCGACGTGGTGACCACGAGCAGCGACGTGCAAGCCTCGATCACGCAGCAGACCGCGTTCGTGACCTACGGCCTGGGCGAGCGCTTCGACGCGTCGCTCGCCGTGCCGTTCGTGATCGCGGACCTGAGCGTCACCTCGACCGCCACGGTCCAGCGACTGGGCACCGGCAGCGACACGCTAGTCCACTACTACGACTCGGGCAGCGGCGGCGTCGGCAATACACGCGAGTACGCGAGGTCCGGCCGAGCCAGCGGCCTCGGCGACGTGACGCTGCGGGTCAAGGGACAGGCGGCGCGCTGGGGCGGCGGCCACGGCCTCGCATTTGCGGTCGACGTGCGCATGCCGACGGGCGACGAAGAGAACCTGCTGGGCGCGGGCGCCTGGGGCGTGCGGCCGTTCGGAGCCATGTCGTTCGGGCTCGGCCGCTTCTCGCCCCACGTCAACCTGGGCTACCAGTGGAACGGAGAGAGCCTGCTGGCCGGCAACGTCGTCACCGGCGAGTCGCAGGACCTGGCCGACGAGCTGGCCTACGCGGTCGGGGCGGACCTCGCGGCCGGCTCGCGCCTCACGCTGTGCGTCGACCTCGTCGGCCGCTACGTGATCGACAGCTCGCGCATCGCGGAGAGCACGTTCGTGGGCCTCGACGCCGCTGCCACGCGGTTCTCGGATATCCGCTTCGACGAGGGCTCCTACAACCAGTCGAGCCTCGCGCTCGGCTTCAAGGCCAACCCGGCCGGCCGCCTGCTGCTGGTCTTCAACGTGCTGCTGAAGCTCGACGACCACGGGCTGCGCGACTCGGTGACGCCGCTCCTGGCGCTCGACTACACGTTCTGACGCAGGGTCTGACGCAGGGGTCAGGTCTTGGATTTTGACGTCAAGATCCAAGACCTGACCCCAGCCGGTCCGAAGGAACTACAATCCTCCGCGTGCGCGAGCTCTACCCGGAGATCGAGCCCTTCGACGAGGGCTTCCTGAAGGTCTCCGACCTGCACACGGTCCACTACGAGCAGGTGGGCAACCCTAAAGGGAAGAAGGCGATCTTCTTCCACGGCGGCCCCGGCGGGGGCCTCGACCCCGACTATCGGCGCTACTTCGACCCGAAGCGCTGGCACGTGACTCTCTTCGACCAGCGCGGCAGCGGCAAGAGCACGCCGCACGCGGAGCTGCGCGAGAACACGACCTGGGACCTGGTGCGGGACGCCGAGCGGCTCCGCGAGCACCTGAAGATCGACAAGTGGCTGGTGTTCGGGGGCAGCTGGGGCAGCACGCTCGGCCTCGCCTATGCCGAGACTCACGCCGAGCGCTGCACGGGGCTCGTCCTGCGCGGGATCTTCCTGCTGCGGCGCAAGGAGCTGCTCTGGTTCTACCAGGAGGGCGCGAGCTGGCTGTTTCCCGACGCCTGGGAGGAGTACCTGAAGCCGATCCCCGAGGTGGAGCGCGGCGACATGATGGGCGCGTACTACCGGCGGCTCACCTCCGAGGACCCGGCCGTCCGCAGCGAGGCGGCCAAGGCGTGGTCGATCTGGGAGGGCTCCACGAGCAAGCTCTACCCGGACCCGGACCTGATCGCGCACTTCGCCGGCGACGCGTTCGCCGACGCGTTCGCGCGAATCGAGTGCCACTACTTCGTGAACGGCGCGTTCCTGCGCAGCGACAGCCAGCTCCTCGACGACGTCCCGAAGATCGCGCAGCTGCCCGGCGTGATCGTGCAGGGCCGCTACGACGTGGTGTGCCCGGCGGCGAGCGCCTGGGCGCTGCACAAGCGTTGGCCGAAGTCGAAGCTCGTGATCGTGCGCGACTCGGGCCACAGCATGAAGGAGCCCGGGATCCGCAGCGAGCTGGTGCAGGCGACCGACGACTTCGCCGACTCCTGAGGCGAGCGGCGGTGGCCTTCCCCGAGACGCACCGCTCCTTGGTGCTGGCGGTGCGCAGCGCCGACGCGGCCGAGCGGGAGCGCGCCCTCGAGACCGTGGTCGCGGCCTACTGGCGGCCGGTCTACCGGCACGTGCGTGGGCGCTTCCGGGTGAGCACCGAGGAAGCCGAGGACCTGGCCCAGGGCTTCTTCGCGAGAGCACTCGAGAAGGGCTGGCTCGCGCGCTACGAGCCGGCGCGCGGGCGCTTCCGCAGCTACCTGCTCGCGTGCCTGCAGGCATTCGTCGCCAACCAGCGGCGCGACGGGCGCAGGCTCAAGCGCGGCGGGGGACTTATGCACGTCCCGCTCGAGACGCGCGACGCGGACGGCGAGACGCGCGAGCTCCAGCTCGCCGACAAGTCGGACCTCGAGGCCGACTTCCAGCGCGAGTGGGCGCGCGGTCTCTTCGCGCTGGCGGTGCGCGCGCTGCGCGAGCGCAGCCGCGGCACGAGCCGCGAGGTGGCGTTCGCGCTCTTCGAGCGCTACGACCTCGAGGGCCAGGACGCGGCCGAGCCGCCGCGCTACGCGGACCTGGCCGAGGAGTTCGGCGTGCCCGTGACGCAGGTGACCAACCACCTGCACTGGGCGCGCCGCGAGCTGCGCAAGGCGGTGCTCGAGACGCTGCGCGAGACGACGGCGAGCGAGGAGGAGTATCGCGCCGAGGCGCGCGCCCTCTTCGGAGGCGAGCCGCGGTGAACACGCCGAGCGACCGCGCGCTCGACCGGCTGCGCGACGTGGCGCAGTGGCCCGACCTCGGCGGCACGCGCTACGAGCTCGTGGGCGAAGTGGCGCGCGGCGGCATGGGCGTCGTGTATCGGGCCCGCGACCGCGAGCTGGAGCGCGACGTGGCGCTGAAGGTGATCGGGGCTTTCGCCGCGGACGAGGACACGGTCGCGCGGCTGCGGCGCGAGGCCCGCATCCTCGCGCGCCTCGAGCACCCCGGGATCGTGCCCGTGCACGACGTGGGCGTGCTGCCGGACGGGCGCGTCTACTACGCGATGAAGCTCGTCTCGGGAAAGCGCCTCGACGAGCTGCTCGCCGAGGGCTTGCCGCTGCGCGAGCGGCTGCGGCTGCTGCTGCGCGTCTGCGAGCCGGTCGCCTTCGCCCACGCGCACGGCGTCATCCACCGCGACCTGAAGCCCGAGAACGTGATGGTCGGCCCGTTCGGCGAGGTGCTGGTGATGGACTGGGGTGTCGCGAAGCACGTCGGCGAGGCGCGAGGCCCGCAAGCGGACTCCGCTCCGGCCGGCGCGGCGCCCCATGCCACCGCGCACGGGACGATCGTCGGCACGCCCGCCTACATGGCGCCCGAGCAGGCCCGCGGCGAGGTCGAGCGCGTGGACGCGCGCTCCGACGTCTATGCCCTCGGCGCGATCCTGTACTTCATGCTGACGGGCCGGGCGCCGGGCCGGGGCGCGGCGTCGCCCGACGCCACCACGCGCACCTGGGCGGCGTCGCGCCATGCGCCCGCGGCGGCGGGAATCGTTGCGCCGCGCGAGCTCGATCCCGACCTGCCGCGGCCGCTCGAGGCGATCTGTCTCGAGGCGCTCGCGCTCGAGCCCGAGCGCCGCTATCCAGGCGCCGCGGAACTCGCCGCCGACGTCTCTCGCTTCCTTGAAGGCGAGCGCGTCCTGGCGTTCCCCGAGAGCCTGCTGGGCCGCGCGCGCCGCTTCGCGAGCCGCCACCGCACCCTGCTGCTGGTGCTGCTCGCGTACGTCGTCATGCGCGTGGTGTTGCTGCTGGTGGCTCGGGTCTGACGCCAGCGGGGGGTATGGGGGGGCATGCCAGCGGGGGTATGGGGGGGCGCTCAGCCCCCCCATGCCGTCCAGAGAGTCCGTTTGCTTCGTTTCTGTTCCGTTGTCCCGTCGCGTTCTCCCGCACTTGAAAGACCCCCCTCGCCAGGGGTAATCAACCGGAAGCCGGCACATCCGGCGCTAGGAGCAGAGCATGAACAAGCCTCTCGTCGGACTGGTCGTCGGTGGGATCGTCGGGGCCTTCGACGGCCTCTCGGCGCTCGTCTCGGCTCCCGAGGTGGCGCCCCAGATCATGGGCATCATCATCGGGTCGACCTTCAAGGGCGTGATCGTCGGGCTGATCGCCGGGTTCTTCGCCCGCAAGGTCAACTCGCTGCCGCTCGGGATCGCGGTGGGCCTCGCCGCGGGCCTGCTGTTCGCCTACCTGATCGCGATGCAGCCGGACCCGGCGACCGGCAAGCACTACTACTGGGAAATCATGCTGCCCGGCAGCCTGGCGGGTGCGATCGTGGGCTACGCCACGCAGAAGTTCGGCCGGCGTCCCGGCGACGCGCGCGCCTGACCGGGACGCCTTCGGGCTAGTAGCGTTCGGGCTCTTCGGGGCGCTCCGGGTTGAAGGTCACCACGTGGGTGTGGGCGTCCGTCATCGTCGACTGCTTCTCGACCTTGCGGCCGTCGCGGATCTGCTGCACGGCCTGCGCCGGCAGCTCGACCATGTGAGGGTGGCCGGCGCTGCCCGCGATGTTCACCGTGACTGCGCCGCCGGCCGCGAGCTCGGCCGCGGTGATCGTGGCGACGTGTCCGTGGTTCGCGGCGACGGCTCCCTCTTCGCTCCCGGCGGGGGGTAAGGTCGTGGTGGGCGTGCCCGAGGTCGGGGGCCCGTAGCCGTCGTCACCGCCGCCGCCTCCTCCTCCGCCGCCGCACGCTGCGACGGTGACGCTCACTCCCGCCAGGAAGGCGAGGCTCGCCTCCTGTGTGAACTGCCGACGACTGACCTTCCGCATGCATCCTCCTCGCGGCCGCGGCCTCTCGGCTCGCACAACTCTCCCCAGACGTTCGAGGCCACTCGAAGCGGATTAGAGCAATCACCGTGCCCCCGAAACGGTGTGAAGCAAATCCAGCGTGCTCAATGGCTTCGGGTTCTGGCCCCGAGGGCGGTGCTTACGCTCGGGGTAACGGCTTTCAGCCGTCGAAAGGAGTGTCGCGCCGGGAAATCCGCGCACACGGCGCGAAGCCAGGGCCGCGTGCCCTCATGGAAAAAGCCTGCGCGACAGAATTCAGTCGCGCTAGTCTGGTGGAATCGGGAGGTCGGGATGAATCCAACTCGTTGGCTGGCGTCCGTCGTGTGCCTCGTCGCGGCTTCGGCGTCGCTTGCTCCCGCCCTCGTCTCCGCCCCCGAGCCTGGGAGCGAGGCCGCCCGCATCGTCGAGGTGCTGCGGCTCGCTGCCGGGATGGTCGCCGCCGACGTGGGAGCGGGGGAAGGGAAGTTCACGAGTACGCTCGCACGCGGCGTCGGGCCCGAGGGACGCGTCTACGCGACCGAGATCGCTCAGGACAAGCTCGACGAGCTCAAGCAGCGCATGGCGGCGGACGGCATCGAGAACGTCCTGACCGTTCTCGGCGACCAGCAGCAGACCGGCCTGCCTCGAGGTTGCTGCGACCGCGTCCTGCTGCGGCTCGTCTACCACCACTTCGCGGAGCCGCAAGCGATGCAGCGCAGCCTGTGGGCCGCGCTGCGGCCGGGCGGCCTGATCGCCGTGATCGACGTCCCGCCGAAGAAGGGCTGGCCCGTCGTCGCGGGCGCGCCGGACCGCGGCGGCCACGGCATCGAGGTCGCGGAGCTCGTGGCCGACATGCGCCGAGCGGGCTTCGAGGT
>DATBSL010000061.1:0-9268 GCA_036559805.1 Vicinamibacteria bacterium
GGCAAACACTTCACAGGGGAGCGCCGCCGACATCACCTTCTTGATCCCCAGCCGGCTGAGCTCAAAGATCGCCCGATCTTGGCTCTCGAGGAGCAGCGCAGCCCGAGAGATGATGCCGCGCCCGGCCAGCGAGGTCACCAGGTCGAAACGCCACGCCATGTCGGCAGAAGACAGCGGCGTCTGAGTCTGGCGAGCGTCCCAGAGCAGTCGCATGTCGCTGCGGTGTGGAGCGTTCGCGAGCGCGTCAGAGAACGCTCGCTGGATCTCCTGATTGGTCACTACTCCGATGACCGAGAGCCACAGGACCGATCCTCGGAACTCCAACGTGACCGGCATGCGCTCATGGTAGACCGAAGTGGGCCGGGTGCGACCCGCGCTAGTCCTGAACGGTCAGCTTGATCAGGTTGCGCACCCAGCGCCCACCGCGCTCTAGTGCTCGCTGCGCTGGCGCACGAGCGCCCGCGCGTATGCATCCGCCGAGCTCTCGCAGCTTCGAGCGCTCAGCGAGCAGACGCGTTTCTGAAGCCCTGTGGAAAGCGGCTCGCTACCAGGAGGAGGACCGCCGAAGAGGAAGTCCCATACCCCAGCTTCTTGGCTCGCGTTCAGAGCCCCGAGCTCATGAACAAAGGTCGAAGGGCTGTCTGTCAGGGCAACTCGGACGGCATATTGGAGGTGGCTGACCTGATCAGCCTGCCATGTTGCTCCAACAGACAAGCGCACGAGCTTGCGAACGTAGGATCGTTCCGGTACCGCTGCCCGGAGCTTTGGGAACACCTCGTCCATCACTGGTGCCTCAGACAGCGGACCCGGGTCCTCGAAGACTGCCTTGTAACAGGCGAAGGAGTCGGGGAGCGCGTTGAAGAATACGCGCGCGGCCCATCGAAAGCTATCAGGCCTTGCCAAGGCCGCGTGGGCCTCCAGCAACACCGCCAGGTGGCGGTCAGCAACGTATTCCTCGCAGGCATTCGCACTGACCGAGCTCGGCAGCAGCGCAAGGGCTAGCACCACTAACATCCGCATTGTCCACCCAGCAACGTCCGCCCAACCACAGGTCGTCGTCAACGCGGTTTGGGATGGCGACGCTTCGTATCCGCTACCGATCGGGCGACCAGTGTTTCCAGGACCTTCAGATCGACGTTGGCCAGGCGCCTGATGTAGACACACACCTTCCCAGTCCTGTGCTTTCCCAGCTTCGCCAACAGGTCGTCACGACCTTCGAAGCCCGGCGCGATGTAAACGACGAGCTCACTGCCTCGAGCGGCAAACCCAGCGAGAGCGGAATCGCCTTCGTGACCACTTGCGTACTTGTAATGGTAGCTCCCGAATCCGACGATGCTTGGCCCCCACATTCTTGGTTCTTGCTTGGTAACTCTTCGCATGAGAGCAAGCAGCGTCCGGGCGTCATTCCGTTGCTCATCCTTCGCGATGGCAGCAATGTGACTCTCGGTACTGACTCTTGTGGGCTTTGTCTTGAGCTCCGACACGCGTGCCTCCAACAGTGTCTCTTCGACGTCTAGGTTCTATCCCCTCGTTCGGCGTGACGTCGGAACCGGAAACCATCTCGGGACTCGCTCGCAGTACGCTTCGTACTTCAAGCTGAAGCGCCGCCGCCCAGCCCATGGCCGATCCCAACCAGATGACGGAGCGAAGCGCGGCATTGACCCAGAACGGTGGAGCCACTCAAGTTCTCCGTTTTGTGTCCGCCCACAGAGTATACGAGTCGGATAGCGCCGAATTTGATTGCGATTGAGATATCGGGCGAGGGATACCTGGATATCAAGTGACGGCTGTCGGGTAGTCCGGACGGGGTTCGCACCCGAAAGGGGGGACGCACGGGGCGTCAGCGAGGGCGGCGGAAGCTGGCGCGGGCGTGTTCGGCGTGCTGGCGGAAGGCGCAGCCGTCCAGGTGGTCGTTGACCAGGCCCATGGCCTGCATGAAGGCGTAGGCGGTGGTCGGGCCGACGAAGGTCCAGCCGCGCTGCTTGAGGGCCTTGCTCAAGGCGAGCGACGCGTCGCTCTGGGACATGGTCATGAGAGCCGACCAACTGAGCGTCCTGGGCCGGGAGGCGGAGCTGGGCTCGAAGGACCAGAAGAAGCGGGCGAGCGAGCCGTGCTCCTTCTCGAGCTCCGCCGCGCGCCTGGCGTTGTTGATCGTGGACTCGATCTTGCCGCGGTGCCGGATGATGCCCGTGTCCTTGAGCAGGCGAGCGACGTCTCTCGCGCCGTAGCGCGCCACGGTGTGGGTGTCGAAATCCTGGAAGGCCTTCCTGAAGTTCTCGCGCTTGCGAAGGATCGTGAGCCAGCTCAAGCCGGACTGGAAGCCCTCCAGGCACAGCTTCTCGAAGAGCCTGCGGTCGTTGCCCTGCGGGAAGCCCCACTCCTTGTCGTGGTAGCGGAGGTACAGGGGGTCGTCTCCCGGCCAGGAGCAGCGCACGAGCCCGTCGTCACCGAGCCGGAGACCCTTCGCGAGGCGAGCCATCTGGCGGCTTACGAGAGCCCCAGCTCCTCGAGCACGCCCTTCATCAGCAAGGGCCACACGGTGGTCGCGTCCGCGTACACCTCCGCGAAGCGGCCGCCCTCGGAGGGCGGCACGAACTTGCCCCACGAGACGCCCTCGGAGTAGGTGCAGCCGGAGAGCCCGCCCCAGTGGACGGGCTCGGGGCAGATGCGAACGGCGTACTGGTAGCGCGGAGCCTTGAGCGACGTGCCGAGGCGGTGGTTGCTGATGTCGATGTACGGGCCGATCTCCTGGGCCCAGTTGCGCGGGACGCCGCCGCCGATCGTGAAGATGCCGAGCTTCTTCGCCTGGAGGGCGAAACGCGCGAAGCTCGAGAGGTCGAGGAAGGGGTTGAAGCGCGGGACCATCGTCAGGAGCTCGACCGCGTCCTTGGCGCCCCTCGCCTGCGCGCCCTTCATCGCCCAGGTCGAGAGGTCGAGGCCCAGCTCCGAGTCGGTGAAGGCCGGGACGTAGACCGGCACCTTCTTCAGGTAGGCGCTGCGCAGCACGCCCGTGGCGTGCTCGTCCTCGGCCAGGACCTCGCCGAGCATGCGGTTCACGATCTCGCTCGAGAGCTCCTGCTCGCGGCCCAGCCGGTCGAGCGCCTTCGAGGTGAACTCCTCGACGTAGTTGAGGTTCGCCTCCATCTCGAGCGTGTCGTAGACGCGGTTGTAGCCCTTGTCGAACAGCTCCTCGTCCGACATCGCGGGATCGTGGCGGTAGTGCGTCAGGCCCACGGCCTCGGACATGCCGTGCGCCATCAGCGCCCCGGTCGACACGACGGCCTGGACCATGCCGGTGTCGATCATCTTGGAGATGAGCTTGCCCATCTTCGCGATCGTCATGGCACCCGAGAGCGTGAGCACGATCTGGCAGTCGGGGTCCTTGACCATCGCCACGGTCACGTCGAAGGCCTCGCCGAGCGAGCGGCCGCTGAACGCCGTCCGCGACATGGCGCGGAGCAGCCCCGAGAACGACTTGACCTTGTCGAGGTCCAGGCTCTCGAGAGCGACGAGCCCGTCCTTCTGGCCGTCATGAAGGGACCGTGCGTCGTTCATGTGCGAATCCTAGTGGCGGTTTGCTGTGACCGCAAATTTCAAGCAACGGGCTGCGGAGCGAGCGGGATTACGAAGCGCCCTCGTGAGCCGAGGCCGCTTCGTTTCGCCTCGCTGACGCTCGGGGTCCACTCCCGGGAGCGAAGCGGGGGGTTTCAAGGGGGGTGCGGCGCAGCACCCCCCTTGCTCATTCAGCTGGCCGGTCCCCAGACGCGCATGCGCCCGTCCGACAGCGCGACCGCCAGGTGGTTGGACTCGCCGAAGAGCGCGACCGAGACGAAGCACTCGTCGGTGGGGCCCCACAGCGTCGCGGAGAGCGAGCGCGACTCGAGGTCGAAGAGCTGGACCGAGTTGTCCTGGCAGACGGTCGCCATGTAGCCGCCCTCGGCCAGGAAGCAGAGCGCGCTGGCCGGATGCTTGAGCGGCGCGAGCTGGAACACCTCCTCGCGCGTCGCGAGGTCGTAGAGCCTGACGACGCGGTCGTGGCTCGAGACCGCGACGTGCCGTCCGTCTGGCGAAGGCACCAGCAGGTTCACGAGCGCTTCGGGGCCGCGCAGCGTGGCGAGCAGCTTGCCGCGCAGCGGGTCGGTGAGCCGCAGCACCTTCGACGAGTGACCGGTCAGGATCCACTCGCCCCCGCCCGTCCAGGCGAGCGCGGTGACGCCGGTCGGCTGGCGCAGCAGCTCGCGGCGCGCCTCGCCCGAGAGCGCCGCGCCCACGTCGAACAGCCGCAGGTTCGCGTCGAGCGAGCCGGTCGCGAGCGTCGCGCCGTCCGGCGAGAACGCGATCGCTCCCACCGACTCGTCGTGGCGCAGCCGCACCGGCACCTCGCGGCCCGTCGCCATGTCCCAGAGGTGCACGACACCGTCGACGTGCGCCGACGCCAGCAGCGACCCGTCCGGCGAGAAGGCGAGCGCGAGCGCCGCCGCGTCGTGTCCCGTGCGCCGGTGCAGGTCCGTCCGCAGGGACGCCACGCGGTTGCGCGAGCGAAGCTCCCAGAGCCGGATCGCACCGTCGATTCCGGCGATCGCATAGATGTCGGCCACCGGCGACAGCGCCGCCTCTTTGGTGGCCGGCGGCTCGCCGAACGTGCCCATCTCACGGAAAGCACCCGTGCCGCGCGTCCGCAGCGTGGCCGTGTCGAGGGGCCCCGGTGGGACCTGCAGGCGCAGCGACCCCGTGGTCGGCCTGGCGGCGGCCTGCGCGGCTCTGGGACGCGGCGGCGTTCCAACCACCGTGCGCGCCGCGTCGCTGCTCGCGCCGACATCGCCCGGCTTGAGCGTCGGCGCGGTACGCAGCCGCTGCTCGATCACCTTGATCAGCGCGAGGATGCCGGTGCGCGACGGGTCGAGCGCCTGCGCGCGGCGCGCGGCCTCGAGCGCGCCCGACAGGTCCGCCTCTGCGAGCATGCGCCGCGCGTCGGCGAAGTTCGACTCGTAGGCGCGCTTCTTCACCAGCGGGTCGAGCGGCTGCTCCGGGGCGGGCGTCGCGCCGATCGAGCGCATGAGCGCTCGCGACATGTCGTCGAGGTCGGCGAAGCGGCGGTCCGGCTGCTTGTCGAGCGCGCGCATGGCCGCAGCCGCGAGGCCCTCCGGCAGCCGCAGCGACCCGTCGAGCGGAGGCGGCGGCGCCTGCACGATCTTCGTGATCAGGCCCGTGATCGTGGGGGCCTCGAACGGCCGCCGCCCGGCCACCATCTCGTAGAGGATGACGCCCACCGCCCACATGTCGGCGCGGTGGTCCACCTTGGCGCCCTGCAGCAGCTCCGGCGAGAGGTAGCTCGGCGTGCCGAGCACCATGCCCGCCTGCGTGAGGTTGGGGTCGGTCGTCTCGGTGCTACGCAGACGGGCGATGCCGAAGTCGAGGATCTTGATCGTCCCGTCGGGCGTGAGGCGGATGTTCGCGGGCTTGACGTCGCGGTGCACGACGCCCATGCGGTGCGCGAAATGCAGCCCGCGGCAAATGTCCACCACCATGCGCACCTTGAGCTCGAGCGGGATGCGCGCGGCCGGCATCATCGCCCTCTCGAGGTCCATGCCCTCGACGAGCTCCATCGCGATGTAGTGGGTGCCCTCGACCTCGCCGACCTCGTAGATCGTCACGATGTTGGGGTGCTGCAGGCGTGCCGCGGCGCGCGCCTCGCGCCTGAAGCGCGCGAGCGCGTCCTTGTCCTTGAGCAGCGCCGGCGCGACCGTCTTGAGCGCGACCGGCCGGTCCAGGATGGGGTCGTGGGCCCGGTAGACCTTTCCCATCTGCCCCTGGCCCAGGGCGGCCTGGATCTCGAATTTGCCGAAGTTCGAGCCGCTCATGATAGGGCGGCGACGAGCTCGTGCCCGAAGGCCTCGACTCGCCAGCGTCTCAGCCCCTCGATCGCGCCGAGGGCGGCCAGCTCGCGCGGGGCCTGGTCGGCGATCCTTTCGATCAGCCGCTGGGGGAGCAGCACAGACGGGTCGAGCGCCAGCTCCTGGCCCTTGCGCGTGCGCCAGGCCTTGAGCGTCTCGATGCGCTTCTGCGCGGCCTCGCTCACCACCGGGCGGACCACACGCGGCAGCTTCGGCAGCTCGGCCTCGGGAGCCTCCCGCGCGCGCCGGATCGCCCCGAGGATCGCCTCCGCCTGCCCCGCGAGCCGCGGCAGCACTCCGGGCACCGCGCGCAGCTCCGTGGCGCTCGCGGGCAAGAGCTCCGAGAGCTTCAGCAGCGCCTCGTTGCCGAGCAGGCGGAAGGCCGGGAGGTCGGTCTCCTCGGCCCGCGCCTCGCGCCAGGCGTAGAGCTCGCGCAGCGCCGCGAGCGGCCGCGGGGCGAGGCGGCGGGCGCCTTTCACGGCCAGGTAGGCGTCGGCGTCGCGCCGCCGCGTGAGCGGCTCGAGCGCCGCGACGGCGTCGCACTCCTCGCGCAGCCACGAAAGGCGCGAGACGGCCTCGAGCCGCGGAACGAGCCGCTCGCGCAGCGCCACCAGGTGCGTTACGTCGGCGAGCGCGTACGCCTCCTGCTGCGGCGTGAGCGGGCGGCGCGACCAGTCGTCCTTCTGGTTGGTCTTGGTGAGAGTCACGCCCAGCTCGTCGCGCGCCACCGCCACGAGCCCGAGCTCGTTGCGACCGAGCAGCCGCGCCGCGAGCATCGTGTCGAAGAGCGACTCGAAGCGGAAGCCGAAGTCGCGCTTGAGCGTCGTGACGTCGTAATCGGCGCCGTGCAGCACCTTCACGAGCTCGGGCCGCGCCATCGCGGGGCCGAGCGGCTGGAGGTCCACGGCCAGGCTGTCGACCAGGTATGCCTCGCCCCGGTCGGTGGCGATCTGGACCAGGCAGACCTTGTCCCTGTGGTGATAGAGGCTGTCGGACTCGGTGTCGAGGCCGATCGCGCGACAGCCATCGAGCGACCGCGCCAGATCTTCGAGCGCTTCGCGAGTACGAACCCAGGTCACGGCCCGCGAGTATATGCCCGTGCGATCCCGGCGCGAAATAGCTGTGCGGTAGCCATTTAGGGGGGCCTAACCTCCCAGCCCCGACCGGGTTAGACTGGAAGAGACCGGACACCCGCGAGGGCGGATCGGCCAGCAACCCCCAAAAGGAGGCGGCAAGTCGTGAACAAGGACGTCGTGGTGCTGACCAATGACAACTGGAAGCAGGAAGTGGCCGAGTCGCAGGTGCCCGTGCTGGTGGACTTCTGGGCGGAGTGGTGTGCGCCCTGCCGCATGATCGGCCCGGCGATCGAGGCGCTCGCGACGAGCTACGCCGGCCGCGTGAAGGTGGCCAAGCTCAACATCGACGAGAGTCCCGACGTCGCGGGCGCCTTCGGGGTGCGCTCGATCCCGACGCTGCTCGTCTTCCGGGGCGGCAAGGTCGTGGACCAGCAGATCGGCGCGGTGCCGCAGAGTTTCATCGCGCGCATGCTCGACCAGCAGCTCGAGCCGCAGGCCCAGAGCGCAGCCGGCGCGTGAACGCGCCGCGGCTCGAGACGGTCGAGCTCGAGCCGCGCGCGCCGGCCGACGCCGCCGTGCTGTGGATGCACGGGCTGGGCGCCGACGGCCACGACTTCGAGTCGCTCGTCCCCGAGCTGCGCCTGCCCGCGGCGCCGCCCGTCCGCTTCGTCTTCCCGCACGCGCAGGTCCGGCAGGTCACCATCAACGGCGGGCAGCGGATGCGCGCGTGGTACGACGTGGTGAGCTTCGACAAGCGCGCCCCGCAGGACGCGGCCGGGATCCTCGCGTCCGCCGAGCTCATCGGCGCGCTCGTGAAGCGCGAGCGCGAGCGGGGGATCGCGGCCGAGCGCATCGTGGTGGCGGGCTTCTCGCAGGGGGGCGCGATGGCGCTCCAGCTCGGGCTGCGCTGGCCCGAGCGCCTCGCCGGCGTGATGGCGCTCTCGACCTGGCTGCCGCTCGCCGACACGCTCGAGGGCGAGGCGCATCCCGCGAACGCGGCCGTGCCGGTGCTGATGGCCCACGGCAGCTTCGACCCGGTGGTGCCCCAGGCGGCGGGCGAAGCCTCCCGCGACACGCTGCGCGCGCTCGGCTACGACGTCGACTGGCGCAGCTACCCGATGCCGCACAGCCTGTGCGCCCAGGAAGTCGCGGACATCCGCGAGTGGCTGCTGCGGACGCTGCCCGCTCGGGCGTAGCGTAGAATCGCGCTCGCGACGCGGGTCTAGCGATGGCTGCGCACGAGACGGACGATTCCAGGCGGGGGCTGGCGGAGAGCGAGGAGAAGTACCGCCTGATCTCGGAGGTCATCTCCGACTACACGTTCTCGAGCGCGCTCAACTCCGAGGGCAAGCTGTTCCTGAACTGGGTCGCCGGGGCGTTCGAGACGATCACCGGCTACGACTACCCCGAGTACGTGGCGCGCGGCGGCTGGCTCGCGGCGCTGCACCCCGACGACCTCGAGCAGGACGCCCGTGACATGGAGCTGCTGCGCCAGAACAAGGACGTGGTCACCGAGGTGCGCACGTTCACCAAGACAGGCGAGCTGCGCTGGGTGCGCGTCTACGGCCACCCGATCTGGAACGCCGAGCACCAGGAGCTCGTCGGCATCTACGGCGCTGTGCAGGACGTCACCGAGCGCAAGCTGGTCGAGGCCGAGCGCGAGGCGCTGATCCACGAGCTCGAGGCGAAGAACGCCGAGCTCGAGCGCTTCGCCTATACGGTGTCGCACGACCTCAAGAGCCCGCTGATCACGATCCGCGGCTTCCTGTCCTTCGTCGAGCAGGACGCGATCGCCGGCAACCTCGACCGGGTGCGCTCCGACGTGGCGCGAATCTCGGACGCGGTCGAGAAGATGCAGCGCCTGCTCAACGAGCTGCTCGAGCTGTCGCGCGTCGGGCGCGTGATGAGCCCGCCGCAGTCGGTCTCGCTCGCGGCGCTGGCGAAGGAGGCCGCCTCTCTCGTGGCCGGCCGGCTGCGCGACAACCGCGTCGAGGTCGTGATCCCAGACGGCCTGCCCGACGTCTGGGGCGACCGCGCGCGGCTCGTCGAGGTGATGCAGAACCTGATCGACAACGCCGCCAAGTTCATGGGCGAGCAGCCGCAGCCCCGGATCGAGATCGGCGCGCGGCGCGACCCCGACGAGCTCGTGCTCTACGTCCGCGACAACGGCAAGGGCATCGACCCGCGCTTCCGCGACCGCGTCTTCGGCTTGTTCGAGAAGCTCGATCCCGAGAGCGACGGCAGCGGCGTCGGCCTCGCGCTCGTGAAGCGCATCGTGGACCTGCACAAGGGCCGCGT
>DATBSL010000062.1:0-12970 GCA_036559805.1 Vicinamibacteria bacterium
GCGGCGACGCGGCGGGCGCCGGGTGGTGGACGCTCGAGGGAGAGCGCAACCTGTGGACGCTGCGGCTGCGCGTGCAGGGTGGCAGCCTCGTGCCGCTCGAGGGCGACGCGCTGCGCCGGATCCCCGAAACGCTGCGTGTCACGACCGACTATTCGACCCGCATGGGCCGCTTCTCGCTAGCGGCGCGCGGCCTGGTCGCCGACGTGGCGCTCACGCGCGCCCCTGCCGAGAAGGGCTTCGTGGCCCGCTTCCGCAGCTCGCCCGAGTGGGACTTGCCGTTTCTCGTCGAGCCGCTGCTCGGGGGTCCGCTGCGCTATCCCTTCGAGGGTCCCGGCTCCGAGGCCGCCTACTCCGCGCTCGAGACGTCGAGCGGCACGCGCCTCGTCCGAAGCTATCGCGCGCGCGTGGGCGAGAACTGGGTGCTGCGCTGGCTCGGCGGAATGACGGACAAGGCGCTCAGCGAGTTCCGCGCGGGCGCCGAGCGCGAGGCCGACCGCTATCACGCCGAGTGCCTGACCGCGCTGCGCGACGACCTCGCGGAGCTGGTGCGCTAGTCGCCGTCGATCATGTTGCCGAGGCCGCCCAGGTGGTCGAGCACCGAGCCCTCGCCCTTGCGGCCGCGGCCGATGCCGGGAATGGCCTTGGCGATGCGGTCCGCCAAGCGGCTGAGCGGCAGCGACTGCAGCCAGACGTGGCCCGGACCGCTGAGCGTCGCGAAGAACAGGCCCTCGCCCCCGAAGAACGCAGTCTTGACGCCGCCCACGAACTGGACGTCGTAGCTCACCGACGGCTGCAGCGCCACGAGACAGCCCGTGTCGACGCGCAGCGTCTCTCCCGGCGCGAGCTGGATCTCGGTGAGCATGCCGCCCGCGTGGACGAAGGCGAGCCCGTCGCCCTGCAGGCGCTGCATGATGAAGCCCTCACCGCCGAAGAGGCCGACGCCGATCTTCTTCTGGAACGCGATCCCGATCGAGATGCCCTTGGCCGCGCACAGGAACGAGTCTTTCTGGCAGACGAGCTCGCCGCCCTGCTTCTTGAGGTCCATCGCGAGGATCCGCCCGGGGTAGGGCGCGGCGAATGCCACCTTCTCCTTGCGCCCGCCCTGGGCCGTGAACACGGTCATGAACAGGCTCTCGCCCGTCAGGATGCGCTTGCCCGCTCCCAGCAGTGCCCCCATCAGGCCCTTCGACTGGTTCTCGCCGCTGCCGTCGCCGAAGATCGTCTCCATCTGGATCCCGGCGGTCATGTACATGAGCGCGCCGGCCTCGGCCACGACGCTCTCGCCCGGGTCGAGCTCGATCTCGACGAACTGCAGGTCCTCGCCCTCGATCCGGTAGTCGATCTCGTGGGCGCGCTGCCGGCCGGGAGCAACGCGGCCGGCGGGGAGCGGCGGGGGAGCCGCCGCGCCGATGTGGGGGCGGAAGCGATCGACGTCGCGCAGCGGCGTCCAGTCGGTCATTCCGGTCGTGAACACGAGCGTCGTGGGGTCGGCGCTGCCGCTCTTGATCGCGTTCACCACGTCGGCTTCGCTCACCGGGCCGACCTGCTGGCCGCCTATGGCCATGAACCACTGCGCTGCGTGAGTCATTCTCGATTGCCTCTCTAGGTCTCAGTCGTGTCGATGCGGCCCGCGGCCTCGTTCTCGAGCCGCGCGACCGTGGCCGCGTCGAGGCCAAGCCGGCTCGCGAGCTGGGCGAGGTAGATGCGCTCGCCGCCGGTCACGGCTTCGTCCGCGCGCACGATCACGAACGCGAGCGTGTAGAGCTGCTGCTTGAGCTCGGGGTCGGTCACGCCAAGCACGAGCTCTCCGAGCGGGCGCGGTGCGTCGAGCTCCTGGCGCACGAGCGCGTCGGCGCCGACCTCGCGCGCCTCCGCGAGGATGCGCTCGCGCTCGCGCTCGCCCAGCTCGCCGTCGGCGCGCGCGGCCGAGATCATGATCCGCAGCAGGCGGGCGACCGGCGCCGGCACGCCGCCCTCGTCCGGCGGGGCCGCTGCCGGAAGCGGCGGCGGCGCCGCGGGGGCTTCGCCGCCCGTGGCTGCGGCCGGCTGCTGCTGGCCCTGCCAGGTCTCGAAGAGCCCCCAGGCCACGCCGGCCGCCGCGATCAGCGTCTTCGCGTTGATCAGGCCGCCGCCGCGCATCGCCCGCGAGGCGCGCCGCCCGGACTTGCGGCCGCCTCCGAGCGCGCCGCGCACGATCCCCTGCACGATGTCCTCGGCGTCGAACATGCAATGAGAAACGTAGCACACGCCGGTGACGTTCCGCAGAGGGCGGTGCGGCGCGGCAGCGGCTCTTCGGGCGCGGCAGCGATTCCAGGCGCAACCGGGCGCATACTCGGAGGGTTAGCCATGCGCATCCTGCACCTGGCCGACCGGCTCACGAACCGAGGCGGCGCCTA
The DNA here is from genome assembly GCA_036559805.1 of Vicinamibacteria bacterium. Lineage (GTDB taxonomy): Bacteria > Acidobacteriota > Vicinamibacteria > Fen-336 > Fen-336 > DATBSL01. The sequence goes on from DATBSL010000062.1 coordinate 2,397, forward strand.
TACCTGGACGCTGGGGATCATCGAGGGCCTGGCGCCCTTCCACGAGCAGCGCCTCGTCGTCGGCGAGGTCGAAGCCGACCCCGGCGCCTGCTGCCCCGTGGTGGTCCGGCCGGGGCTGGAGTCGCGCGCCGCCCGGGCCGTCGCCCTCGACGACCTCGCGGCGGAGTTCCGGCCCGACGTGATCCACGTCCACAACGTCGTCAACCCGTGGGCGCTCGAGTGGGCGTCGGCGCGCGGCCACGCGCTCGTCACCGTGCAGGACCACCGCTTCTTCTGCCCGGCGCGCGGCAAGTGGACGGCTGCCGGCGAGGTGTGCCGCAAGGCGATGTCGCGCGACGTGTGCGCCGCCTGCTTCGAGGACGAGACCTACTTCGAGGAGTTGCTGCCGCTCACCGAGCGCCGCCTCGAGGCGGTGAGAAGGCTGCACATGAGCGTGCTGTCCCGCTACATGCGCGAAGAGCTGGTGGCGGCGGGGGCGGTTGCGGAGTCGATCCACGTGATCCCCCCTTTCGTGCACGACCTGGACGCGGACGCCGCCGCCGACGGCCCGCCGTGCGTGCTGTTCGTGGGCCGGCTCGCGGAGACGAAAGGCGTGCGGGAGGCTCTCCGCGCCTGGCGCCGCTCCGGTGTCGAGCTGCCGCTCGTGCTGGCCGGCACCGGCCCGCTGCGCGCGGAGCTCGAGGCACACTCGAAGGACGCGAGCGGCCCGCCGCTCGAGGTGCTGGGATGGGTCGACCGTTCGCGGCTCTCGTCGCTCTACCAACGGGCCCGCGCGCTGCTGATGCCCTCGCGCTGGCAGGAGCCCTTCGGGATCGCCGGGATCGAGGCCTTGAGCTTCGGCGTTCCCGTGGTGGCCTGGGAGTCGGGGGGCGTGGGGGAGTGGCACCCCGGACCGGGCCTCGTGCGCTGGGGTGACGTGACTGGCCTGGCTCGCGCGCTCGCGAGGGCGGTGGACCGACGGCTGCTGCTCCTGCCGCGCTTCGAGCGCGACGAGTCGATCGGACGGCTCACAGCCGTCTACGCTCAAGTGGGCAACGGGGGCTAGACGGCCGGACGGACACGGACCACGAAAAAGGACCACGGAGACGGGGGGCCAGAACGGCTGGAGATCGGGGGGGTATCCCGCCCCCCCCGAACCCCCGGGGGTCAGGACTTCGGCGCTTCCATCTTCGTCGCCACCAGCCACTTCTTGCCGTCCTTCTCCGTGACGGTGCCGGTGACGACGGCGGGCTTCTCGCCCTGGCAGGTGTGGCCGTAGGCCTTCAGGACGTCGTTCTTCTCCAGGTAGTACTCGGTCACCTTGCCGGCCGCGTCCTTCGCGACCAGCATGTCCTGGCACTTGTCGGCGTCGGCCTTCTTGAGCGAGCACTTGGCGCACATGACCTTGCCGTTAACCGTCTCCTCGGCCGACGCGCTGGCGACGAAGCCCACGGCGAGGGCGAGTGCGAGGGCGAGCTTGGCGATCGTCTTCATCAGGATTCCTCCTTGGAATGCGAGAGAACGGGCCGAGCGACCCGCCCCCTAACTCTACAAGAAGGACAGAGCGTTGCGTCAAGGCTTCGTGACGCCCGATCGCAATTTCGCGTGCAGAGCCTTGTTCTTGGATGCGCCGTGGCCGGACGGGGAATCGGTCCTGCTGCTCGCAAGCGTTTGGAAACGCGCTAGTTGGCTCGCCCCTTCCGCGGCCGCGACGCTCAGACCGAGGGTTTCGGCGCGACAGTCTCCCGCACGTAGAGGATCCCGGGTCCCGCGAGCAGAGCCTTCTCCTCGTCTGGGCTAACCGCCTCGCGGACCGCCATCGTGAACGGGTCCCCGAAGAACATGCTGGCGTTGACGGCGTCGAGCGCCGCGTTGGCGCGGACGTAGGTGCGCGCCTGCGCGTTGTCGACGACGACGCTGAGGCGCATGCCGTCGAGCGCCACCAGGCGCACCTCGGGGATCTTGCGCAGCTTGCCCACGAGGCGCCGCGCCAGCCGGATCCGGCGGTTGCGGATGCGCCGCCACGCAAGCAGCGTCCCGATCGTCCCGAAGACCAGGCCGGGGGCGGCGCCGTCGCCCGACCCGCCGACGACGAGCGCGATTAGCAGCGAGAGCACGACGACCGCGATCACGGCCGGCAGCAGCCACTCGCCGAGCGAGCGGTCCTTGAGCAGCCGCCAGCGCTCCTGCAGCCGCGCCGCGAGCGAGACGTGGCTCGAGGCGCCGCTCTCCACCTCGCGTTGCACCGACTTCAGGTCGGACACGAGCTCCTTCGCGTCGGGATAGCGGTCGACGGCCCGCTTCCTGAGGCAGCGCGTCACGACGCGCTGGAGCGACGGCGGCAGGTTGGGGCGCAGCGCGGTCATTGGCCGCGTCTCTTCGAACGCGATCGCGTGCAGCGTGTCGAGAGCGCTCGCGCCCGAGAAGGGCAGCTGCCCCGTGACCATCTCGTAGAGCACGATCCCGAGCGAGAAGATGTCGCTGCGGTGGTCCACCGCCTGCCCGCGCGCCTGCTCCGGGCTCATGTAGCGCAGCGTCCCCATCACGAAGCCGGCCTGCGTCTTGGCGAGCGTCTCCATGTGCGAGATGGCGTCGGGCGTCTTTTCCTTCGAGGGCTCGAGCAGCTTGGCGAGGCCGAAGTCGAGGATTTTCGCGTGGCCGTCCGGTGTGACGATCAGGTTCTCGGGCTTGATGTCGCGGTGGACGATGCCGGCCTCGTGCGCCTTCTGCAGTCCCGAGGCCACCTGCGAGGCGATCTCGAGCGAGCCGAGCACGTCGAGCTCGCGGCCCTGGACGAGCGCCTTGACCGTCTTGCCCTGGACGAGCTCCATCGCGATGAAGAGCCCGTCCGGGCCTTCGTCGACGTCGTAGATCTGCGCGATCGCCGGGTGCGTGACGGCGCTCGCGGTGCGCGCTTCCCGGAGGAAGCGCTCCTTGCGCTCCTCGTCCCGCGTCAGCTCGGGCGGGAGCACCTTGAGCGCGACCAGCCGGCCCAGGCGAGTGTCCTTCGCCCGGTAGACGACGCCCATCCCGCCCTTGCCGATGAGCGCCTCGATCTCGTAGTGCTTGACCGACTGACCGAGCATGGGCCTCGCATGGTAGCAGAGCGACGACGCGCGGCCCCGCCCTCTCACGAGAACGCGCCGGACGCCCGCGCGGTTCGAAAACGCGCGCCTACGAAGGGCGCGGAAGCTCGGCCGTCGCGAGGAAGCGCGGCGGCTTGCGGTGCCGAGTCGCCTGCTCGTAGGCGTACGCGAGCCGCACCAGCAGGGCCTCGCTCCACGGCCGGCCGACAAACGACAGCCCCACCGGCAGGCCGAAGACGAAGCCCATCGGGACGCTGAGGCTCGGGTAGCCGGAGACAGCGGCCGGCGTCGAGTTGCCACCGACGAAGTGGTCGCCGCTCACGGGGTCGATCACCCAGGCCGGCGCGCCGGTGGGCGCGACGATCGCGTCGAGCTTGTGCGCTCCGAGCACCTTGTCGAGCCCCTCGGCGCGCGACAGGCGCCGGCATTTTTCGAGAGCCTCGCGATACGCGGGTGTCGTGAGCGGACCCTTCTCCTGCGCCTTCAGCACGATCTCCTGGCCGAAGTACGGCATCTCGCGCTCGCGGTTGGCTTCGTTAAAGGAGGCGAGCCCCGCGAGCGTCTTGACGCGAGCCTGTGGCCCGAGCGAGGCGAAATACGCTTCCAGCCCGGCCTTGAACTCGAAGAGCAGCACCTCGAACTCCGGGTCGCCGAGATCCTGGATCCCGGGCACGTCGGCGGGGTCCACGATCTCGGCCCCGAGCCGCTTCAGGTCGCCGATCGCCGCGTCGAACAGGCGGTCGGTGTCGGGGTGGAAGCCGGCCATGTTGCGGGCGACCCCGACGCGTGCGCCGCGCAGGCCGTTGGGATCGAGGGCGCGCGCGAAGTCGGCCGCCTTGCCGCGCCCGGCCACCGTCGCTGGATCGCGCGCGTCCTCGCCGGCGAGCGCCGCCAGAAGCGCCGCCGCGTCCGCCACGCTGCGCGCCATCGGGCCCGCCGTGTCCTGCGTGTGCGAGATCGGGATGATGCCGGCGCGGCTCACGAGCCCGACCGTGGGCTTGATGCCGACGATGCCGCAGTTCGTGGCCGGGCACACGATCGAGCCGTCGGTCTCCGTGCCCACCGCGAGCGGCGCCAGGTTGGCCGAGACGGCGACGCCCGAGCCCGAGCTCGACCCGCAGGGGTTGCGGTCGAGCGCGTAGGGGTTGCGGCACTGGCCGCCGCGCGCGCTCCAGCCCGAGACCGAGCGCGACGAGCGGAAGTTCGCCCACTCCGACAGGTTCGCCTTGCCGAGGATCACGGCCCCGGCCTGGCGCAGCCGCGCCGCCACGTGCGCATCGCGCCGCGGCACCGACCCCTCGAGCGCGAGCGAGCCCGCGGTCGTGGTCATCTTGTCCGCTGTGTCGACGTTGTCCTTCACGAGCACCGGGATGCCGTGGAGCGGACCGCGCGCGCCCGTTGCCTTGCGCTCGCCGTCGAGCGCGCGGGCGATCGCCAGCGCCTCGGGGTTCGTCTCGATCACGCTGTGAAGCGCCGGGCCGCGCCGGTCGAGCGCCGCGACGCGGTCGAGGTAGGCCTGCGTGATCTGCTCGGCGCTGCGCTCGCCGCGCGCCATCTGCTGTTGCAACTCCGCGACCGACACCTCGTCGAGCTCGAAGGCCGGGACGTCGACCGGAGCGGCAGCCGCTTCCGCACCGGGGACGCCCGAGAGCGCTCCGACGCCGGCCAGCGCCCCGCAGCCCAGGAAGCTTCGCCTCTCCATTGCCCCCCTCCTCCGTTCAAGCGCTTGAGTCTACCTGCCAACCGGCGTGGCGATGCGGCGTCTAACCGGTCAAACCAGGAGAAAGCCGAGATGCGCGACAGCCAGACGGGCGTGTTTCGCGGGCTCGCCGGCGACGTGCGGTACGGGCTTCGCTCCTTGCGCCAGCACCCGGCGCTCGTAGCAGTCGCGCTCGTGACGCTGTCGCTGGGTATCGGGGCCAACGCGGCGATCTTCAGCGTCGTGAACGCCGTGTTGCTGCAGCCGCTGCCGTTCGCCGATCCCGGCCGCCTCGTCACCTTCTGGGGCTCGGCGCCGCAGATGGGCATCCCGGTCGTCAACTATCCCGACGCCGCCTACGTCTACTTCCGGACCCGCAGCCGCGCGCTCGAGAACGTGAGCGCCTACGCCTCGTTCACGACCACGCTCACCGGGGCAGGGGAGCCCGAGCGGCTGAGGGCTACGGCCGTCACGGCCAGCTTTTTCGCGTTGCTCGGCCGGATGCCACAGCACGGCCGCGCGTTCCTGCCCGAGGAGGAGGCGCGCGCCCGGAACTTCGTCACCGTGCTGGGCCACGGCCTATGGCAACGCCGCTTCGGTGCGGATCCGCGGATCGTCGGCAAGACTCTCACGCTCGACGGCGCTCCTCACACGGTTGTGGGCATCATGCCGCCGGGATTCGACTTCCCGAACCGGGCCGAGATGTGGATGCCGCTCGCGACGGACCCTTCGAAGGCCGACTGCTGGTGCTATTCCACGCTCGGCCGCCTGCGGGCCGGCCGCAGCGTGGACGACGCGCGCCGCGAGCTCGCGCGCCTCAGCGACGATTTCGGCCGCGAGCGGAACGGCCTGCCGCCGACCGATCCCAGCAAGCCACCCGAGGCGATCGTGATCGCCCGGCCGCTGCCGGAGAACCTGGCGGGCGAGGTGCGCGGCCCGCTGCTCCTGATCCTGGGCGCCGTTGCAGCCGTGCTGCTGATCGCGTGCGCCAACGTCGCCAACCTGCTCCTGGCCCGGGCCACGGCCCGCGGCCGCGAGATCGCGGTCCGCTGCGCCCTGGGCGCGAGCCCGTGGCGGATCGTGCGGCAGCTCCTGGTCGAGGGCCTTCTCCTCGCCGCGACGGGCGCGGCCGTCGGCCTGGCGCTCGCCTTCTGGGGCGTCCGCGCGCTGAGCGCGCTCGTAGTGGATCGAGTGTCTTACCTCCAGGACGTAGCCCTCGACCCCGCCGTGCTGCTGTTCTCGCTGGCCGTCACGCTGGCGACGGCCGTTCTCTTCGGGCTCGCACCAGCGCTCCGCGGAGCGCGGACCGACCTGCAGGAGGCGGTCAAGGACGGCGCGCGAGCCGGCCGCGGCGCCAAGAGCCGGCGCCTGAACGGCGCGTTTGTGGTCGTACAGGTCGCGACGTCGCTGGTGCTGCTGGTGGGCGCCGGTCTCCTGCTGCGGAGCTTTCGCAACCTCCAGGAGATCGACCTGGGCTTCGAGCCCGAGAGCGTGCTGGTCGGTCGCGTGTCGCTCGCCTCGGACGCGTACGCCGAGCCGGCTCGCGCACGGGCGTTCTTCGACGAGCTGCGCGCCCGCGTGCGCGGCCTCCCCGGCGTGAAGACGGTCGGCCTCGCGTCGTTCGCCCCCTTCAGCAGCGGCGAGCACGGCCAGCTCTTCCGGATCAAGGGGCGCGAGCCGGCGCCCGGTCAGCCGGAGCTCGTCGCGCGGATCCGCATCGTCAGCCCCGATTACTTCGCTGCCGTGGGCACCCCGCTCGTCCGCGGCCGGACGATCGACGAGACCGACCGCGACACCAGCCCCCCCGTCGCGGTCGTGGACGAGACGCTCGCGCGCCGCTTCTGGCCGGACGGCAACGCCCTCGACCGCGAGATCCGCATGGGCGACGCCAAGAGCACGAACCCCTGGATGCGGATCGTTGGCGTCGTCAAGAGCGCCAAGCACGGCAACGTCACCGAGGACCCCACGCGCCACGTCTACGTTCCTCTCGCCCAGTCGCAGGGCCGCTCGATGGACCTGGTGATCCGCGCTGGCGCCGATCCGGCCGCCTTGACGCGTTCGATACGCGGCCAGGTGCAGGCGATGGACGCGAGCTTGCCCTTCTACGACGTGCACACGCTCCGCGGCGCGGTGGCACGCACGCTCGGCACGCGGCGCCTGACCAACCAGCTACTGCTGGGGTTCGCGCTCACGGCGCTGCTGCTCGCCGCGATTGGCATCTACGGAGTGATGGCGCTCGGAGTGGCCGACCGGTTTCAGGAGTTCGGGATCCGGCTGGCTCTCGGAGCGGCTCCGGCCGACGTGCTCCGCCTGGTGCTCCGCCAGGGCCTGCAACTCGTGGCGATCGGCGTCGGGATCGGAGCCGTGGCCGCGCTCGGCCTCACGCGCTCGATCACCGCGTTTCTCTTCGGTGTGAAAGCGCTCGATCCCCTCACCTTCGGCATCGTGGCTCTCGTGATGGCCGCGGTAGCCCTCGCCGCCTGCTACGTTCCGGCCCGTCGCGCCACCGCGACCGACCCTCTCGCGGCGTTGCGCCACGAGTAGCCCTCGCGCCACACCGCGAGCCGACGCGATGTGGCGCGAGGAGGCGTCCTCAGTGGTTTTGGGCCACCTTGCACGAGCCGGTCTCGGCGACCTGCGCCCGGAACGGGTGGCGCGTGAGCCCGCTGATGTCGATGTCGTCGATGTCCCAGCCGGGGGCGCCGGTCGACTCGTCGGCGCCGATGCGGAAGCGGAGCCGGACGGCCTGGTTGGCGTACGCCGTGCCCAGGTCGAGCGCGACGGGGACGAAGTTGGGCCAGCCGGTGCTGCGAAGCACGAACGCCGGACGATTGATGCCAATGGGCGCTGTTGTGAAGGCGTTGGTCGTGCCGTTGTAAACGCTCGTCCCGACGTCGGTCCATGTCGCGCCGCCGTCCGTGCTGATCTCGATCACGCCGCCGTCCCAGTTGCCGCCCTCGAACGCGAAGCGGTGCTGGAACGCGATCACGAGCGGCCCGGCGCCGACCTGGAGCGTCGGGGAGACGAGCGACTGCTCGTCCGGCAAATCGGCCTTTTCTCCGTCGGTCTGACCGTTGTTGTCGGGGCCCCAGAAGACGTGGCGCAGCGGCGACAGCGCTCGCCGCTGCCACGCCGCGATGTTGGGCGCGGTGATCGGGTCGCCCACGGCCGTCCAGTCGTGGCGCTCGGACTCCACCGACTCCAGGGACGACGCACGGCGCCGGTCGTCGAAGTTCACGGCGTGCGTCGAGACGACGTTGAGCGGTCCGGGCAGCCCCAGGGACGGAGCGTCGATCGCGATCTCGAAATCGACGGACGCGAGGCCCGCGGCGCCGTCGAGCGCCACGCGAACCGAGTCCGTTTCGACCTGGCGACCGTCGATCGAGCCGAAGTGCACGACGTTCCCGTGCGGGAAGCTGACGTTCGGGTTGCTGGAGCTGACCGTCGCCTTGACGTACACCTCGTTGCGCCCCTGGTTCTTGAGCGTGATCGCGAGCTCGCCCCGTTCGCCGTTGTCGAGCACGCCGTCGTCGTCGCAGCTCTTGCCGTCGTCGCTGAGCGCCGCGCGCACGAACTCGACCTGGGGCAGCTCCCAGATGCCGCGCCCATACGTCGCGATCCGCATGAAGCCGCCGTCCGGCGGCATGTAGATGTCGTTGACACGCACGGTGGGCAGCCCGGCGCCGTAGGTGTCCCAGCTCGCCCCGCCGTCGGTCGAGCGGTAGATCCCCACGTGGGTCGCCGCGTAGATCGTGGCGCGGCTCGCGTCGCGCGGGTCGAAGTACACGCGCGTGACCGGCAGGTCCGGGAGCCCGTTCTGCATCGGCGTGAAGCTCGCCGAGGCCCAGCTCGCCGCCGGGCTGGCGATCGAAGCCTTGATCACGCGCACGGCGCCCGGTGCCTGCGCCACGGCCGTGATCCAAAGGTTCTGGTCGTCCTGCCATGTGACGTTCGTGACGAAGCCCTGGTAACCCGGCACGAGCGTGATCAGGTCGAGGTCGGTCCAGCTCGCGCCGCCGTCGGTCGTGATGTCGAGGAAGCCGCCGGCAGCGCCCACCGCGATGCGGTTGAGGTCGTTCGGGCTCACGCCCAGGTTGTAGGGGCTCGAGCGGAAGCGGCGGGCGGGCGGCAGCCCGGGCGAGGGCACGACGACTGCCGAGCCGATCAGGTTCCAGCTCAGCCCGCCGTTGTTGCTGCGCCAGACGCGCGCGTTCGAGAAGTGGAAGAAGACGCGCCCCGTCGGGTCGAGCCCGGGGGGCGCCGGGACCACGGCGGTGAAGAAGCCGAAGCCCACGTCCGCCAAGCCGGCGGTCGCAGCCACCCAGTTCTGGAAGACCGTCGGAGGCGTGTTGCTCAGGTTCGTGCGCATGCCCGAGCCCTGGGAGCTGCCGATCACGGTGTTGGTGTTCTCCTGGCTGTACCCGGTCCCCATGCCGTCGCCGCCGATCACCTGGTTGTGGATCGTGCCGTTGCCCGTGCGCAGGCGCGTGCCGTTGTCCTGGGTTCCCCCGATCACCAGGTTCGGGTCGTCGGGAGTGCCAGCGACGGTGTAATAGAGGTGCGTCGCCAGGCCGTTGTTCTTGTCGCTGCTGAAGCTCGCGCCGTTGTCCACGCTGATGTTCATGCCGCCGTCGTTGCCCAGGATGACGGTCGGAGCGCCGGTCGACTTGAAAGCGGCGGCGTGGAAGTCGGCGTGCGCGTACGGGATGCTCGGCACCTGGCTGTAGAGCCACCAGGTCGTGATCGTCCAGGTGGCGCCGCCGTCCGTGGTGCGCGCCGAGCCGAGGTCGCCGCCGATCCAGGCCGTGTTGCCCGTCGCATCCTGCGGATCCACGAGGAGCATCTGGTTGTACCAGCACTGCCCGTGGCAGATGTTCATGTTGGGCATGCTGCCGGGGATCGGGTTGGTCGGGACCTTGGTCGTGTTGACGCCGTTCGCCACCCACGTCTGGCCGCCGTCGGCCGAGCGGTACACGTCCTTCATTGCGGCGTCGGTCACCGTGCTCGAGTACGCGTAAACGACGGCGGCTCCGGGCTTTGCGACGCCGAGCGTCGTGCGCCCGTTGTCCGCGAAGACGTTCCCCGCGTTCGTGATCGGGGCCCAGGTGGCGCCGCGGTCGGTCGACAGGAAGAGCGTCGTCGGCAGGCCGCAGCGCAATCCGACGGCCACGGCCGGGCAGGGCTGCGCGGAGGCCAGCCAGCCCGCGCTCGTGCGCTCGATGCTCCAGACCGACATGCCGGCGAGCTCCGCCGCGGGAGCGTAGCTCGTGCCCGAATCCGTCGAGCGATAGAGGCCGCTGTCCGTCGCCGCCAGCACGATGTCGTGGAACTGGCTCGTGTCGACCTTGACGTCGCGGACCGAGACGGCGCTCCCGAGCTCGATCGGGTCGCTCCAGTCGTTGCCCCCGTTCCTCGACTTCACCATCGCGCCGCCCACGAGGATCTGGTCGTAGGGGTCGCCCAGGCCCAGATAGAGCGTGTTCGGGGAGCGCCCGAACGCGACCGCGCCGCCGCCCGTCGTGGGAAGGTCGTCGGTCAGCGGCTTCCAGCGGGTGTTCTCGGAGGTCCAGTTGTCGGTCCGCCACAGGCCGCCGCCCGAGGTCAGGAAGTAGACGACGTCCTTGTCCCACGGATGCGGCAGGATCGTGCGCGCTCGCCCGCTGTCCCGTACCTTGCCGGTGAAGCTGCCGTTCTGCTCGTAGTCCGCGCCCGTGGGGCCGATGCTCACCCAGCGCGGTCCGCGGGAGTGCTTGCGCGAGGAGTACTCTCGGCCGTCCTTGAGGGCCGCGTCCCGGAAGCTGGCGGTGGTG
>DATBSL010000063.1:0-10233 GCA_036559805.1 Vicinamibacteria bacterium
ATGCCGCCAACGGAGGAACCGATCATGAGTGCATTGCCAGTGACGCGTCGTGACGCTCTCAGGCTCGGCGGCGCCGCCGCGGCCGCTGCATGGCTCGCGCCCGTCGGTCGCGCCAGCGCGGCGGCGTGGAAGCCGATTCCAATCGGCACACAGCTCTGGTGCGTGCGCAAGCAGCTGGCCAGCGACATTCCCGGGACGCTCAAGGCGCTCGGGGCGCTTGGCTATCAGGCGGTCGAGCTCGAGAACGCGTTCGGCAGGCCCGGCGCCGAGTGGAGAGCGCACCTCGACGCCGCCAAGCTGAAGCCGTGCGGGTTTCACCATCGCCTCTCCGAGCTGCAGGGCGACATGCTCGCCGCCAGCGTGGAGTTCAACCAGGCGATCGGGAACCGGAACCTGATCATCCGCTCGCTGGCGCCGGCGGTCTACACGTCGGCCGAGCTGCTGAAGAAGACCGCGGACGAGGTCAACCAGGTCGCCGAGCGGTTGAAGGCGCACAAGATGCGCGTCGGGTACCACAACCACACGACCGACTTCAACCGCATCGACGGCGAGTACTGGTGGAACCGCTTTGCCGACCAGACCTCGAAGGACGTGATCCTGCAGTTCGACACCGGCAACGCGTCCGAGGCGGAAGGCGTGACGCCTCAGTCGTTCATCCAGCGAAACGCGGGGCGCACGATCTCGATGCACGTCAAGCCCTTCTCGAAGAAGGACCCGAACGCGTACCTGGGGGCCGACGAGCTCGATTGGGCGGCGATCATGACGGCCGCCGAGACGGTCGGCGGCATCGAGTGGTACATCATCGAGTACGAGAAAGAAGGCGTGCCGCCGCTCGAGTCGCTGAAGGCGAACCTGGAGCTGTTCAAGAAGCTCCGGAGCTGACGCGAAGCGGGGTCAGGGGAACGAAAAGCCGAGGAACTGTGCGAGGCCGCGGCACTGGATGCCCACCTGGCAGTCGGCGCGGCTCGGCTCGCGGTTGGCCACCCAGACGACGCTGCTCTGAAACTCGCGGCCGCCCGCGGTCAGCACGAGCAGCTTGTCGCCGACGTCCATCCGTCCGCTCACCAGCAGGCACGCGCCGTGCTTGCTCAGGGTGACGATCTGGGTGGCCTCGTCGATCTCGGCGCCGTCCGGCTGCGCAGCGAGCACGCGGACCGGCAAGTTGATCGAGACCCGCGAGCTCTTGCGCAGGTGGATCTGGCCCTGGAGCACGGGCCGGTTGAGCATGCGGTCCACGTAGGCGGCGATCCGCTCGCGATCGGCGGGATCGAGGTTCAGGAAGCGTATCCCCATGCCGATCCCCGGCTGCACGTAGTTCACCTCGGCCTCGACCGCGATCGGAGCCTCTCCGTGGGCCAGGCTGAAGCGGACGCCGACGAGCTCCTGGGCCTTGAAAGCCGGACCCGTGTGGTCGAGGAACATGCCGCCCACGCTCAGGTCGGCCGCCTGGCAGGCCGCGCTCGCCTCGGCGCCTTCGCACTGGATCGGCTGGAACAGGCTCACGCGTGGGTTCGTGCGGTTCTCGAAATCGAGGCGACCCATCGCAGTGCGATGCTAGCACGCGCGGTCAGGGACGCCCGTCGCAAGCCTGAAGCGCGTTCGAGACAAGGAGGACACTCATGGCGGATCTGTTCGACCGCGCTGCACAGCAGGGCGTCGAGCTCGCCAGGCGGATCGTGCGGGAGACGCAGGCGAGGGACGCCGCGGTTAGCGCGGGCACCCGGCGCTTCGGCGGCCACCTGATCCTCGAAGGCGACTCCTGGTTCGACTATCCCTTCTTCAAGGACATCGCCGAGTCGCTGAAGAAGGACTACTCGTACCAGGTGAAGTCGGCGGCTCGGCACGGCCACACCGCCGAGGCGATGGCTTACATCCCGAAGCAGCTCGAAGAGGTGCACGATCTCTTCAAGGAGCTCGCGGACGAGCGCAAGAAGGCGCGCGCCATCCTGCTGTCCTGCGGAGGCAACGACTTCGTGGGCGTCTTCGACGCCGTCTTGAACCACAAGCACCCGGACGTCCCGCCGCTCAATGCCTCCGTCCTCGCCGGCCAGCTCAGGGAGGAGATCCCGCGCACGATCGTGCATCTCGTGAGCTCGCTCGTCACGTTCTCGGACGAGTACTTCAAGGAGCGCCGGCCGATCCTGATCCACGGCTACGCCCACCCCGTCCCGGACGGGCGCGACTACCCGATCCTCGGCATGAGCGGGCCCTGGCTCCAGCCCGTCTTCGTCAGGAAGGGGTACGTATCGAGCGATCCTCAGCCCCCGGCCGAGCTGCGAGCGAACACCAAGGTCATGGCCGAGCTGATCGGGTACTTCAACGAGGTGACGCTTCCGCTGGTGATCACCGAGGTCAAGAGCCGCTTCGGCGACGTCATCGTTCCCGTGGACCTGCGTTCCGACTTCTCGAACGACCTCGCCGGCAACGCGTACCAGAAGGACTGGCGGGACGAGATGCACGGGACGGCCGAAGCCTACGAACGCGCGGCGGCACGAATCGACAGGGCGATTCAGCAGATTCCGATGCCCTGACCGGCCTTCCTACTTGACCGTGTATTTGCGACCCTCGAGGCAGGCGCCCCAGGCCTTCTTGAACGTGTCCTTCGTCGCGGTGTCCTGAGCCTGTGCGGTCTGCTGCGCTTGAGCCTCGGCCTGCTTGCCGGCCTTCTTCTGCGTTCGCCGCCCCTTGACCGCGCCAGCCGCGGCGCCCGCCGCCGCGCCTTCTCCGGCGTCGAGGTTTCCCTCGTCACGGTGGCGGTCGTCGTCGCCGACCGCGCCGACGGCGGCTCCCCTCGCCGCACCGCGGGCCGCGCCCTTGACCGCCCCGCCCTTCGGCGCCTCGGCCACGGGGGCCGGTGCCGGCGTGGCGGTGGGGTCGATCCCGGTCTGCTGCCGCGCCCAGCCGTAGCACTCGTTTTCGTCCTTGGCCTGCTGTGCGGCGTCCTGCGCCGAGCCGGGATACACGATGAGCCCCAGGTTCGCCGGTTTCAGGGCGGCCGCCGGCGCTGGCGCGGCCGTGGCGGGTGCGGGATCCTGTGCAAATGCCGCGCTCGACCCGAGCGCGACGGTCACCACGCACGTCTGGAAAAACGCGACTGTCTTGGTTTTCTTCATCGTAAACCTCTGGGCTCGTCCACGGCGGCAAACGAATGTCGGCTCCCGCTCATCGGGGGGCGGTGCCCGTCAACTGATACTCGCACCATTGGCGAACGCAAGCGAGGGAACTTGTGTTCGCCTGGCGCCCTGCCGTCGTTATAGCTAGTGAGCCCGACCCGCGGGCGACACCATGGCCATGGAGACGACAGGCGAAACCAGGTCGGGGCGGGCGCAGAGAGTCCAGGAATCCGCACGCGGGGGCCACCGCCTGCCGGAGCGAACGCGGGAGCCACGGGGCGTGGCGATGCTGGTCGCCCGGCCGGACGGTCGCATCGTTCACGTGAACGCGGACGCGTGTCGGCTGCTCGGCTACTCCGAGGAGCAGCTTCTGACCGCGAGCGTGCACGAGGTGCTCTCCTGGCCGACGCGCCAGTGGTCCGACGCCTGGCGGGAGCTCGGCGAGCTGGGCTCCGTGAGCTTCGAGTCCACGCAGCGGCGCACGGACGGGGGCGTCTTCCCCGTGGAGCTCGCCATCAGCCACGTCGGCCTCCAGGGGGCGGAGTACGCCTGCATCCTCGTCCGCGACACCTATACCCAGCTCGCGGTCGAGGCAAAGCTGCGCGAGGCCCAGCGGATGAAGGCGATCGGCGAGCTGGCCTCGGGCGTGGCTCACGACTTCAACAACGTGCTGGGGATCGTGCTCGCCTACTGCGGCTTGCTCCACGCCGACCTCGGGAGCGATCACCCGGGGCGCGGCCGGCTCGAGCGGATCCAGGCGGAGGCCGAGAACGCCGCCCGCCTCACGCGCCAGCTTCTGGCCCTCAGCCGCAAGCCTGCCCTGCAGCCGCGCCCGCTCGACCTGGGCTCCGTGGTGAAGGAGCTCGAGCCGATCCTGCGGCGGCTGCTCGGAGACGCCGTCGAGCTGTCGGTCGCCACGGCCGACTGTCTCGGGCTCGTGAAGGCGGACCTCGCCGAGGTGGAGCAGATCCTGGTGAACCTCGTGGCGAACGCCCGCGATGCGATGCCGAAGGGCGGCCAGCTGCGCATCGAGACGGCGAACGTCGACCTTGGCGACAGCCAGGCGCGTCCCTTCGTGATGCTGGCCGTGGCGGATTCGGGCATGGGCATGGACTCGGCCACCCAGCAGCGGGTCTTCGAGCCGTACTTCACGACCAAGGCCCCGGGGGAGGGCACCGGTCTCGGGCTCGCGGCGGTCCAGGAGATCGTGAAGCGGAGCGGCGGCTTCATCGGAATCCACAGCGTGCCGGGGATCGGGAGCACCTTCAAGGTCTACCTGCCGCTCTGCGACGCGCGCGCCCTGCCCGTGGTCGTCCCGACGAAGGCGCAGCCCAGGGCCCGCGGCGCCGAGACGCTGCTCGTCGTCGAGGACACCGAGGTCCTGCGCGAGATGTTCTGCGAGGTGCTGAAGCCGGAAGGCTACACCGTGCTCGGGGCAGGCGACGGGCAGGAGGCGCTGCGTGTGGCGAGCGACTACGCTGGGCCGATCCACCTGCTCCTCACCGACGTCGTCCTGCCCAGGCTCGGAGGAGTCGATCTCGCGCACGAGCTGAAGCGAGTGCGCCCGGAAGTGCGAGTGCTCTACATGTCGGGCTATCCACAGGGCCTTGCGGGCCAGCAGCGCGGCCTGAGCGAAACAGCCGCACTTATCGAAAAACCTTTCACCACCGACAGTTTGTGCCTGGCAGTTCGACAAGCACTTGATCGACCTGCGAGGGACAAGGTGGCGCTGTGATAGAAATCGTTCGATTTTGGCCTTGGAATCGTTTACAAAGATGACCGCCGAACCGAGCCTCCCTCCGCTCGCTCGCGAACGTAGAGTCGCGCCGCGCTGAGGGAGCCCCCCGTTCCGGCTTTTGAGGAGGCCACCGATGCAGGTCAAGAGCAATTTCACCGTTGACGAGGCGCTCGATCAGGCCGTCGCCGCCATGAACGAGGGAGCACGTCCCTGGACCATGGGCGAAGCGGCGGCCCAGCGGATTCGCGCCGCCTACCGGCCGGACTTCGAGGTCCAGTTCCGGCGCCCGCGCGCCTGGGATCGGGAGTCACCCAAGGTGCTGCGGCTCGCGCGCTGGGCGGGAGCGATCGCGGCCCTCCTCGCCGAAACCGAAGCCGGACCCGGCACTGCGCCCGGCGAGCTGCCCGCCGACCACGCCCTCGTCGGCACGATCGCCGCCCGTCACGCCTGCCCGATCCCGGCCGCTGCGAACGGCCAGGCACACGTGGCCGGCCGGTGGTGCGCCGTGGTCGACGTCACCGACGCCTCGCCCGAGCTCATGGCGAAAGCACAGACCCTCTTCCAGGTCGAGTGAACCGGATCGTCGTCTTTCGCGAGCCGCAATCGCGGAACGTCAGCGAGCTCTCGAGCCTGCTGGGAGCGGGGGAACCCAGCCAGAGCCGCGCCCGGTCCGGCACCGTCGTGCTCCGGGCGCGGCGGCTCGAGAGGCCGCTCGCGCGCGTCTACGAGCGGTTCGGCGTGGCCGTGGCGGAGCTCCACGGCGACCAGGCGGCGCGGCTGCTTCGGCTCGATTCCGTCGCGGCCGTCCTGCCGAACGAGCCGTGTGTCGTGTCGGATCGGGGGGAGTCCGACCCGGCGCCGGCCGCCGCCGCCGCGGCCCGCGAAGCCCACAGCTGGTGCCTCGACCTGATCGGGGTATCACCCGAGCGGAAGCGTCTCGGCGACGGCGCGACGGTAGCCGTGCTGGACACCGGTGTCGACCTCGACCATCCCGACCTGGGCGCGCGCCTGTTCGAAAACGGGCAGACCGCGAGCTTCGTGCCCGGCGAGTCGGTGCAGGACGCGCACGGCCACGGCACCCACTGCACCGGTGTCGTGGGCGGCCCGCTCCGCTCGGTTTCTGGCACGCGCTACGGGGTCGCGCCGGACGCGACTTTGCTCGTGGGCAAGGTACTGAGCGACCGGGGCGCCGGCTTCACCGACTGGATTCTCGACGGCATCGACTGGGCGGCCGCGAACGGCGCGCGCGTCATCTCGCTGAGCTGCGTGTTCAACCGGGGCGCGGGCCAGGCTCACTCGGCGGTGTTCGAACGGGTGGCGGAGACGCTCCTGGCGAGCGAGCCCGGCGTGCTGCTGCTCGCGCCCACGGGCAACGCCAGCGCGCGGCCCTGGCACACGCAGCCCGTCGACAACCCGGCGGCCTGCCCGTCGCTCGTCGCCGTTGGAGCCGTGGCGCGTGCCGGCAAGGTCGCCTCCTTCAGCGGGCGGCAGATGGACCAGACGGGCGAGGTGAACGTGTCGGCCCCGGGTGTCTCGGTCTACTCGGCGTGGGTCGGCGGTCGCTTCCGCTCGATGAGCGGCACCAGCATGGCCGTGCCCCACGCCGCGGGCATCGCTGCGCTCTACCTCGAGGAGCAGCCGACGCTCTCCGCGCGCGAGCTGCGCGCTCTGCTCGAGTCGCGCGCGCAGCCCATCGGCGACCCCCGCGACTGCGGACACGGTCTGGTCCGGGCGGGAGCGCCCGCCGAGCGCCTGGAAGCCGCACCGTGAAGGTACACGTCACGCTCGAGGCGGCGCTCGTCCGGGATCCCGCGGCACGCGCCGCCGCCCTCGAGCAGGTGCTTCGGGCCGGCCGGATGACGCTCGCCAACCCGGGCCGGTTCGAGCGGCACGCGATCATCACCGGCGAGATCTCTGCCGATCGCCTCGAGGACGTGCGCGCCGTCGCGGGGGTGCTGGCAGCGGAAGTGGACGACCAGACCCCGCTCGATTGACAGCCCCGACAGGCGAACCTATGCTGGCGATTCGGGAGCGGCGGTTGGCGATCCAGCAACGGACATGGTGATGGGGCCCGGCTCCACCCCGAGCGCGGGGTCCGGCCGCTCGACCACAACGCTCGCACTCCTGCAGCGCGCGCGCGGCGGCGACCGCGAAGCGCTCGACGGGCTGTTCGCCCGGCTGCTGCCCTCGCTGCGACGCTGGGCGCACGGGCGCCTGCGTCGCGGGGCGCAAGACCTCGACACCGCCGACCTGGTCCAGCACGCGATGGTCGGCGCGCTGCGACACCTCGATCGCTTCGAGCCCAGGCGCCGCGACGCCCTGCGCGCATACCTGCGGCAGGCGATTCGCAACCGCGTGACCGACGAGCTGCGGCGCCGCGGCCGCCGCCCGCCGCAGGTTTCGCTCGACAAGGCCGACCTCGCCGCCGAGCCCGGGCTGTCGCCGCTCGGACGCCTGCTGAGCCGCGAGCAGGAAGAGCGCTTCCACCAGGCGATCGAGAGCCTTCCCACCGAAGACCGCGAGCTCGTGATCGCGCGGCTGGACCTCGGCTACAGCTACGCGCAAATCGCGCTCGCCTGCGGGCGGCCCACGGCCGACGCCGCCCGCATGGCGGTGCACCGCGCGCTGCTGCGTCTCGCCGAGGAGATGGGCGCTGACTGACAAGGGCGAGCGGATCCTCGCGCGCATCGCCGGCGCGGTAGCGGACGGCGAGGCGGTCGACTGGACGAGCGCCGAGCGCATCCTCCCCACCGAGCAGCAGGGCGTCATGCGCGCCCTGCGCACGATCGCGGACTCCGGAATGGACACGACGCTCGGCGGCGACGTCAGCCTCGAGCGCACCTCGCCGCTCCTGAGCGCCCCTCCGTGGCTGTGGCTGATCCTCGGCCTGGGCGCCTGCCAGCTCGTGTTCGGGATCGTGGGCTTCCTGCTCGGCGTGCGCGGCCGCGGCCTCCCGTCGACAGGGATCTGGGAGCGCGCGGCGATGCTCGCCTTCGGCGGCAGCGCGCTGTGGCTGATCCGCGGGGGCACGCGCGACCGCCGCGCGCTCTGGCTGGCCGGAGTGTTCATGACGGTCGCGTCCGCGTTCGCCGGGCCGCCCGCCGGCGCGTTCGCCGCGAGCCTGCTGGCGTCCGTCACGGAACGGCCGCTCTGGCAGCTCGCGCAGGTCGAGGTCTTCCTGCCGTTCTGCCTGTGGAGCTTCGTCCGTTCGTTCCCGCGCGTGCTCCACCTGGAGCGCGGCGAGAAGCTGATCCGGCTCGCGATAACGGTGACCGGCGCCATCGGGGCGGCGCTGTGGCTGCTGAACGCGTCCGCGTCGATCGGCATCCTGCCCGAGCCGAGCGTCGGCCTCACGGTCGTCGACGGCGGCTTCACCCGCGGCCAGGCGTTCGCGTACTGGGGCGTGCTCGCGGCCCTCGCGGCGCCGGCGCTGCTCGTGTCGATGCTGCGCAGCCGCTCGGCGGCCCCGAGCGAGCAGCGCCGCGTCGCGCGCTTCGCGCTCGGGCTCGCGCTCGGGCTCGGCCCGATGGTGCTGGAGATCCTGGCCGAGGCGCTCGTGCCTCCATTTCGGCGGCTGATGGACGCTCCAGGCGCGATGGCGTTCGGCTCGCTGATCCTGTTCCCTCCGCTGCTGTTCGTCCCGATCCTGACGGCGCATGCCGTGGTCGCGGACCGGCTGCTGGCCGTCGGCCCGCTCCTCGGGCGAGCCGGGCGATACCTGCTCGCCCGTACGACTCTCGCGGCTCTCACGATCGCCCCGCTCGTCGTGCTCGCCACCTATCTCTACGAGCGCCGCGACCAGCCGCTCACCGCGCTGCTCGCCGGCACCGAGGGCCTGCTGCTGATGGGGACGGGTGCTTTGGGGCTCGTGCTGCTCGCGACCCGCGCCTCGCTGACACGTCGGCTCGATCAGCTGTTCGAGCGCTCGCACGCCGATTGGTCGCGGCTGCGCCTGCGCGCCGGACAGGCGATCCGCAAGGGAGGCACGACGCGCGAGGCCGCCGACACGCTGCTGGCCGAGCTCGCCAAGGAGCTCTCGGTCGAGGCCGCGTCGCTGCTCGTTCCCTCGCGCGAGCGCAAGTGGTTCGTTCCCATGGCGGGGAAGGTGCGCCCGTTGCCGGCCAGCTCGGCCCTGCCGAGCCTGAGCGCCGCGGAGCCGACTCCGCTCTTCACGGACTCCACCGACCCGGAGTCGGTGTTCACGCTCCTGCCGGCCGAAGACCAGCGCTGGGTCACCGACAGCCGCACGGCGCTGCTCGTGTCGCTCGTTGGTGCGGGCGGCGCCACGGCCGGGCTGCTCGTCCTGAGCGGGAAACGCAACAAGGCTCCGTTCACCCGGGACGAGCGCTGGGAGATCTCCGATCTCGCCCAGGCGGTCGGGCTCGCCCTGGAGAACAAGGGGCTCCAGGACGCGAGTCGCACCGGTGCGGAGCACCCCGACGACGATGCGCTGCCGGCGAGCGAGTGCCTGCGCTGCCGGCGCGTGCACCCCTCCGCGCAAGAGCAGTGCAGCTGCGGCAGCCCCGTCGTGGTCGCGCCGCTGCCGCGCGTCCTGCTCGGGAAGCTCGAGCTGCAGGAGCGGCTCGGCCAGGGCGGGATGGGGATCGTCTACCGCGCGATCGACCGCGTCCTCGAGCGCAGCGTCGCCGTCAAGACGCTGCCGCACGTGTCGCACGGGGCGACCGAGCGGCTGCGCCAGGAGGCCCGGTCGATGGCGGCCGTCAGCCACCCGGCCGTGGCCGTGATCCACGCGGTCGAGAGCTGGCAGGGCCTGCCGTATCTCGTGGTCGAGCACCTCGCCGGCGGCACGCTCGCGCGCAGGATGCGATCGCCCTGGCCGGTCGACCAGACGCTTCGGCTCGGCATCGAGCTCGCCGACGCCCTCGACGCGATCCACCGCCGCGGGCTGCTGCACCGCGACGTGAAGCCCAGCAACATCGGCTTCGACGGCGAGAGCCACCCGAAGCTGCTCGACTTCGGCCTCGCGCGGCTGATCGAGCCGGGCGCCGCGAGCGCCCCCGAGGCCGGGGATCACTGGATCCCGCACGCGCCCGAGCACAACACGCGCAGCTGGGGACCGGCGGGAACCCCGATCTACCTCTCGCCGGAGGTGCTGGCGGGGAACCCGCCCGGGCCGCAGCAAGACCTGTGGGGCCTCACCCTCGTCCTGTTCGAGCTGATCGCGGGCGTCCATCCGTTCCGCGGCCAGGACCTCCAGCGCACGCTCGGCAACGTCAGGCTCGTACGGCTGGAGGACCTCCGGCACTGGGCGCCCGCGTGCCCCGAGCCCGTCGCGGTGTTCTTCGCGCGAGCGCTCCACCGCGACCCGAAGCAGCGGCCGGCCTCGGCGGCAGCCCTGCAAATCGACCTCGGCGCGCTGCT
>DATBSL010000064.1:0-8964 GCA_036559805.1 Vicinamibacteria bacterium
CTGGCAGGGCCCGCGGTGGCTTTCGGCGGGAACAGCGTCTCGAACACGCGGTCGGTTCGGTTGCGCCAGCCGGCCCAGCCGGCGCCCTCCGGCGCTTCGCTGCCCGCAGGACGGTAGCCGCGCTCACGGAGGAAGGCCGCGAAGCGCGCGTTCGCTCCGCCCATGTCCCAGGCCTCGCGCGTCGCGTGGTAGTCGTATCGGCCCCAGTCGAGGTATACGCGCAGCGGCGCCTCGGCCGCGGCGGGCACCTGCTTGCGGAGCAGCTCGTCGTCGCTGTCGAGCATGATGATCGTCTGCAGCCCGAGCGCGCCGTAGACCTGCGGCCGTCGGAACGCGAGCTCAGCAGCTTGATAGGCGGAGAAGCCGGCGCCGATCACGGCGCGCCGGTCGGGCGCCGTGTCGGTCCGGTAGCTCGCGTCGAGAAGGCCGAGCACGTCCCGCGACACGAGCTCCGCGAGCGCCGCGTCGGACTCGTCGTCCGACGGCGGCTTCGCCCCCCACTCGGGGTTGCCGAGGAAGGCCACCAGCACCGGCGCCACGCGAGCCGGGATCAGGTTGTCGAGCGAGCGCGGCACGAGGCCCGCCTCGCGGGCCTGATCGCCGCCCAGGACGATGGCGACCGGCAGCCGCTCGCGGCCCTGGTCGTAGCCGGGTGGGAGATAGACCTTCACGGAGACCTTCGCGCCCGGGCGAGTCGCACTCTCGACCACGTGCTCCGCGATGCGGCCGCGCCGCGCGGCCGCCACCTCGCGCAGGTGGTCCGGCGCGCGCCAGCCCGGCATGGCGAGCGACGACTGCTCCGCCGGGAACGTCCCGAGCGTGCCGCTCCTGTGACCGGGGACCCGCTGCGGGTTGCGCGGGTCCGGCAGCCGCTCCTCGAAGTCGCGCACGAAGTGGTAGTTGACGCGGGCGTCGGGCTCGAGCGTCGCCTCGTACCAGAAGAGATCGGTCCCCTCCACGCGCCACATCGGGTCCTCGCGGCGGTCGCCGTTCATGTCGCCCGCGATGGCGACGTCGCTCGCGGGGCCGCGGTAGAGGAAGACGACCCGGTCGGGCCACTCGACGAGAGGGCCCGGCGGCAGCGCCGCCAGGAAAGCGCTTAACGCCTGCGTCTTGTCGGGTGCTGTCCCGAGCCCCGCCAGGAAGCTCGCGAAGCGTGGTGAAGACGGCGCGGGAGCCGCCGGCTTGCCGGCCGCCGCCGCGGCTTCGCGCGTGCGCCAATCGACGCGGGCGATCTGCTTCTGCCCGCGCGCGAAGAAGGCGCCGTCCGCGAAGCCGAGCGGCGACCAGACGACGTCGCCGAACAGGTCGATACGCGCACGCTCGGTCCAGCCTTGGGGGCTGGCCCGCCCCACGTGCAGCGTGCTCTCCTTCGTCAGCATCACGAGGTCGTCGCCCACCAGCAGCGGGAAGCCGTCGCCCGGCTCGCGCGAGCGCCAGCGCTGCGCGCCCGTCGCCGCGTCCACGCAGGTGAGCGTCATCCGGCCGCTCATGCCGTACAGGAAGCCGTCGTGGTACACGGGCACGACGTACGTCTGGCGCAGCACGGGCGCCGTCCACAGCGTCTCGACGCGCACGCGCTCGTCGCCGTCGGCCGTGAGCCGCAGCATCGTGGACGTGTCCAGCCGGTGCTTCAGGAACAGCCGTCCCTCCCCCGCCGGCACGGGCACGAGACTCTCGTTCGCCATCGGGTGCGGCTGGCCGCCATGCGCGTGCTCGACGAGCAGCCGCCCGCTCGCGGGATCGACGACGAAGAGCTTCGCGTCGCCGACCGCGACCACTCGCTGGCGGCCGCCGATCGTCACGACTACTGGCACCTGGTAGGCGACCACGTCGTCGCCCAGCCGCCAGCGCCGCGCGCCGGTGGCCGCGTCGAATCCAGCGATCGCCCCGCCTTCCTTCGCTCCGACGAGAACCACCAGGGTGCCGTCCGCGAGGACCGGAGAGGCGGCGTAACCGTAGTGCGGCGCGGGAGCCTGCTCGCTGGCGGCGAGGTCCACCTTCCAGAGCTCGCGACCGCTGCCGGCGTCGAGCGCGAACAGGTGCCCGAGCGGCCCGAGACCGTACACCCGGTCGGCCGCCGCCACCGGTGTCGCGATCGGGCCGTCGAAGGACCCGTCCTTTCCGCGCAGCGTCGGTGCGATGGCGTAGCGCCACAGCTCGCGCCCCGTGCGGACGTCGAAGGCCGCCGCCACGTCGCTCTTGCCGTCGGAGAAGAGCGTCACGGCGCGGCCGCCCGCCACCGCCACGGAGGAGTAGCCGGCCCCGAGCGCCGCGCGCCAGGCGACGGCGAAGCCAGCGCCCTCGCTCGCCTCGAGCGTGCCGGCGGCCGCGCCGTCGTGGCGCGGGCCGCGCAGGCCCGGCCAGTCTCGGTCCGAGGCGGCTGCGAGGGAGCCCGACGCGACGAGAACGGCTAGCGGCATCAAGCGTGGCATTGGCGCGAGTCTACGCGATCGTCCGGCTCGTGGCTTCGATGCCGCTACGGCCTTCTGGTATGGTGCGCTGGTTCAGCGTGGACGGAGGTGACCGATGCCGCACGCGCGCCTTGCTTCGGCGCTCGCTCTCGTCATCGCACTCGCGGGCTCGCAGGCCGCTGCGCAGTCGTCGGAGTCCGACGACTACACGCGCTACGAGCTGCTCGGCCCCGAGACGGCGCAGTTCCGGATCGTCTACGAGGTGACGGCGACGAAGCCGGGAGCGAGCTTCTATTTCAACCCGATCCGCAAGGGCAGCGAGGCGACCGACGAAGCGGTCTACGACCGTGCGAGCGGCAAGCCGCTGCGCTTCGAGGTGGTGAGCGGCGCCGAGGCCCGGGCGGCCGGCCAGGAGGGCGCAGACCCCGACACGCGCTACATCAAGGTTTACCTGGCGCGGCCGGTGCCGGGCGGAGGCGAGCAGCGCCTGCGCATCGACAAGACCTATCGCGACCCGAAGAGCTACTTCGTGGATGGCGAGCGGATCGTGTTCGCGCGTTCGCTCGGCGTCCGTCGCAACTCCGTCGTGCTGCCGCCGGGCTACGAGCTCGTTGCCTGCAACGTCCCCGCGCAGGTGCTGCAGCAGCCGGACGGCCGCGTGATGGTGAGCTTCGTGAACCCCGGGCCCGATGCGGCGAGTGTCGTCGTCAAGGGCCGGAGGCTGCCATGAACGCGCGAGTCGGGCTCCTGGCGGCATCGTTCGTCGCGGCGCTCCCGGCGGCAGCCCAGGAACGCACTCAACGTTTGGCCGAGCGGGCGCGGCAGGACCGCGAGATCGTCTACTTCCTGCAGCCGCCCGAGACGCACGCCTTCGACCTCTACCATGACCTCACCGAGTCGCGAGAGGGCGCCGACCGCTACCTGAACGTCGTGCGCGCCGGCAGCACCGTCTCGAACCCGAAGGCGGTGGCGCTCGACACCGGCGAAGCGCTGCCGGTCGAGACGCTCAAGGGCGACGCGATCGCGAAGGCGGGGATCGACATTGGCGAGCCAGTCCGCCCGGAGAGCGAAGTCGTGGTGGTCCGCTTCCCGAAGGTCGGCCCCGGCGAAACCCGGCGGCTGCGGATCTCGGAGACCTACACCGACCCCGCTCGCTACCGGCTCGACGGCGACGAGCTCGTCTTCGACCGAACGTTCGGAAGGCCTAGCAACGCCGTGGTGCTGCCCGCCGGCTACTACCTGACCAACTCGTCGATCCCGGCCACTGTCAGCGAGACCGAGGACGGCCGCATCCGCCTCGACTTCACGAACCCGCGGCCCGACGAGATCGCGGTGCTCGTCACCGCGCGCAAGCGCAAGGTCAGAACAGGCCTCTGATCCAGCCGCCGTCGACGGCGATCGACTGCGCCGTGATGTACGAGGCCCGCTCGGAGGCGAGGAATGCGCAGAGCGCGGCGAGCTCGCGCGGGTCGGCGACGCGGCGCATCGGTATCTCGCTCTCGAGCCGCGCGTAGAAGTCGGACGGCGAGCCGCCCGTGCGGCGCGCCGTGGCCTCGGCCAGCTCGGAGAGCCGCTCGGTGCGCGTGTAGCCGGGAAGCAGATTGTTGACGGTGATCCCGAAAGGCGCCACCTCGCTCGCGAGCGTGCGAGCCATGCCCGTGACCGCGGCGCGCAGCGCGTTCGACAGGATCAGGTTGTCGACCGGCTGCTTCACCGTGATCGAGGTGACGTTCAGGATGCGCCCGAAGCGGCGCTCCTTCATGCCCGGGAGCACCGCGCGCGTCAGCTCGACGGCGCTCGCGAGCAGCACGTCGAACGCCCCCTGCCAGGCTTCCCTCGGCGTCGTCTCGAAGGTCCCGGGCGGCGGCCCTCCCGAGTTCGTGACCAGGATGTCGACGCGGCCGAACGCCGCGTGCGCAGCCGCGGCGAGCCGCGCCACGTCGCCCGGCTTCGACACGTCCGCGGCGACCGGCAGCACCCTGGCCCCTGTCGCCTCGGCGATCCCGCGGGCGGCCTCGGCCAGCCGCTCCTCGCCCCGCGCGCACACGACCAGCGCGGCGCCTTCGCTCGCCAGCTCGCGGGCGATCGCGTGGCCGAGCCCCCGGCTCGCGCCCGCCACGAGCGCGACCTTGCCGCCCAGGCCGAGGTCCACGCTTCAGCGCCCGCGCAGGTAGGCGTCGGTGCCGTCGAGCCAGTCCTGCCGCGGCGGGCTGAAGACGTCGACGTCGAGCGTGTCCTCGAGCGCCAGCGCCTTGTGCGGCAGGTTCGACGGGATCACGAGCACCTCGCCAGCACGCACCACGAGCTCTTCCTTCTGGTCCTCGCCCAGCCAGAACTGGAGAGCCCCCTCGAGGATGTATGTCAGCTGCTCGTTCTCGTGGAAATGCTTCGGCACGACGCAGCCCTTCTTCAGGTAGACGTGGGCGAGCATGATCCGTTCGCCGGTGACCAGCCTGCGGTCGAGCAGGTCGTTGAGCTTCTCGCGCGGGATGTCGTTCCAGCGGTGGAGTCGCGCGGTCGTGGCCATGGTTCTCCTAAAGCTTCAGCACGAGCGTAGCCGTTACTCGCACGAGCGGCCAGCGGGCACGCTGTAGACCTCGTGTGCCGCCGTGGCCCCGAAGCCCTGCACGGTGGCGCCGCCCGGTACGAAGATGCGGTCGCCGATCGCCGCGGCGCCGATGCCGTGCCGCGGCGTGGGCATCGGCGCGAGCGTCGCCCAGCTGTCGCTGCGTGCGTCGTAGACCTGATTGTGGGGGAAGACGCCGTCGGGCCGGGCGGTGTTGCCTTCGCCGCCGAAGACGTAGACGCAGCCCCGCACCACGGCCGCGCCATGCCCGGAGCGGCCGGTGGGCATGGCGGCGCGGCCGAGCCAGGCGCGCGTGACGACGTCGAATGCTTCGTTCACGGCCAGGGTATTAGGGGGCCGCCCGCCGATCGCGAAGAAGCGGTCGCCGACGAAGCCGCCCGCCAGGTGGTTGCGTGGAGTCGACATGAGCGGCAACGATTCCCAGCGGTCGACTGCGGGATCGAAGGCCTCCAGAACGCGTCCGCCCGGGGCCCCGCCGGCCACGTAGATGCGACCGCCGTGCACGCCGGCGACGACGGCGTTGCGCGCGGTGGGCATGGGTGCCTTGAGGCCCCAGTCGTTGCGCGCCGGGTCGTACTCCTGCACGGCATCGGTGGAGGCGCCGGAGCCGAGCGATCCGCCGATCACGTAGACGCGACCGTTCACGGCTGCGGCCCCGGGGTGGTTCACGGCCACCGGCATGGGCGCGAGCACCGACCAGGCGTTCGCCGACGCGTCGTACACCTCGAGAGTGCTGGAGGTGCTGCCGTCGCCGCGAAAGCCACCCGCCACGAAGATGCGGTTTTGCACTGCGGCCACGCCGACCTCCTGGCGGGGCTCGGTCATCGGGGCGAGGCTGGCCCAGCTGTCGCCGGAGCCGCTCGCAGGTGCGGCCGGATCTCCCGGAGCTCCGGGATCGTCCCCGCCACAGGCGCCCAGAGCGAGAAGCAGGGCCAGGGCGCACGCGTTTGCCAGCGAGGGGCGACGCGGCACGGTGTTCCGGTACGCCATGCGGCTCGAGAAGCGCGCCTCAGCGGCCGCGCAGGTACGCGTCCCTGCCGTCGAGCCAGTCCTGGCGCGGCGGGCAGAAGACGTCCACGCTCAGCGAGTCCTCTAGCGCCAGCGCCTTGTGCGGGAGATTCGACGGAAGCACGAGCACCTCGCCCGCGCGCACGACGCGCTCGTCCTTCTCGTCCTCGCCGATCCAGAACCGGAGCGCGCCCTCCAGGATGTAGGTGAGCTGCTCGTTCTCGTGGAAGTGGCGCGGCACGAGGCAGCCCTTCTTCAGGTAGACGTGCGCAAGCATGATCCGCTCGCCGGTCACGAGCCGCCGCTCGAGCAGGTCGTTGAGCTTCTCCCGCGGCATGTCGTCCCAGCGCAAGAAGCGCGCGGTCGTGGCCATGGCTCATCTCCTCTCGCAACTCTCGAGTGCTTCCGGCCCGGAGACCCGCATTCTATCTGCTACGCTTCACACCCTCATGTCGACGGATCGCACGACGCCGGGCGAAGCCGCTCCGCGCGCGAGCGTGAGCGTCGTCGTGCCCACTTATCGCGAGGCCGAGAACCTCCCGCACCTCGTCGACCGGCTGGCGGCCGTCGCCCGTGGCGAGCGGCTGCGCCTCGATCTCACGATCGTGGACGACGACAGCCGCGACGGCACCGCCGAGCTCGTGCGCGCGCGCCCAGAGGACTGGGTGCGGCTCGTGGTGCGGACCACGGACCGCGGCCTGAGCCAGGCCGTGCTCGAGGGGCTCCGCCAGGCCGAGGGCGATGTGCTCGTGTGCATGGACGCGGACCTGAGCCACCCGCCGGAGACGATCCCCCGCATGCTCGAGAAGCTCGTCCAGGGCGCCGACTTCGTGATCGGGTCGCGCTACACGGACGGCGGCAGCACGGCCGACGACTGGGGCTTCCTGCGCTGGGTCAACAGCCGCGTCGCCACCTGGCTCGCCTTGCCGCTCACGCACGTGAGCGATCCCATGTCCGGCTTCTTCGCGCTGCGGCGCTCCACCTTCGAGGCCGGCCGCGCGTTCAACCCGGTCGGCTACAAGATCGGGCTCGAGCTGGTCGTCAAGTGCCGCTGCGAGCGCGTGGTCGAGGTGCCGATCCACTTCGCCGACCGCCGCTTCGGGGAGAGCAAGCTGACGCTCGCGCAGCAGCTGCTCTACCTGCGCCACTTGTGGCGGCTCTACATCTACAAGTTCGGGCTGTTCACGCCGCTCGTGCAGTTCCTGGTGGTCGGCGTCGTCGGCACCATCGTCAACCTGGCGTTGCTCACGGCGCTCAGCGCCGCCGAGGCCGGGCCTCGCAGCGCCGTCGCGTTGTCGATCTTCGGCGCGATGGCCGCCAACTTCGTGCTCGCCCGGCGCTTTGACGCGGCGACACGCGCGCGGCCGCTCGTCGGCCAGCTGCTGAGCTACGTGACGGCGACTCTGCCGGGAGCGCTCGTGAACTGCGGCGTGACTCTCGCGGCGGCCGCCCGCTTCCCCGCCTGGCCGCTGCAAGGCGCAGCTCTCGTGGGGATCGCCGCCGGGGCCGTCTTCAACCTGGCGGCGAGCCGCTACCTGACCTTCAAGGCAAAGCACGTCCGCGCAGGACGGGACCCGGGCGCGCGGGACTAGAGAGCCTCGAATCGGCATGGCCAACCGTCCGGACAATGCCCCGACCTCCGAAGCGCTCGCCGCGGAGCAGTGGCGCGCCGATCGGCTGCGACGGACCGTGGACGTCGCGTGCGCGCTGCTGCGGCAGGCGCGCCCCCCGCGCGGCGAGGCCGAAGCCCTGGTGGCTTTCGTGCGCGCGCGCGCCCTCGAGCTCTTCCCTGGGCGCGAGGACGTCTGGACGCTCGTGCTCGCCCCGCGTTTCGCCCGGATCCTCGACGAGTTCTGCTGACTCCCTCCGCGCGCGCTCGCCTTTCGTCGCGGACGGCGGGACACTGAGGGTGAGAGGAGGGCCCCATGCCCTATCCGACCTCAGGTCTGACGCGAGCCTTCGCCGTCCTGCTGCTGGCCACCGCAACGACTCCGGGAGCGACGGACTCCCAGGACGCCGCACGAGCCGCGCTCGCCTTGCGAGCGCAGGACCCGCCGCCGGCGAAATGCTGCTTCACGAATCCCGCATTCGCCGGCACCTGCGAGGCCGAGCCGACCAAGGACGAGTCGTGCGCCTCGATCCTCGGCTACTTGAACAACCCGATGTCGCAGGGCAAGGCCTACTGCGGCAACACCACGGTCCGCGGCGGCTGGAAGAGCGTGGCCTGCGAGCCGAAGCAGTAGCCTCGCGAGCCGGGCGACTCCTCAAGCGTGACTGCGCTTCACGACCGCGGCCCGCTCAACCAGGCGTCGATCACCGAGCCGAGCCACAGCGCGAGGATCGCTAGCGTCGCGGCGAGGAAAAAGCCCGCGTTCTCGCGCTGAATCTCGGCCGCCAGGCGGAACGGCAGGGTCGGGTCGAGAACCGCCACGTCGTCCGTGGGAAGCAGGCGCTCCGCCTCGCGCAGCACGCGTCGCAGCACGGCGACGAGGAGCGCGGCGCTCGGTACGGCGAACGCAAGCGCCCGCCACGGACGCCCGCTCGCGAGCTGGCCCAGCCCGGGGAAAACCAGACCGGATAGCAGCACGGCCTTCCAGGGAGTTCCCGGACGCGCACGCGCAGGCACTGGAGGCGACTGCTTCAGTGGATCTCGGGCTCCGGGACTGGGGCCGTGCCCTGCAGGAAGTCGAAGTCGCAGCCCTGGTTCGCCTGCGTCACGTGCTGCGCGTAGAGCGCGCCGTAGCCGCGCGGGTGCGGGAACTGCGGCTGCGTCCACTGCGCCCGGCGGCGGGCGAGCTCTTCGTCGGGCACCCGCAGCGTGAGGCTGCGGGCGTCGACGTCCAGCTCGATCGCGTCTCCGTCGCGCCCGAGCGCGAGCGGTCCGCCCACGAACGACTCGGGCGCCACGTGCAGCACGCACGCGCCGAAGCTGGTGCCGCTCATGCGCGCGTCCGA
>DATBSL010000065.1:0-3347 GCA_036559805.1 Vicinamibacteria bacterium
CTACCGCCACGAGATCGACCAGCACGACGCCCCGCTCGACCCCAACTTCACGGGCTTCGGCCGGATCCTGACCGACGACGAGGGGCGCTACCGCGTGCTCACGGTCAGGCCGGGGGCCTATCCCTGGGCCAACCACCACAATGCCTGGCGCCCGGCGCACATCCACTTCTCGGTCTTCGGCCCCGCCTTCGCCACGCGCCTCGTCACGCAGATGTACTTTCCCGGCGACCCGCTGCTCGCGGCCGACCCGATCTTCAACTGCACCGCGGACGCGGCCGCCCGCGGCCGCCTCGTCTCCTCCTTCGACTGGGACGCCACGATCCCGGGCTGTGCGCTCGGCTACCGCTTCGACGTCGTGCTCGCGGGCCGCGACGCGACGCCGCTCGAGCCGGGCCGCGGCCTCGAGGCTACGACCTCGCAGACGGTCGGGCCGTTCTTCTCGATCGGCATGGACGGCCTGAAGCTGGCCGACCTCGCGCCGCCAGCGGTCGGCGGCGAGCGCGTCAGCGTCGCTGGACGCATCCTCGACGGCGACGGCCAGCCGGTGCCGGACTCGCTGCTCGAGCTCTGGCAGGCCAACGCCCACGGGCGCTACGCCCACCCGGCCGACACCCAGGAAGCACCGCTCGACCCCGGCTTCCACGGCTATGGACGCGTGGCGACCGACGCGGACGGCCGCTTCCGCTTCAGCACGATCAAGCCCGGACCCGTCCCCGGGCCGAGCGGCGCGTCACAGGCGCCGCACCTCGCCGTGTCGCTGTTCGCGCGCGGCCTGATGAAGCGCCTGGTGACCCGCCTCTACTTCCCCGGCGACGCGCGCAACGGCTCCGACCACGTGCTCGGCCTCGTGCCTCGCGAGCGCCGCGGCACGCTCGTGGCCGCGGCCCTCCGCGACGGCTCGCTCGAATGGAACGTCGTGCTGCAGGGGACCGGCGAGACGGTCTTCTTCGATTGCTGACTCCGCTCTTTCGCTGGGACGCGATCGAGGCGGTCTTCTCCGACCGCGCGCGCCTCCAGGCGATGCTCGACTTCGAGAAAGCGCTCGCGCGGGCCGAGGCGCGGGCGGGCGTGATTCCGCAAGCGGCGGCAGTGGCCATCGCCGCGCGCTGCCGCGCGGACCGCTTCGACACCGATGCCCTCGCGAGCGCCGCCGCTTTCGCCGGCAACCTCGCGATCCCGCTCGTCCGGCAGCTCACGGTGCTGCTGGAGCAGGAAGACCCGCCGGCCGCCCGCTACGTGCACTGGGGCGCCACCAGCCAGGACGCGATCGACACCGGGCTCGTGCTGCAGCTGCGCGAGGCGCTCGACCGGATTGGCGCCGAGCTCGACCGCCTGGCCGACGCGCTCGCGCGGCTCGCGCGCGAGCACCGCTCGACGCCGATCGCGGGGCGCACCTGGCTGCAGCACGCCGCGCCCACGACGTTCGGGCTGAAGGCCGCGGGCTGGCTCGACGCCGTCCTCCGCGACCGGGCGCGGATCGCCGGGATGCGCGGACGCGCTCTCGTCCTGCAGCTCGGCGGACCGGTGGGAACGCTCGCGGCGCTGGGCGACAAGGGGCTCGAAGTCGCGGCCGGCGTCGCCCTGGAGCTCAAGCTGCCGCTGCCCGAGCTGCCGTGGCACGCGCAGCGGGATCGCGTGGTCGAGGTCGTGACGACGCTCGGGCTGTGCACGGGCACGCTCGGCAAGATCGCGCGCGACGTGTCGCTCCACTCGCAGACGGAGGTCGCGGAGCTCTTCGAGCCGGAGGCCGAGGGGCGCGGCGGCTCGTCGAGCCTCCCCCACAAGCGCAACCCCGTCGCGTCGGCGGCGGCCCTCGCCGCGGCGACCCGCGTCCCGGGCCTCGTGGCCTCGGCGCTCGCCGCGATGGTCCAGGAGGACGAGCGCGGCCTCGGGGGCTGGCAGGCCGAGTGGGAGATCGTGCCGGAGGTTGTCGGCCTCGTGGGCGGCGCGCTCCACCCGCTCACCGACGCGCTCGCGGGCCTGCGCGTCGACGCCGCGCGCATGAGCCGGAACCTGGAGGCGAGCCGCGGGCTCGTGTTCTCCGAAGCCGTCGAGACAGCACTCGCGGGCCGCGTCGGCCGTGCGAGCGCTCGCCGCCTGGTCTCGGCCGCCTGCCGCCGCGCGCAAGCGGAGGGCCGGCACCTCAAGGAGCTGCTGGCGTCCGAGCCCGAGGTCGTCCGGCACCTGCCCGCCGCCGAGCTCGAGCCGCTCTTCGATCCGCATAGCGCCGTGGGCGCGGCGGAGCGCATGGTCGACGCCGTGCTCCGGCTCCACGAGCGCGAGCGCGCGAAGCCCGCAACGAGCTGACGCGATGCCCGAGCTGACGGTCGCCGACCTTCGCCTGCGCTACGAGCTCGAGGGCCGGCCCGAGGGCCCGGTGGTCGTGCTCTCGCACTCCCTCGGAGCCGACCTCTCGATGTGGGACCCACAGGCCGCTGCGCTCGCCGCGCGCTTTCGCGTGCTGCGCTACGACCTCCGCGGCCACGGCGGCACCGTGGCGACACCGGGCCCGCACACGATCGCGCGCCTGGGCGAGGACGTCGTGCGCCTGCTCGACGCGCTCGGCGTGGCGCGGGCGCATTTCTGCGGCCTGTCGATCGGCGGCCTCGTCGGGATGTGGCTCGGCGCGCACGCGGCCGGCCGCATCGAGCGCCTGGTGCTCTGCAACACCGGCGCGCGCATCGGCACGCACGAGAGCTGGAACGCGCGGATCGAGAGCGTGCGTCAGGGCGGCATGGGCAAAGTCGCTCAGCCCGTGATCGAGCGCTGGTTCACGCCTGCGTTCCGCGAGCGGTCGCCCGACGTCGTGGCGCGGGTCCGCGAGCAGCTGGAGGCGACTCCTGTCGAGGGCTACGTGGGCGGCTGCACGGCGATTCGCGACGCCGACCTCACCGCAGACCTCGCTGCGATTCGAGCTCCGACGCTCGTCGTCGCCGGCGCTCACGACCCGGCCACGACACCCGCGCTCGGCCGTCTCGTCGCCGACGCGATTCCCGGCGCCCGCTACGTCGAGCTCCCGGCCGCCCACCTCTCGAACCTCGAGGCGGCCGAGGCGTTCACGGCTGCCGTATCCTCGTTCCTGGGCGGCACGGGAGGAGGCTGAGTTGGACGAGCGCAGGCGCTACGAGCGCGGGCTGAAGGTGCGGCGGGAGGTCCTCGGCGACGCGCACGTCGAGCGGGCGCTCGGCGCGCGCACGCCGCTCGACGCCGAGTTCCAGGACCTGATCACCCGCCACGCGTGGGGCGAGATCTGGACGCGTCGCGGGCTGCCGCGGCGCACGCGCAGCCTGGTGACGCTCGCGGCGATGGTCGCGCTCAACCGCGGCGACGAGCTGCGCCTGCACCTG
>DATBSL010000066.1:0-7634 GCA_036559805.1 Vicinamibacteria bacterium
GCCGAGTTCCAGGACCTGATCACCCGCCACGCGTGGGGCGAGATCTGGACGCGTCGCGGGCTGCCGCGGCGCACGCGCAGCCTGGTGACGCTCGCGGCGATGGTCGCGCTCAACCGCGGCGACGAGCTGCGCCTGCACCTGGGGGCCGCGCTCCGCAACGGCGTGACGCGCGAGGAGATCAAGGAAGTCCTGCTGCAGATGGCGGTCTACTGCGGCGTGCCCGCCGCCAACACGGCCTTCCACATCGCGGCCGAGGTGCTGGCGGAGCGAAAGGCCACCGAACCGCGTCGCCGCATGGCGAGCGCCCGCAAGCGTGCGCGCTAGACCGCAGGCGGTCTGATAGCCGGCTCGCGGGACGAGCTAATGCCTGTGCATTAGGCGCGTGTGTCGTGCC
This sequence comes from Vicinamibacteria bacterium, assembly GCA_036559805.1. Classification (GTDB taxonomy): domain Bacteria; phylum Acidobacteriota; class Vicinamibacteria; order Fen-336; family Fen-336; genus DATBSL01. The sequence goes on from DATBSL010000066.1 coordinate 395, forward strand.
TGGGCCACAATGCCGTCGGCATGACGACTCGCCGCGTCCTCACCCGCGTGGCCCTGGGCGCGGCCGCCGTGGCGGCGGTGCTGCTGCTCCGGCTCACCCTCTTCGCTCCCGAGAAGGTCCCCGTGCGCGTGGCGGCCGTGGACAAAGGCCGCGTCGAGGAGACCGTGACAAACTCCCGCGCCGGCACCGTCAAGGCCCGCCGCCGCGCCAAGCTGGCGCCCGAGATCGGCGGCCGCGTGCTCGAGCTGCCGCGCCGGCGCGGGGCGCGCGTGCGCAAGGGCGAGCTGCTGCTGCGCGTCGACGACGCGCTGCAGCGCGCGCGGCTTCACCTCGCGCAGGACGAGCAGGCGGCTGCGTCCGCGCAGCGCGAGCAGGCCTGCCTCGTGTCCGAGCGCGCCGCGCGCGAGCGCGAGCGCACGCGCACGCTCGCGCAGCAGGGCCTGGTGGCGAGCGATTTGGACGACCGCGTCGAAAGCGAGGCGCGCGCGGCCGAGGCCGCCTGCCGCGCGGCGAAGGCGGCCGCCGACCGCGCGGGCTCGGCGATAGCACTCGCGAAGGCGGAGCTCGACAAGACGGTGCTGCGCGCGCCCTTCGACGGCGTCGTGGCGGACACCTTCATAGAGGAGGGCGAGTGGACCGCCCCCTCCCCGCCCGCCCTTCCGATCCCGCCGATCCTCGACCTGATCGACACGCGATCGATCTACGTGAGCGCCCCGATGGACGAGGTGGACTCGGCCCGGATCCGCAAGGGGCAGACGGCGCGGGTGAGCATCGACTCGCAGCCCGGCAGGCACTTCCCCGCCCACGTCGTCGAGGTCGCGCCCTACGTGCTCGACCGGCTCGAGCAGAACCGCACGGTCGAGATCGAGCTCGAGCTCGACGACCCTTCTGCCGCGACGGGCCTGCTCCCCGGCACCTCCGCAGACGCCGAGGTGATCCTGAGCGCGCGCGACGACGTGCTGCGCGTCCCGACGCAGGCGCTGCTCGAAGGCGGCCGCGTGCTGGTGCTCGAGGGCGACCGGCTCGTCGAGCGGGCGCTGCAGGCGGGCCTGCGCAACTGGGACGTGACCGAGGTCAAGAGCGGCCTCGCGGCCGGCGAGACGGTCGTCGTCTCGCTCGACCGCCCCGAGGTGAAGGCCGGCGCGCGCGCCCGCGTCGCGGACGCGGAGCGGCGCTAGCCCGCGCGGGATGATCCGCCTCTCCGGGGTCTCGCGCCGCTACGCCGTCGGCGACGAGACGGTTCACGCGCTCGTGGACGTGAGCGAGACGATCGAGTCCGGCGAGTACCTCGCGATCATGGGGCCTTCGGGTTCGGGCAAGTCGACGCTCTTGCACGTGCTCGGCTGCCTCGACCGCCCGGACGCCGGCAGCTACGAGCTCGACGGGCGGGACGTCGCGCGGCTCGACGAGGCGGAGCTGAGCCTGGTGCGCCGCCACACGATCGGCTTCGTGTTCCAGTTCTTCCACCTGGTGCCGCGGCTCAGCGCCCGCGAGAACGTCGAGCTGCCGATGCTGTTCGCGGGCACGCCCCCCGCGGAGCGCCGCGAGCGGGCGCTCGCGCGGCTGCGCGCCGTCGGCCTCGAGCCGCGGGCCGCGCACCGACCCGACCAGCTCTCGGGCGGCGAGCGGCAGCGCGTGGCGCTCGCCCGCGCCACGGTCCTCGACCCGAAGCTGCTGCTGGCCGACGAGCCGACCGGCAACCTCGACACCGCCTCGGGCCGCCACGTGCTCGAGATCCTCGAGCAGATGAACGCCGCCGGCCTCACGCTGATCGTGGTGACGCACGACCCCGCGGTAGCGCGGCGGGCACGCCGCGTGCTGGTGCTGAAGGACGGCCGCGTGGTCTACCGCGGCTCCGGCGCGCAAATCCACGAGGCGGTCGAGATCCTCTCGGCGGCGGAGAACGGCGCTTGAGGGCGCTCGACCTGCTCGGCTTCTCCGTGCGCGCGCTGCGCGGGCACAGGCTGCGCACCGCCATGAGCCTGCTGGGCGTCGCGATCGGCGTCGCCGCCGTCGTGACGCTCACGGCGCTCGGCGAGGGCGCGCGGCGCTACGTGCTGGGCCAGTTCGCGGCGGTCGGCACGAACATGGTGATCGTGCTTCCGGGCAAGACGCAGACGACCGGCGCCATGCCGGGGATGGGCGGCGTGCCCAACGACGTCACGCTCGATGACGCGCTGGCGGTCGCGCGCGGCGTGCGCCAGGTGGAGAAAATGGCGCCGATGGTGGTCGGCACGGAGACGGTCGCGTTCGGCGAGCGACGACGGCAGGTGGCGCTCTTCGGCTCCTCCCACGAGGCGCTCGAGGTGCGACGCCTGAGCATCGCCCAGGGCCGCTTCCTGCCCCCGTTCCCGTGGGACCGCGGCGCCGCGGTGGCCGTGCTCGGCAGCAACCTCGCGCGCGAGCTCTTCCCGGGCACGGACCCGGTCGGGCAGGTCGTGCGCGTCGGCGACTGGCGCATGCGGGTGATCGGCGTCCTCGCGCCCCGCGGCCAGCAGCTCGGCATCGACATGGACGAGGTGGTGGTGGTCCCGGTCGCGACCGCGATGAAGATGCTCAACCGCTCCGGGCTCTTCCGCCTGGTGATCCAGGTGCGCAGCCACGCCGAGCTCGAGAGCGCGAAGGCCGCGGTGCTGCGCCTGCTGACCGAGCGCCACGGCGAGGAGGACGTCACCGTGATCACGCAGGACGCGGTCGTCTCGGCCTTCAGCGCGATCCTCGACGCGCTGACGATGGCGCTCGCCGGGATCGCCGCCGTCTCGCTGGCGGTGGCCGGCGTGGGAATCATGAACGTGATGCTGGTCTCGGTTTCCGAGCGGACGCGCGAGGTCGGCTTGCTGAAGGCGCTCGGCGCGGGCCGCGGCCAGATCCTGGCCGCGTTCCTGACGGAAGCGATCCTGATCTCGTCCGCCGGGGGCCTGCTCGGCCTGCTGCTCGGCTGGGCGGCGATCGGAGCGATCGTGACGGTCTACCCGGCGCTGCCCGCGGCGCCCCCGGCGTGGGCGGTGGCGGCCGCGCTCGCCCTTTCGGTGGCGGTGGGCGCGCTCTTCGGCGTGCTGCCGGCGCGGCGCGCGACGCGGCTCGACCCCGTGCACGCGCTCGCCGGGAGATAGCGGGTGCGCGACCTCCTCGGCCTCGCGCTCGGCGCGCTGCGCGCGCACCGGCTGCGCTCGTTCCTGTCGATGCTGGGGATCGCGATCGGCGTCGCGGCCGTGATCCTGCTGACCTCGATCGGCGAGGGCACGCGCGTCTACGTGCTCGGGCAGTTCACGCAGTTCGGGACCAACATCATCGCGATCAACCCCGGCAAGTCGAAGACGATCGGGATCCCCGGCATCCTCGGCGGCACCACGCGCAAGCTCACGATCGACGACGCCGAGGCGCTCGCGCGGATCCCCGGTGTCGAGACCGTGGTGCCGGTCTCGATGGGCCTCGCCCGCGTCGAGGCCGGCGAGCGCGGCCGCAGCGTCTCGGTGCTCGGCGCGACGCCCGACCTGCCGGCGCTCTGGAAGTTCGGCGCGCGCCAGGGCTCCTTCTGGCCGAAGGGCGACCCGCGCCGGGGCGGCGCGGTGGCGGTGCTGGGGCCGAAGCTCGCGCGCGAGCTGTTCGGGGACCGGAGCCCGCTCGGCGAGGTCGTGCGCATCGCGGGCCGGCGCTTCCGCGTGGTCGGCGTGATGCAGCCGAAGGGCCAGATGATGGGCTTCGACATCGACGACATCGCGATCGTGCCCGTCGCGAGTGCTTTGCCGCTCTTCAACCAGGACGAGCTGTTCGAGATCGACCTCGTCTACACGCACGTCGCCGAGACGGCGCGCGTCGAGGCCGAGGTGAAGCGGCTGCTGACGCTGCGGCACGGCGACGAGGACTTCACCGTCACGACCCAGGAGGCCATGCTCGACCTGTTCGGCAACGTGATGGACGTGATCACGATGTCGGTCGGGGCGATCGCCGGAATCTCGCTCCTGGTCGGCGCCACCGGCATCCTCACGATGATGTGGATCGCCGTCGGCGAGCGCACCTCCGAGATCGGCCTCTTGCGCGCGCTCGGCGCGACGCGCGAGCAGGTGCAGACCGTGTTCCTGGCCGAGGCGGCGGCGCTCGCCACGGCCGGGGGCCTCGCCGGGATCGCAGTCGGCCTCGGGCTCGGCGCGCTGCTGCGCGTCGTGGTGCCGGGCCTGCCGGTAGAAACGCCGATGCGCTTCATGCTCGCCGGCCTCGTCGTGAGCGTCGTGACCGGCCTCGTGGCCGGTGTCGCCCCCGCGCGCCGCGCGGCCGCGCTCGACCCGATCGAGGCGCTGCGCGCCGAATGATCCCTGGAGAGCTCATGTCCCGAACGTTGCTGGCTTCGATCCTCCTCGTCGCTTCCCTGCCGGGCCCGACCCCGGCGGCGCCGCAGCAGGCCACGGAGAGGCCGGGTCCCGTCGGCGCCGGCGTCACGCTGCTGCCGAACGGCTGGCGCATCGCGCCCGCGGGCGAGCACCTCGACGCCGGCGACCTGCCGCTCGCGATGGCGCTCCATCCGGACGGCCGTCACCTCGTGATCACGAACAACGGCTGGTCGAAGCCGAGCCTGCGCGTCGTGGACGTCGCTCGACGGCAGGTGGTCCAGAAGCTGCCGCTCGACCACGCGTGGCTCGGGATCGCGTGGCACCCGGACGGCAGGCGCCTGTACTCCTCGGGCGCCGCCGACAACTCGATCCTCGAGGTCGAGTGGAACGGCTCGAAGCTCACGCCGGGCCGCAGGCTGGTGGTGGCACCGCCCCAGACCACGAAGGACGAGCGCCTGACGAACGCCGGCTTCATGGGCGGCCTCGCGGTGTCGGCCGACGGTCGCATGCTGTACGCCGCGCAGGTCTACGGCAAGGCCGTGGTCGCCGTCGACCTCTCGTCCGGTGCGGTCCTCGCGCGCCGCGACCTGCCGGCCGAGGCCTACACGGCCGTGCTAGCACCGGATGGCCGGTCGCTCTACGTGTCGGTGTGGGGCGGCGCGCGCGTGGCCGTGCTCGACGCCAGGGACTTGGCACCGCTCGCGGAGGTGGCCATAGGCGAGCACCCGAACGCGATGCTGTTCTCGAAGGACGGCCTGAGGCTCTTCGTCGCCTGCGCCAACACCAACGCCGTCTGGGTGATCGACCTTCAGGCCCGCAAGGTCTCGGAGCGGATCGGGGTGGCGCTCTCGCCGAAGGCGCCTCCCGGGTCGACGCCAAACGCGCTCGCGCTCTCGCCGGACGGCGCGACGCTCCTCGTCGCGAACGCCGACAACAACACCGTCGCGGCCGTCGACGTCACGCATCCCGGCGAGAGCCGCTTCCTGGGCTTCATCCCGACGGGCTGGTACCCGACGGGCGTCGCCTTCGACCCGGCGGGCGAGAACGTGCTCGTCCTTTCAGGCAAAGGCCTCTCGCCCGTCGCCAACCCGCGCGGCCCCCAGCCGAACGCGACACGCGAGCCGGCGGGCTACATCGCGAACCTCCTGAACGGCGCGCTCTCGTTCGTGAAGCGGCCGGAACCGGCGGAGCTCGCGAAGCTCACCGCGCGGGTCTTCGAGATCAGCGCCTACAACGACGGCCGCCGCGAGGCGCCGCCCGGCCGCCCCGAGGGCTCCCCGATCCCGGGGCGCGTCGGCGAGGCCTCGCCGATCCAGCACGTCTTCTACGTGATCCGCGAGAACCGCACCTATGACCAGGTGCTCGGGGACGTGTCCGAGGGCAACGGCGACCCGAACCTGACGCTCTTCGGCGAGGACGTGACGCCGAACGCCCACGCGATCGCGCGCGAGTTCGTGCTGTTCGACAACTTCTACGTGGACGCCGAGGTGAGCAACGACGGCCACGCCTACTCGACCGCGGCCTACGCGACCGACGCCGTCGAGAAGCTGTGGCCGACGCTCTACGGCCAGCGCGGCGGCCTCTACCTGAGCGAAGGCGGCCACGAGATCCGCAACAACTACGGCAACCTCGCCGCCCCCGCCGACGGCTACATCTGGGACTTCGCCACGCGCGCGGGCGTGAGCGTCCGCAGCTACGGCGAGTTCGCGTCCTGGGAGACGAAGGGCGGCCCGATCACGGCCACGGTCCCGGGGCTCGTCGGCAAGGTCCACCCCGGCTATCCGCCCTACGACCTCTCGATCACGGACAACGCGCGCATCGACGTCTGGCTCGAGGAGTTCGAGCGCTACGAGAAGCAGGGCGGCCTGCCCGCGCTCAACATCGTCCGCCTCGGCAACGACCACACCGCGGGCACCTCGCCGGGCTTCCCCACCCCGCGCGCGATGGTGGCCGAGAACGACCTGGCGCTCGGGCGCCTGGTCGAGGCGGTCTCGAAAAGCCGCTTCTGGGGGAAGTCGGCGATCTTCGTGATCGAGGACGACGCGCAGAACGGGCCGGACCACGTGGACGCGCACCGCTCGGTGCTGCTCGTCGCGAGCCCGTGGGCGAAGCGCGGCGCGCTCGACTCGACGCTCTACACGACCTCGGGTGTGCTGCGCACGATCGAGCTCGTGCTGGGGCTGCCGCCGATGAGCCAGTACGACGCGGCGGCGACGCCGATGTTCGGAGCGTTCGCCGGCAAGCCCGACCCGAAGCCCTACGCGCTGCGGCAGCCGCGGGTCTCGCTCACCGAAACCAACCGGGAGGACGCCCCGGGCGCGCAGGCCTCGCTCGCCATGAACCTCATCGAGGCCGACCTCGCGCCCGAGCGCGAGCTCAACGAGATCGTCTGGAAGTCGATCCGCGGGGCCGACTCGGTCATGCCCGCGCCGATCCGGGCGGCCTTCGTGCGGCCGATCGGGGACAACGACGAAGACGAGGACGACGACGGAGACGAAGAGCCGCCGGGACAGAAGGAACGACCTCGATAGAACGGAAGAGATCGAACCAACGAGCCAGACCGGCTCAGAAAGTCCGAGATTCCGCTCAGCGAAACAGGCGAAATCTCGGACTGACTCTAGTGCTGGTAGCTCCAGGTCAGGAACACCCGCGCTTCCGGGTTGCGCTGGGTGATCGTGCGGCGGCCGGTGCCGATCTCGGGCGGCACGCCGCTGCCGTCGAAGTCGTAATGGCTGCGGCGGAAGAAGAGCGAGCCGTCGGCTCCGAGACCAAGGTGCTTCGTGATCGGGATCTCGAGCTTGAGCTGCGTCTGCTGGATGCCGTGGCTCGAGTCGAGCCCGATGTCGGCGGTGTCGTTGTTGTAGATCGAGCCGTTCGAGACGTCGATGTAGCTGCCGCGATAGCGCAGGGTC
>DATBSL010000067.1:0-14050 GCA_036559805.1 Vicinamibacteria bacterium
CCGTGGTGGGCTGGCACCGCCGCGCGCTCGCGATGTGCGGGGCGCGCGCGCCCCGCGTGGTCGAGGAGGAGTGCCGCGCGCGGGGCGGCAGCGTCTGCCGCTACAGGCTGCGCTGGTCGTAGCGGCGAAGCCGCTCAGCGCACCTCGACCAGCTCCGAGCCGCCGTCCGTGAGGCTCTCGACGTCCAGCACGCGCCGCTGGGCCGCGCGCCAGCGGGCGCGGGCCCACGCGGCGTGGTGCGAGGCGCGCTGCGGCTCCAGCCGCAGCGCCTGCGCATAGAGCCGGACGGCCTCGTCCCAGCGTCCGGCCCGCGCCGACTCGAAGGCGTCGCGCGCCGAGGCCAGTCCGGCGTGCGCGAGCGCCGCTTCGCCCGGGCCGTACAGGAAGACCTCGGCGACCGCCAGGCGCGGCCCGGGCCCCTGGAACACCAGCCGGACCTCGTCCGCCTCGCGCTCGCCGAGCGGCACCACCAGCAGCGCCTGCCGGCCCGCGCGCGGCGCCCCGTTCACCCACTGAAAGCCCGACCGCGCCGGGCCCTCGGCGACGACCTCGCCTCCGACCGAAGCCGCCCAGGGCACGGCGAGCGGCGAGGTCTCGAGGTCCACGGCGAGCACGAGCGCCGACAGCCGGCGCGCCGGGGCGACGCGCACGACGAGGCCGCTGCCGCGCGACAGACCCGCCGCCGCCGTCCACGCCGTCGCGGGGTCACGGTCGAGAGCTTCGCTCCCGAGCGCGGCCCCATCGCCCGTCGAGACGCGGATCGCCTCCGGCAGCACCGGCCGCGACTCGTCGTAGGGCGGACGGAAGCCGTGGAAGACGGTCATCGAGCCAGCCTCGGTTTCCTCGAACGAGCCGCCGAGGCCGCGCACGATCTCGCGAAAGCCTGCGGCGCGCGGCATCCCGCGCGAGAGGCGGTGCGAGAGCACCCAGCACGGCGACGGGTCGAGGTCCACCTCGTCGCGGAAGCGCAACGGGTCGCCGGGGATCCGCTCGTTCCAGGCCTGGCTGGCGACGACCGTGCCGCCCGTCTCCAGCGCCAGGCGTCCGGCGAACTGCAGGCTCGCGTACGCGCTGCGGGCGCCCGCGGTTTCGAGGGCAGCGCGAGCAGGCGCGAGCGACGGCACCTGCCAGACCCGCTCGGCGTGGTCGGGGTTCGACCAGGCGCGCACGAGTAGCCACTCGCCGTAGCCCCACGCGAGCGCCACGGCCAGGGCCGCGGCCACCGCGACGGCGCGGCGGCGCGCCCAGAGCGCCGCGAGGCCAGACCCCGCGAGCGCGAGGAGCGGCGGATACAGGCCGTACAGGTAGCGCAGGTCGTCCGGACCCGTGCGGCGCGACAGCCAGAAGGCGCCGGCGAGGGCCCCTGCCCAGCCGAGAAGCGGCCAGACGAGCCGCGTCCGCAAAGCCGCGGCGACAGCGACGAGCAGGCCGAGCGCGAGGAGCGCGGCGAGCGCCACCGGCAGCGAGGCGCGTTCCACGCCGTCCACCACGAGCGGCACCTGCAGGCCGACGAGGCCGACGAGCGCCCCGGCGAGATGGGCGAGCCCCTCGCCCCAGAGCCAGCGCGGGCGCAGCGTGGTGACGGCGCTCGAGGCCGTCACGACGCTCGTGCCCGCCGCGCCGACGAGCCGCGACACGACGAGCGGCAAAGCCCCAAGCGCCACGCCGGCCCCGAAAACCGCGGCCGAGCCGGCGCGCGGCCGCAGGCCCGCGAGCCACAGGCCGAGGGCCATTCCCGCGAAGGCCGGGATCGCGAGCGACGAGTTCCAGATCGCCAGGCCGCAGACTACGCCAGCAAGGAAGAGGCGGCGCCGGCTCGGCACGGCCCCGGCAGCCGCGTCCATCCCGACGAGCAGCGGAAAGCCGGTGACGAGCGGCATCAGGAAGTTCGGCGGCGGACCGGTCGCCGCCATGAGCGCCATGTACGGCGCCCCGAAGGCGGCGGCCACGGCGCCCGCCCACCCCGCGGCGGATCCGCCCAGGCGGCGAGCCAGCCGGAAGACGAGCAGCACGAGGAGCACGGCGCCGAGCGCCTGGTACAGCCGGTACGCGGCGTGGTGCGGCAGCACCGCGAGGAGCGGCGCGAGCAGGTAGGCGTCGAGCGCGCCGTTGTACGGCTGGTTCCACAGCGTGGTGGCGAGCTCTCCGTGCAGCAGCGCCCGCGCCATCAGCAGCAGGATCGCGTCGTCGTTCGACACGGGCAGCCCGAAGCTGACGACGTGGAGCGCCCCGCGGGCGAGTGCCGCCACGATCACGACCACGAGGACGAGTCGCGCGGTCGGGCTCACGGGGACCTAGTGTGCCCGAGATCCGCCGGCACCGGGGGGTTGACACGACCCCCCGATCGGAGTTCGTCTTGGGTGTTGAGGGGGGTGTCCATGCCACGCACAGTGGAGGCCCTGGTCGAGCACCAAGCGCGCCAGTGGCAGCTCACGCGTGCCGAGCGCCCCGGTGAGCCCCGGCGTCCCGTCCTGACCGTCTCGCACCTGCACGGGGCGGGCGGCGACGAGCTCGTCGTGCGGCTCGCGAAGGAGCTGGAGCTCGAGGTCTTCGACCGCGAGATCGTGCACCGGATCGCCCAGACGACGCAGCTCAGCGAGCAGGTGGTTTCCGCGCTCGACGACCGGGCAAAGGCCGTGCTGACGGAGTGGCTCGACGGCTTCGCGAGCCAGCACTACCTGAGCTCGGCCGAGTACCGCTACCAGCTCGCTCGCGTCGTCGGCGCCGTCGCGCACCACGGCGGCGCGATCATCCTCGGGCGGGGAGCGCACCTCGTCCTCATGGCGGGAGAAGCGCTGCGAGTGCTAGTGGTGGCGCCGCTCGAGGCCCGCATCGCCCGCGTCATGCGGCGCGAGGGCATCGCGGAGCGGGATGCGCGCCGGCAGGTGCTCTCGGTCGATGCCGAACGGCGGGCGTTCCTGATGAAGCACTTCCACGCCGACCTCCACGATTTCGGCGCGTTCGACCTGGTCGTCAACACCTCGGTCCTCGGCGTGGCGGGCGCCGCGGCGGCTGTCGGGGCGGCTGCCCAGGGCTTCGAGGGAGCGAAAGCGGCGCGCGATGTCTTGAAGGCTGCAGGCGATTGACTTGTGGCTGGGCGGGCGTTTAGCCTGATCGGATGAAGCTGCGCGCCGTACTCGCCGTAGTGGCGCCTCTCGCCCTGGCCGCGTGCTCGCGACCGGGCGGGTCGGCCGCGCCCGGCCCCTCCAGCGCCTCCAAACCGGCCACCGGCACAGGCGTCGTTGCCGAGGTGAACGGCGGGCCGATCCTCGCTTCCGAGCTCGAGCAGCGCGTCGGCAGCCGCCTGACCCGCCTCAAGCAGGAGGAGTACGAGATCCGGCGCCAGGTGCTCGACGAGATGATCGGCGAGCGCCTGGTGGCGGCGCAGGCTCAGAAGAGCGGCCTCAGCGCCGAGGCGCTGCTGCAGCGCGAGGTCGACGCCAAGGTCAAGCTGCCGAGCGAGACCGAGATCCGGGGGATCTACGAGCAGAACAAGTTCCGCTTCGGCTCCGCGCCGCGTGACGAGGCGATCGCGAAGATCCGCGAGATCCTCTCCGAGCGCGCGGTTTCCGAACGGCGCGCGGCCTACGAGAAGGAGCTGCGTTCGGCGGCTCGCGTCGCGGTGCGGCTCGAGCCCCCTCGCGCGGCCGTGGCGATCCCGGCGGGCGCACCCGCCACCGGCCCCGGGACGGCGAAGGTGACGATCGTCGAGTTCACCGACTACCAGTGCCCCTACTGCCACCGGGCGCAGTCCGTGATCGACGAGGTGCTGCAGCGCTACTCCGGCAAGGTGCGCTTCGTGCACCTCGACTACCCGCTCGAGGGCCATGCCGAGGCCGTGCCGGCGGCGCGCGCCGCTCGCTGCGCCGGCGAGCAGGGCAAGTTCTGGGAGTATCACCGCAGCCTGATGGCGCGGCCGGGGTCGCTCGATCCGGCCGACCTCAAGGGGCGCGCGGCCACGCTCGAGCTCGACGGCGGGCGCTTCTCCAGCTGTCTCGCCTCCACCAAGTTCGACGAGGCGATCCAGAGCGAGCTGCGCCACGGCAGCGAGCTCGGCGTGACGGGGACTCCGGCCTACTTCGTGAACGGCCGCTTGCTGTCCGGCGCCCGCCCCGTCGAGTCCTTCGTCGAGGTGATCGAGGACGAACTCGCCGGACAGTAGCCACCCACATTTTTGCTGGACAACGGCGCACGTCCCTGTAAACTCAAATACTGCGCGAGCATGCGAGCGCAGGAGGTGGCTGGAGAAGTTGCAGACTGACCTTCGGGCCTGGACGGTCAAAGACTCCATCGAGCTCTACAACGTCAACGGTTGGGGCCGCGACTTCTTCACCATCAACAGCGCCGGGAACGTCGAGGTGACTCCCTCGGGTCCCGGGTCGCTGCCGATCGACCTCAAGGAGCTCGTCGACGACCTGCGCAGCCGCGGCATCAACCTGCCGGTGCTGATCCGCTTCTCCGACATCCTCAGGACGCGCGTCGAGCAGCTCTTCGGCGCGTTCCAGCAGGCGATCGCCGAGAACGACTACAAGGGCACGTACCGCGGCGTCTATCCGATCAAGGTGAACCAGCAGCGTCACGTGGTCGAGGAGCTGATCGAGTACGGCCGCCCCTTCAACCTCGGGATCGAGGCGGGCTCGAAGCCCGAGCTGCTCGTGGCGCTCGCGCTGCAGGAGAGCCCCGAAGCGCTCATCCTGTGCAACGGCTACAAGGACCGCGCCTTCATCGAGACGGCGCTGCTCGCGCAGAAGCTCGGCCGCCGCGTCGTGATCACGATGGACCGCATGGGCGAGCTGGAGACGATCCTCGCCGCCGCCGCCGACCTCGACCTCCGGCCGGTGATCGGCGTGCGCGCGCGGCTCAGCACCAAGGGCGCGGGCAAGTGGGTCGAATCGACGGGCGACCGCTCGAAGTTCGGGCTGACCACGGCTGAGATCGTGACTACCGTGGACCGACTGCGCGCGGTCGGGATGCTCGACTGCCTGCAGCTGCTGCACTTCCACATCGGCTCGCAGATCACCAACATCCGCGCGGTGAAGGACGCGCTGCGCGAGGCGAGCCGCATCTACGTCGAGCTGCACTCGCTCGGCGCCAACATGCGCTACCTCGACTGCGGCGGCGGGCTGGGCGTCGACTACGACGGCAGCCAGACCAACTTCCACTCCTCGGTGAACTACACGCTGCAGGAGTACGCGGCCGACATCGTGAGCCAGGTGGCCGAAGCCTGCAACACCCGCGGCGTGCCCCACCCCGACCTCGTGACCGAGTCGGGGCGCGCGCTCGTGGCGCACCACTCGGTGCTGGTCTACAACGTGCTCGCGACCAACGAGATCCTCGGCGGCAAGAATCCCGAGCCGCCCGGCAAGGGCGACCACCCGGTGCTGCACCAGCTCTGGGAGACCTACTCGGGGATCTCGCGCAAGAACTTCCAGGAGGCGTACCACGACGCGCTGCAGATCAAGGAGGAGGCGATCACAGCCTTCAACCTCGGCGTCCTCGACCTGAAGGCGCGCGCGCGGGTCGAGGAGCTGTTCTGGGCGACGTGCGAGAGGCTGCTCAAGCTCGTGCGCGAGCTGCCCTACGTGCCCGACGAGCTCGAGGGCCTCGAGAAGCAGCTCTCCGACACCTACTACTGCAACTTCTCGCTGTTCCAGTCGATGCCCGACCACTGGGCGGTGAAGCAGCTCTTCCCCACGATCCCGATCCACCGCCTGAACAAGCAGCCGCTGCGGCGCGGGATCATCGCCGACCTGACCTGCGACAGCGACGGCAAGATCGACGAGTTCATCGACCTGCGCGACGTCAAGGGCTTCCTCGAGCTGCACAGCCCGAACGGCGACGAGTACCTGATCGCCTCGTTCCTGGTGGGCGCCTACCAGGAGATCCTGGGCGACCTGCACAACCTGTTCGGCGACACCGACGCCGTCCACGTGCGGATCGACGGCGACGACTACCGCGTCGACCACGTGGTCGAGGGCGACTCGGTGGCCGAGGTGCTCTCGTACGTCCAGTACAACAAGGAAGACCTCGTCTCGCGCGTCCGGCGCTCGGTCGAGGCCGCGCTGCGCGAGAAGCGCCTCAGCATGGCCGAGTCCGGCCGCTTCATGAAGCGCTACGAGGAAGCCCTCGAGGGCTACACCTACCTCTCGCTCAACGAGTAGGGCCGTTCCCGCGACCCCTTTCACGCGCGCCGCGGGCATCGAGGTGCCGCTCGCCTGCGGCGCCATGTACCCGTGCAGCAACCCGGAGCTGGTCGCGGCCGTCTCCGAGGCGGGCGGCATCGGCATCCTGCAGCCGATCTCGCTCACCTACGTGCACGGCCACGATTTCCGCGAGGGGCTGCGCCTCATCCGCCGGCTGACCTCAAAGCCGATCGGCATGAACGCGCTCATCGAGCAATCGTCGCAGACCTACCGCGAGCGGATGGAGCGCTGGATCGACATCGCCCTCGAGGAGGGCGTCCGCTTCTTCGTGACCTCGCTCGGCAACCCGCGCTGGGTCGTCGAGCGCGTGCGGCCGCAGGGCGGCGTCGTCTACCACGACGTGACCGAGGCGAAGTGGGCCGCCAAGGGCAAGGACGGCGGAGTCCACGGCCTGGTGGCGGTCAACGACCGCGCCGGCGGCCACGCCGGGCCGCTCTCGGCCGAGCGGCTGATCGACGAGCTGGCGCCGTTCGAGCTTCCGGTGCTGTGCGCGGGCGGCATCGGCAACGAGCGCGACTTCGTGCGGGCGCTCGGCCAGGGCTATGCCGGCGCGCAGATCGGCACGCGCTTCATCGCGACGCCGGAGTGCCGCGCGAGCGAGGCCTACAAGCGGGGGATCGTCGACGCCGGCGAGCAGGACGTCGTCCTCACGGAGCGGCTGACCGGCGTGCCGGTTTCCGTGCTCGACACGCCGTCGGTCAGGCGGCTGGGACTGAAGGCGGGACCAATCGCCCGCCTGATGCTCCGGGGCCGCAAGACCAAGCACTGGATGCGGACGCTCTACGCGCTGCGCTCGCTCTGGTCGCTGAAGCGCGGCCTGCTCCGCGACTCGCCCGAGCGCGACTACTGGCAGGCCGGCAAGAGCGTCGCGGGCATCGACGCCATCGAGCCCGCCGGCGCGGTCGTGCGGCGCTTCGCAGACGCGTGGCGGGCGTCCTTCAAGGACGCCTGAACGATTCGTGCGTCCCGACGATCAAGACGGCGTGGGCCGGCATCCATGCTTGCGGGGCGAGCATCGTCTCCACGCACATCCGACGCTCGCCGCTAGAACGCCGCGGGGTAGCAGCTCGTCCGATAGATGCCCGGACCCATTCGGACATACTTGTCCGAGAGATTGATGTCGAACTGCTCGCTGAACGTGTTGGAGCCGCGCTTGATTGCGATCTCCTCGCCGTCGTCCTTGGCGCAGTAGCCTTTCCTGACCATCAGGTCGACGACGGCGCCGTGGTAGCTCGAGAGGCTCTTGACCGAGGGCAAGCCTGCCGCGACCTGGCCGTAGTCGAACAACTCCGGCTTCTCCCTGATGACCTGCTCGATCGAGGCGGTGACGTCGTCGATGTAGCGGCTGTCGGCTTCGCGCCCGCAGGTGATCTCGCGACTCGGGTTCAGGGGGCATCCTGCCGGCGTCGGCGGCAGTGGACCCGCCACGGTCGGGATGACGGAAGGGTGGCAGGTCGTGCGGTAGCTCCTCTCGGTGCTGAAACGTGCGCGCATCGAAGAGGTCAGCACGTGGAACTGCTCGTTCCAGCCGGGGTTGGCGGTCACGGCGAGCTCCTCGCCGTCGAACTCCGCGCAGATGCCCTGGCGGTCGAGGATCTTGATCAGGCCGACGTAGTAGGCGCCAGAGCTCAGCACCTGCTTGTCGTCGAAGATCGCCGGCTGCTCGGCCTGCAGCGTGCGGATGGCGTCGTCCACGATCGAACCGTAGTCCGATCCCTGCACGCGGCAGCCGGCGTTCGGGTTGCCCGGAGGCAGCTTCGTGCAGCTCAGCGAGAGCGGCGGATCGGCTGTCGGCGTCGGCACTGGCGTCGGCGTCACGGGCGGCGCCGCCACCACACCCGGCTGCGTCGGGGCGGCGGAACCGCCGCCCCCTCCGCAGCTCTCCGAGAACACCCCCGCCGCCACCACGAGCAACAACACCGACCCACTCCGGACCGATTTCATCCCGCTGAACGCCTTGATCATTGCAACTGCCCCTCTTGCACGCGTCGATGCGCAATAAAATGACCGAATCTAGCACAAGCGGTCTCAGTCGCCTCGTAAAATGTCACCCGGGAAGACTTTTGGGTCCCCTCGACCCAGCAGCCTCCCATTCCGACCAAATGACCGCACCTCGCCTCGGCTGGCAGGATTGCAATTTATGACGTGGCGGCCGGCCGAGTCTTGCCGTATCATCGCGCCCGGTTGATGGGGAGTGGGGCCAAACGTCCCAGCGCCGCCATGTCCGGGTGCACCCGTCGGCTCGCGAGTCGGTCGGTCGGCCCCCTGGAGGAATGAATGGTCGAGAGTGTGTCCGGGCTCCGCGCAGCAACAGGGTGGTCGATCGCCGCGATCCTCATGGCACTGGCGGCGTTCGCGTGCGGCGGCGCGGCAGGGCCCTCGGGCTCGACACCTCAGCCCACGCCCATCCCGGAGCCTTCACCCTCGGTCCCCACGGGCGGAGGAGGCACGAGCGCCTCCTGCTCGCTCGGCCCGGGCGACATCAACGCAGAGTGCGGCAAGACCGACACGAAGCTCCGCGACGCCGTGCTCGCGGCGATGGACCTGCTCGTGGAGCAGAGCCCCGCGATTTTCGACAAGAGCCGCGAGTCGGGAGTGAACACCGGCCAGTACCGCGTGCTCGATAAGGAAGCCTACCTGCGCGGGCTCGTCGCGAATCTCGTGAGCGCGGGCTACTGCGCCGACCGCGACCCCGACGACGGCGCCTACGAGCGGATCCTGGTCAAGAACGAGAACGGCTTCTCCGAGAACTTCGACGTCCTGGCAGGCTCCGCCCCCTACATGCAGCGCGGCGACAGCTACTTCGAGACCTGCACGCCGGCGAACTTCCCCGTTGAACGCGGGAACCTGCCGGCCCCGGGCAGCGGCTGCGGGTATCCCTATCCGCCGCCCGTGGTTCAAATGACCTGCAAGATCCACATGTTCGCACTGGACGTCTACACCCTCGACTCGACGGCGCTCGTCGGCGACAGGCAGTACTGCGCTGCCGTCGGATTCCCGGACCGCGATCCTTGCCCCGTCCGGGACGAGCACAGTCCCGAGCGAGGCGCCTGCGAGAGCTGGCGGCTCGGCAATGCCCGCGACACGGGACGTCCGGGGCCGACCTGGACGACGAACGGCCAGTTCTGCACCGGCCCCGAGAGCGGCTGCGCCAATCACCCCACCAACCAGCACGCGCTGCTCGTCTACGAGGCCGGCTCCTACGAGGTCTGCGCCAACAGCGGCGCCTGCTGTACGGTCCACGTCGGGGGATGAAGTAATCAGAACGCGGCCGGGCTGCACGCGCCGACGTACTCGCGCTGAACCCAGTTCCCGGACGGCGGGTTCCACCCGGCCCGCGAAGCGATGATCCGTCATTGTAGCGGCGGTTGGACGCCTAACGTATTGCAGCTTATGACCTTGACTGGGCACTTCCCCGCCCTCTAAGATGGTCGGATTGTCGGACGGAAGTGGGCGCAGGCCCTGAGCCGTCAGGTTCCGGGTGCACCCGTCGGCTCGTCAAGTCGGTCGGTCGACCCAGGGAGGTTTTGAGTGGCTGTAGGTATGTCTGGCTGGCGCATGCGGACAGCGTTGCTGTCACTCGCCGTGCTGAGCGCCTGTGGCGGCGCCGGTACGCCCTCCGGCTCGACGCCTCCGGTCACGAGCGCGCCCCAGCCCACGCCGCCCACACCGCCCACGGGCGGGGGCGGTGGAGTCGGCGCCAGCTGTGCGCTCGGGAAGGGCGACGTCAACACCGAATGCGCCAAGACCTCCTCGAAGCTGCTCGGCGCCCTGCAGGGGGCCATGGACCTCCTCGTGCAGCAGCATCCCGAGCTCTTCGACAAGCGCGACGAGTCTGGACCGGGCACCGGTCAGTTCCGCGTCCTCGACAAGGAGGCGTACCTGCGCGGCCTCGTCGCCAACCTGGTGGCCGCGGGGTACTGCGCGGAGCGCGACCCGGACGACAGCAACTACGAGCGGATCCTGGTCAAGAACGAGAACGGGTTCTCCGAGAACTTCGATGTGCTGGCGGGTTCGGGCCCCCACATGCGCCGCGGCGGCAGCTACTTCGAGACCTGCACGCCCGCTTCTTTTCCGGTGGACCGGGGCGACCTGCCGCCCGCCGGCAGCGGCTGCGGCTACCCGTATCCGGCGCCGGTGGTGCAGATGAACTGCAAGGTGCACCTCTTCGGATCGGACGTGTACACGCTCGACTCGACGGCCCTCGTCGGTGACAACGCCTACTGCGGGCTGGTCGGGTTCCCGGACCGCGACTTGTGCCCGGTGCGGCCCGAAACGAGCATGGAGCGGGTGCCCTGCGAGAACTGGCGGCTAGGCAACGCCCGGGACACCGGCCGGCCGGGGCCCACCTGGACCGTCGGCGGTCAGTACTGCACGGGGCCGGCGAGCGGCTGCGAGAACCACCCCACGAACCAGCACGCCCTGCTGGTATTCAAGAGTGGCTCGTACCGCGTCTGCGCCAACAGCGGGGCCTGCTGTACGGTCGAGGTTGAACGGTAACTCTCAAGGCGTGAGTCCAGGAGCTTAAGCCTTTTCAATTCTTGACGTTGACCGCAGGGGCTGACTCGAATAAAATCACCTGTCTCGTTCTGGTGAGAGTGCCCTGCGCCTAGCAGGCGACCCCCGTCGAGCGTTGGTTGCGGCCGCCTCGAGCGGAGTGCGTCGTCGCAGGAAGGAATGTTGGATGGCAGTCAACAACCGGTTTGCCTCCGTCGTGGCCGCCGCCGCGCTCGCCACTGCGCTTGCGTCGATCAACGTGGCGTGCGGCGGCGGAGGCGGCTCCCCCTCTTCGGGTTCGACTCCTCCGGTGACGCCCACGCCCGCACCCACGCCGACACCACCCATCGGCGGAGGCGGCAACCCGGGCGCGAGCTGCGCGCTGGGCCCCGGAAGCATCCAAGCCGAGTGCGCCAAGACGAGCCCGAAGCTGCTCCAGGCCGTCCTCGAAGCCATGGATCTGCTAGTGGAGCAGAAGCCCGCGATCTTCGACAAGGAAGACGAGGCCGGCTCTGGCACCAAGCAGTACAGGGTCCTCGACAAGGAGGCCTACCTGAACGGGTTGGTCGCCAACTTGGTCGCGGCAGGATACTGCTCCGAGCGCGACCCGGACGACTCCAACTACGAGCGGATCCTCGTCAAGAACGAGAACGGCTTCTCGGAGAACTTCGACGTGCTGGCGGGCTCGGGCCCCCACATGCGCCGGGGCGGCAGCTACTTCGAGACCTGCACGCCGGCGAACTTCCCGGTCTCACGGGGCGACCTGCCCCCGGCAGGCAGCGGCTGCGGCTATCCGTACCCGCCGCCGGTCGTCCAGATGAACTGCAAGCTGCACCTCTACGGGCCGGACTACTACACGCTCGACTCGACGGCGCTCGTCGGCAACCCGGAGTACTGCACCTCCGTCGGTTTCCCGGACCGCGCTTTGTGCCCCGTCCGTCCCGAGACGAGCCCCGAGCGCGTGCCGTGCGAGACCTGGCGCGTCGGAAGCGCCAAGGACACAGGTCGGCCCGGACCGACCTGGACCGTGAACGGCCAGTACTGCACCGGGCCGGACAGCGGCTGCGAGAACCACTCCACCAACCAGTACGCGCTGCTCGTCTACAAGACGGGCACGTACCAGGTGTGCGCCAATTCCGGGAAGTGCTGCAGCGTGGACGTCCAGCGATGAAGCGTACCGCCCCCATCGCCGCGCTGCTCGCGCTCGCGGCCCTGGCCGCGTGCGGCGGCGGCGGCTCGGGCAACCCGACGCCCGTCGTGACCCCGACGCCTGTGCCGACGCCAGCGGCCACGCCGACGCCGCAGGCCACGCTGCCGGCAGGGATGGTGTGCGATCCTACGCCGCCCCCCCTCTACGGGATCAACACCAAGGTGCACAACGACACGGGCGGGCGCAAGACGATCGACTCGCGCCCCGTCGTCATCAACATGAACAATTTCTGCGAGCGCGCCGGCTTCGCGTCGACCGCGAAGTTCTGCTACACGCGGACCGAGGGCGACTCGCAGGCTGAGGCCTGCGACTATCTCGCGATGGGCCGCTCCGCTGAGACCGGCCGCTGGGGGCCCACGTGGAGCTGGAACGACAAGCCCTGCACTGCCACCGGCGGCGAGGATGGCTGCGCCAACCATCCGGACAACCAGTTCCTGGTCAACACGCGCGGCCCCGGTAACTACGAGGCGTGCGCCGCAGCCGACATCCCACTGTCGCAGGACCCCGATCGACCCGGGTCGCGCTGCGGCAGGTGCCGGATCGAGGCCGGCCAATCGGGGTGCCAGTAGAGGTTGACTTTTTAGCTTTTCATATTCGATAGTTAGTCTCAAGATGCTCATGTATGGGTTCATGGGCAACGCGAGAGGTCGAATATGAACGATAGGCTCCGTCTGACCCTGTGCGCGGCCATTGGCTTGGCGCTCGTCTCGTGCGGCGGGGAGCCGCTGGGTCCGACAGGGGTCAGGCAGCCGGTCGTGACGACTTCCCCGTCGCCGTCCGCCATTCCCACGCCGTCGTCATCCGTCCAGCTGCCGGCCGGAATGGTGTGCAGCGCCCCGACCCCACCCCCGCTCCTGCGGATGAACATCAAGATCCACGCCCAGGAGGGGAACCGGACCATCCTCGACTCGAAACCGATCGTCCCCAACGTCGACGGCTACTGCGACAAGGTCGGCTTCGGCGACTGGAAGTTCTGCGACACGCGCCCCGAGGGCAACCCCGAGCGGGCGGCGTGCGACTACCTGGCCACCGGGAAAGCCGAGAACGGGCGCTGGGGGCCGACGTGGTTCCTCGGGATGGACAATTGTGGGACGAAGCCGGAGGAGTGCGCCGACCACCCGACCGAGCAGTTCATGACGATCGCCAAGAAGAAGGGTACCTACGAGGCGTGCGCCTCCGAGGACGTGCCGGTGGCCGAGAACGGCTCGCGCTGCAGCTTCTTCGAGTTCAAGTAGGCCGGCCAGCCCGTCGGGCTCAGTGACAAGCGGGCTCTCGTCCGCGTAGCCTTGTCGCGGCGCGCGGCGCACGGCGCGGCGTGGAGGGCCGATGAAGGCTGGCGTGCTCAAGGAGACCTGGCCCGGCGAGACACGGGTCGCGGTCGTCCCAGGCGTGGTGCAGGGCCTCGCGAAGGCCGGCATCGAGCTGTTGATAGAGGCAGGCTCGGGCGAGGCGGCCGGCTTTCCTGACGGCCAGTACGTCGAGAAGGGCGGCGCCGTCGTGGCGCGCGGCGAGGTGCTCGAGCGCGCCACGCTTCTGCTTTCGGTGCGCTCGTTCGCGGGAGCGCACGACAAGGCGGCGCTCGACGCGCTCGACGCGCGCCACGTGCTCGTCGGGTTCCTCGACCCGCTGCAGCGGCCCGAGGGAGCCCGGGCGCTCGCCGAGCGCGGCCTCGTCTCGTTCGCTCTCGAGCTGGTGCCGCGCATCTCGCGCGCGCAAAGCATGGACGCGCTGTCCTCGACGGCGACGATGGTCGGCTACAAGGCGGTGCTGCTCGCGGCCGAGCGGCTGCCACGGATGATGCCAATGATGATGACCGCGGCGGGCACGATCGCGCCCGCCCGCGTGCTCGTGATCGGCGCGGGCGTCGCCGGCCTGCAGGCAATCGCGACCGCGCGCCGGCTCGGGGCGGTGGTCGAGGCGTACGACGTGCGGCCGGCCGTCAAGGAGCAGGTGCAGAGCCTCGGGGCGAAGTTCGTGGAGCTGCCGCTCGCGGCGGGCACGGCCGAGGACAAGGGCGGCTACGCGAAGGCGCAGGACGAGGCGTTCTATCGCCGGCAGCGCGAGCTGCTCGGCCGGGTCGTGGCGGAGAGCGACGTCGTGATCGCGGCGGCGGCCGTTCCGGGGCAGAAGGCGCCGCTGC
>DATBSL010000068.1:0-49481 GCA_036559805.1 Vicinamibacteria bacterium
CTCGTGCCCGCGTCGCCCGAGGAGGTCGAGCGCGCCCGCAACTACGCGGCGCTCGGCTACGCGGGCGACTTCGAGACCAGCGGCCAGCTGGCGCAGCGCATGGTCGACAAGGCGCTCTACAACCTGCCCGACGGCTTCTACGAGTCGTTCGTGCCGCAAGCGCTCGCCACCGACGCCGCGGGGATGCAGAAGGCGGCCAGGGCCGCGATCGACCCGAAGCGTCTCGCGCTCGTCGTGGTCGGAGACCGCGCCAAGGTGGAGGCGCCGCTCAAGGCCCTCAACCTCGGCACGTTGCGCAACCTGACGGTCGACGACGTGATGGGGAAGGCGCCGACGATCGAGTAGCGATCAGTCGAGGCTCTTGCCCTTCGTCTCGGGCAGGGTCAGGGCGAGCAGCGCGGCCACGAAGAAGGCGGCCGCCTGCAGCAGGAAGGCCGAGCCGAGGCCGAAGCGCGTCGCCAGCAGGCCGACGATAGCCGGCGCGGCGGCCGAGACGCCGCGTCCCAGGTTGTAGCTCAGGCCCATCGCGGTCGCGCGGATCTCTGTCGGGAACAGCTCCGACGCGATCGCGCTGAAGCCGGAGAAGTAGCCGGTCCCGAAGAACGCCACGAACGGCCCGAGCACCAGCAGCCAGAACGGCGTCTCGGCCATGCCGAAGAGCGGGACGAGCGCGGCCGCGATCAGCAGGTACGTGACGTAGCTGCGGCGCCTGCCGACCGCGTCGGCGAAGAAGCCGAACAGAACGTAGCCGAGCCACTTGCCGACGCCCATGACGACCAGCCACAGCGTCGTCTTCATCAGGTCGAGGCCGCGCCCGCCCTCGGCGACGGGCAGCGCGAGGTACGCCGGGATCCAGGTGAAGAGGCCCCAGTAGCCGAACATCGCGAACGCGTTCATCGCCGTCGCGAGCAGCCCGTTGCGGCGCAGGTCCTTGCGCCACAGCAGGCGCAGCGAGCCGCGGGACTCCTGCTGCTGCTGGCGCAGCCACAGCGGCGACTCCGGGACGTCGCGACGGATCCAGAGCACGAAGAGCGCGGGCAGCACGCCGACCAGGAACACCGCACGCCAGCCAAAGCTCGGCAGCACGACCGCCACGACGCCCGCCGCGATCATCTCGCCGATCGCCCACGTGGACTGCATCAGGCCGAGCGCCTTGCCGCGGTGCTCGGCAGGCCAGGTCTCCGCGATCAGCGCGGCCCCGGTCGTCCACTCGCCGCCCATGCCGAGGCCGAGGACGAAGCGGAAGATCGCCAGCTGCAGGATCGTCGTGGAGAAGGCGCACGCGCCGCTCGCGAGCGAGTAGACAAGGATCGAGAGCATGAGCGCCCGCGTGCGGCCGACGCGGTCGGCCAGGAACCCGAAGAACAGCCCGCCGATCGCCGAGGCCAGGAGCGTGAGCGAGTTCAGCAGGCCCGCGCTGCCCTTGTCCATCCCGAGGTCGCGCATCAGGTGCGCGAGCACCATCGAGTACAGCATCACGTCCATCGCGTCGAGCATCCAGCCGAGCCCGCCCGCGACCAGCGAGCGGCGCTCGGCCTGGCTCACGCGTTCGGGCCACTCGAGCCCGAGCACCCGGCGCGTGCCGCGCGGGACGGAAGCGGTGTCGGACATCGCCGCGACTATAGCAACGAAGGCAGCGGACCACGGGTAGCCGGCACTTGACTCTTCAAGCGCGAGGATCGAAGGGGGACGAACGGCAACGGGCTGCTGCTCCCTTCCTTATTCTGGGGGCGCGGAGCGCCCCCAGGCCCCCCGGGGTGCCAGGTTGCATCCTCCTATCGATTTCGATAGGATTACATCCCATCGAAATCGATAGGAGAGCCATGGCCGCCGAGAAGCTGGAGCTTTTGATCCTCAAGACGCTGGCGCTCGAGCCGCTCCACGGCTACGGCATCGCGAGGCGTATCGAGCAGGTGTCGGAGGGCGTCTTCAAGCTCACGCTCGGGTCGCTGTACCCGGCGCTGCAGCGGCTCGAGAAGCAGGCGCTCGTCGCGGCGGAGTGGAAGGCCAGCGAGAACGGACGCCGCGCGCGCTACTACCGGCTGACGGCGAAGGGAAGGGGACGGCTTCAGGTGGAGCTCGAGGATTGGGCGCGCGTGTCGGCGGCGATGGCCCGCGTGCTGAAGGCGACGTGAGGGGGATGGGCAGAGGTCGATGCTGACGACGCTGTGGCTTCGCGTGAAGGAGATCGTGCTCCCTGAGCGGCTCGATCGCGAGACGCAGGAGGAGCTGGCGCAGCACCTGGAGCTGCTGGCCGCCGAGAAGGCACGCGCTGGGCTCGATCCCGAGGAGGCGCAGCGCCAGGCGCGGCTCGAGCTCGGCAACCCGCAGGAGGCGCGCGAGCGGCTGCGCGACGGCCGCACTGGCTCGGAGCTCGACGCGGCGGCGAAGGACCTGGGCTACGCGCTGCGCCAGCTGCGCCAGCGGCCGGCCTTCACGGTCGCGTGCCTGCTCACCGTCGCGCTGGGCGTCGGGGCCAGCACGGCACTCTTCGCGCTGGTGCACGGCGTCGTGCTGAAGCCGCTGCCGCTTCCGGACCCCGGATCGCTCGTCAGGATCTACGACTCGAACCCCGGCAAGGGAACGTCACGCACCGGGATCACGACCGGCAACCTGGCCGACTGGCGCCGCCGCGTCCGCAGCTTCCGCGGCATCGCCGGTACCTACACGATGGGCCGCACGCTCACGCTCGGCGGCGATTCCGAGGCGGTGCTATCGGCGCAGGTGACCGAGGACTTCTTCGCCGTGCTCGGCATGCCACCGGCGCTCGGCCGCTACTTCACGCCCGAAGAGACGCGGCGTGCGCTCTTCAACAACGCGGCCGCGCCCGTGTCGCCTGACCCCGTGCTCGTCGTGTCTCACGCGCTCTGGCAGCGGCGCTTCGGGGGCGATCCAGGCGTGATCGGCCGCAGCGTGACCGTCGAGCGCCGGCCGATGCGCATCGTGGGTGTGGCCGCAAAGGACTTCGCGGTGCCTGCGCCGGACGTCGATCTGTTCCTGCCCTGGGGCCTGCCCGAGACGCCGCCGCGCGACCAGCACTACCTCACCGGCCTCGCCCGCCTCGGCCCCGGCGCGAGCCTCGCGCAGGCCGAAGCCGAGCTGCGCGGCGTCGCGAGCGCCCTTTCGGCCGAGCACCCGCGGACAAACGAGGGCTGGAGCGTCGAGCTCGTCCCGCTGCACGAGGACACCGTCGGCGACCTGCGGCTCACGCTGCTGGTGCTGCTGCTCGCTGTCGCTCTTGTGCTCGTCGTCTCGTCTGCGAATGTCGCGCTGCTGTCGCTCGCGCGCAGCCTCGAGCGGCTGCCGGAGGCCTCGCTGCGCCAGGCGCTCGGCGCGTCGCGCGGTCGTTTGATGCGGCAGTTCCTGATGGAGCCGCTCGTCGTGTCGCTAGCCGGCGGAGCGCTCGGGGTGCTGCTGGCGGCGCTCGGGCTGGGGCTGCTGAAGCGGGCCGGCCCCGGCGTTCCCCGGCTGCACGAAGTCGGGCTCGATGGGGCGGCGCTCGCCTTCGCGTGCGCTGCGACGCTCCTGGCCGCGCTCGTGTCGGGGCTGCCCGCCGCACTGCGGCTGGCGCGCACCGAGCCGGCACCCGACCTGGCCGCGGCCCAGGCCCGCCTCGCCGGAGCCGGGAGCCGCCACGCGCTGCGCGACGCGCTGGTGGTCGTGGAAGTCGCGACCGCCGTCGTGTTGCTGGCCGGCGCCACGCTCCTGCTGCGCAGCTACCAGCGCCTGCAAGCCGTCGATCCCGGCTACCAATCCCAGGGTGTGCTGGTCGCCCCGGTGTTCCTCGACATGGAGCAGTACGGCGCGGGCGGGAGAAGCCGCGCCTACTACGACTCGCTGCTCGAGAGGCTGCGGTCGCTGCCGGGGGTCGTCGCCGCGGGCGCCGCGACCGCGCTGCCGGCGAGCCCGCTCGGACCGGACTTCGAGCGGCCGGTGTGGCCGCAAGCCAGCCCCGGCGACGAGCGCACGCGGCGCTCCGCCTGGGTGCGCATGGTGACAGTCGACTACTTCCGCACGCTCGGGATGCGGCTCGTGGCAGGGCGCGCGTTCGACGCCAGCGACGCGCCGGAGGCGCCGCTGCGGGTGATCCTGAGCGAGGGGCTGGCGCGCGTGCTGTTCCCGTCCGGCTCGGCCGTCGGGGAGCGCCTGGTCGTCGACTACAGCAGCGCCGGCACGTATCCCTACGAGGTGGTGGGCATCGTGGGCGACGTGCGCTTCTCGGGCCCGCGCGCCGAGCCGCGGCACGAGATCTATCTCGCCCACGCGCAGCGCCCGTACCTCGTGATGAACGTCGCGGTGCGCGGCTCGGGCGACTCGCGCCTGCTGGCTCCCGCCGTGCGCCAGGCGCTTCACGAGCTCGACCCCGCCAAGCCCGCCTACGGCCTCTACGACCTGGCCGAGCTCTCCGGCGCCACATACGCGCGCGACCGCTACCTCATGCTCGCGCTGTCGGCCTTCGCCGTCGTGGCCGTGCTGCTGGCGCTCGTCGGTGTCCACGGCGTGCTGTCGCACCGCGTGCGCGAGCGGACCCGCGAGATCGGCGTGCGCATCGCGCTCGGGGCGAGCGGCGGGACGCTCTTGCGCTGGATCGCGACGCAGGGCCTGCGCCTGGTGCTGCTCGGCCTCGTGCTGGGATTGGCACTGGCCGCCGGGCTCGCGCGCCTGGTGTCGGGACTCCTCTACGGGACGAGCCCGCTCGACCCGGCGGCGCTCGGCGCGGTCGCCGCACTGCCGCTCGTGGCGCTCGCCGTCTCGCTCCACCCCGCCTGGCGCGCCGCGCGCACGAATGCCGCGGACGTGCTGCGGGCCGGCTGACTTCGTCGAGCCAGCGGCGGGGACGGGCGGCCGGGGAGACCGCCCGCCCCCATCGCGTGGGAGCAGTTCCTGTCTATCGGAGGGAGACGTCGTCCACGCGGAAGGCGGTGGCAAGCAAGCCGTCCGTCGTGACGCGGAACTGCACCCGGACCGTCTGACCCTTCCACGCCGCAAGGTCGACGCTGCGCTGCGTGTAGACGCCCAGCGCCGCCTTGTTCAAGTTCGAGAACGTCGCGGGCGTTGCGAGGAGGGCGCCCGACGTGCTGCGAACCTCGACGTACAGACGGTCGTGCACCGTGGTGGTAGTCGTTTCGCTGGATGTCACGTTGAGCCAGAACGTGAACGTCCCGGTGGCGCTCGCGGGCACCGCCACCGTCTGGTACAACGCGCCGTTCGCGTTGTTGGAGTTGCCGAACGCGGCGTAGCGCGTGCCGCCGTGCTGATAGCCGGCGGTCGACAGCCAGGCGTTGCCGGAGAACGCCCAGGGCGCCGTGGCCGCGGCCTCGAAGCTGCCGTTGACGATGAGCTCGGCTGCCTGGTTGCGCACCGTGACGGCCACGGCCGCGCTCGTCCCGACGTTGTTCGACGGGTCGTAGGCCTTGGCCGTCAGGCTGCGCGCGCCCTCGGCCGCCGTGAGCGTGTCCCAGGCGAACGAGAAGGGGGCGGTCGTGTCGCTGGCCTTGAGCATGCCGTCGACGAAGAACTCGACGAGCGTCACGACGCCCGAGTTGTCGCTGGCGTTGGCCGAGACCGTGACCGTGCCGCTCACGATCGCTCCCGCGGCGGGCGCGGTGATCGAGACGGTGGGCGGCGTCAGGTCGGGCGGCCCGCCCCCGGGAAACAGCGTGTACAAGAGCCGGTTCGGCGAGCCGGTCCCGGCCGATCCCACGACGCCGGCCGTGGCCTGCGCCACCACCGCCTGCGCGACCATAGCCGCCGCGGCGCCCGGGTTCGTCTGCAGGTAGAGCGCGGCCGCGCCCGCGACGTGGGGCGACGCCATCGATGTTCCGCTGAGCGTGGCGGTCGCGGTGTCGCTCGAGTTCCAGGACGATCTGATGCTCGAGCCCGGGGCGAACGTGTCGAGGCACGTCCCGAAGTTCGAGAACGACGAGCGCGAGTCCGTGCTGGTGGTGGCGCCGGCGGTGAGCGCCGCGGGCACGCGCGCGGGCGAGCTGCCGCAGGCATCGGCGTTCGAGTTGCCGGCCGCGACCACGTACACGACGCCGGCGGCGATCGAGTTGTTGATCGCCGCGTCGAGCGCGCTCGAGGCGCCGCCGCCCAGGCTCATGTTGGCGACGGCCGGCCGCACGCGGTTGGCCGTCACCCAGTCGACGCCCTGGATCACGCCCGAGGTGGTCCCGGAGCCGCTGCAGTCGAGCACGCGCACGGCGTGCAACGTGACGCCCTTTGCGACGCCGTAGGTCGTGCCGCCGACAGTGCCGCCCACGTGAGTGCCGTGGCCGTTGCAGTCGTTCGTGCCCTGGCCGTCGGTGATCGAGGTAAAGCCGTTGCCGACGCGCCCGGCGAACTCGTGGTGGGTCGCGCGCAGGCCGGTGTCGACGATGTAGGCGTGCACCGAGGCGCCGGTCTGGTTGTAGACGTAGCTGCCGCCGAGCGGGAGGTTGCGCTGGTCGACGCGGTCGAGGCCCCAGGTGGCGCCCGCCTGGGTCACGACCGCCTCCATCACACCGTCCTCCTCGACGAACGCGACGCGCGAGTCGTCGGCTATGGCCTCGGCCTCGGCTTCGCTCGCCCTCAGCACGAAGCCCTGCAGCGCGTGCTGGAAGAGCGCCTCGCGCTGCCCGCGCCCGGCGAGGTCCACCATCTCGGTGGCGAGCTCGAGGACACTCGGCTGCCGCGAGAAGCGGTCGCGCGCGCCGCGCGCCGCGTCCTGCTTCAGCACGACGATGTAGGAACCGGCGATCGGCCGTGCATGCTTGCGGATCGGCCCGGCCTCCACCTGCGTGGAGGCGGCCGCGAGAAGAAGCACGGCAACGCCAAGGCGCTGGGACACGAATACCCTCCGGTGTGAGACTGTTGAATAGCGCGACGAATCGTGTACAGGGCGTGAACTGGCGCACAGCGCGCGGCGCCGTGTGCGCTGCGTCACACGAGCAGGCGCTCGACCTCCTTGGCGACGGCGAGGGCGGACGTGAGCCTGGGACGCGGATCCCGGCGCGCGACGATCTTATAATGGGCGCCTCGCACCGGAGGGCTTCGATGCACACGCTGGTCCTGCTGCGCCACGGCGAGAGCACGTGGAATCTCGAGAACCGCTTCACCGGCTGGACCGACGTGGACCTGTCGCCGAAGGGCGTCGGGGAGGCGAAGGCCGCCGGGCTGCTGATGAAACAGAGCGGCCACCTCTTCGACGTGGCGCACACGTCGCTCTTGCGGCGGGCGATCCGCACGCTCTGGCTCGCGCTCGAGGAGATGGACCGGACGTGGATCCCGATCCGCCACAGCTGGCGCCTCAACGAGCGCCACTACGGGGCGCTGCAGGGGCTCAACAAGGCCGAGACCGCGAAGAAGTTCGGCGACGAGCAGGTGAAGATCTGGCGCCGCAGCTACGCGACGCCGCCACCCGCGCTCGCGCCCGACGACGAGCGGCACGCCGGCAGCGATCCGCGCTACGCGAGCCTCACGAAGGACCTGCTACCGCTCACCGAGTCGCTCGCGGACACGGTGGCGCGCTTCCTGCCCTACTGGCACGACCGGATCGTGCCCGACGTGAAGGCAGGCCGCCGCGTGCTGATCGCGGCGCACGGCAACAGCCTGCGCGCGCTCGTGAAGCACCTCGACGGCCTGACCGAGGACGCCGTCGTCTCGCTCAACATCCCGACGGGCATCCCGCTCGTGTACGAGCTCGACGCCGACCTGAAGCCGCTCGGCAGCCGCTACCTCGGCGATCCCGACGCGGCGAAGCGCGCGGCCGAAGCGGTCGCGAACCAGTCGAAGGCCTGAGGCGGCCCTGCCGATGACGGCGACGGACGCGTCCGGGCGCCGGCGCCGCTGGCCGCTGGTCGTGGCCGGCGCGCTCGTCGCGCTGGCGCTCGCGGCAGGTGCTGCCGGCACGTACCTGCGCGCGCGCGTGCGCGCGAGCCTCCCGCTCACGAGCGGCGAGGCCGCGGTCGCCGGGCTGGGCGCGCCAGTGCGCATCGAGCGCGACGCGCGGGGCGTGCCGGTCGTGCGTGGCGCGAGCCGCGCCGACGTGGCGCGGGCCACGGGCTTCCTGCACGCCCAGGACCGCTACTTCCAGATGGACCTGACGCGGCGGCGCGCCGCGGGCGAGCTCGCCGAGATCTTCGGCGCCGGTGCCCTCGCGGTCGACCGCGAGACGCGCGTCTACCGCATGCGCGACGTCGCGCGCCGCGCCGTAGAGGCGCTTCCCGCGGGCGAGCGCGTCCTGCTCGCGGCGTACACCGAGGGCGTGGGCGCCGGCCTCATAGCACTCGGCGCGCCGCCGCCCGAGTACCTGCTGCTGCGCGCGGTGCCCGCCCCCTGGAAGGAAGAGGACGCGCTCCTGTGCGCCCTCGCGATGTTCCTGACGCTGCAGGGCGAGCTCGCCGGCCAGGAGAGCGGCCTCGGCTTGATGCACGACGTGCTGCCGCCCCCGCTCTTCGCGTTCCTGGCTCCGCTCGGGACCGAGTGGGACGCCCCGCTCGAGGGCGAGGCGTTCGAGCAGCCGCCCGCTCCCGGGCCGGAGATCGTGGATCTGCGCAAGGGCCCCGCGCGCGCGCTGGCGCGTCGACGCGACGACTCCGCCGGGCCGGCCGAGCTCGCGTACGGCAGCAACAACTGGGCGGTCGCGGGCACGCACACGACGCACGGCGGGGCTCTCCTGGCCAACGACATGCACCTCGGCCTCGGCGTGCCGAACACGTGGTATCGCGCCTCGCTGGTGTTCCCCGAAGGTGGAGCCGAGCGGCGCGTCACCGGAGTGATGCTGCCCGGGGCGCCGTTCGTCGTGGTCGGCAGCAACGGGCGCGTGGCGTGGGGCTTCACCAACAGCCAGGGCGACTGGGCCGATCTCGTCGAGCTCGAGGCCGACCCGCACAACAAGGACGCGTACCTGACGCCCGAGGGACCGCGCGCGTTCGACCGCGCGCGAGAGACGATCCGCGTCAAGGGCCAGGCCGAGGAGACGCTCGAGGTGGTCTCGAGCGTGTGGGGCCCGGTGGTGGACACGGACCACCGCGGCCGAAAGCGGTCGCTCGCCTGGGTGGCGCTGCGCGAGGGCGGCTTGAACGCGGCGCTCCTGCGCATGGAGACGGCGGCGGACCTCGACGAGGCCCAGCGGATCGCTCCCGAGACGGGCATTCCGCACCAGAACTTCGTGGTCGCCGACGCGGCAGGCCGCATCGGCTGGACGATCATGGGGCGCATCCCGCGGCGCGTGGGCCACGACGGCCGGCTGCCCTCGTCCTGGGCGGACGGCTCGAGGCGCTGGGACGGTTGGCTGGCCGCGGCCGAGCAGCCCCGGATCGCGGACCCGCCGAGCGGCCGCATCTGGACGGCCAACTCGCGCATCGTGGCCGGCGACAAGCTGTCGCGGCTCGGCTTCGGGGGCTACGACCTCGGGGCGCGCCAGCGCCAGATCCGCGACGAACTGCTGGCGATCGCCAAGGCCTCCGAGGCGGACATGCTGCGGGTGCAGCTGGACGACCGCGCGCTCTTCCTGGCGCGCTGGCAGAAGCTGCTCGTCGAGCTACTGACGCCCGAGGCGGTCGCGAAGGACGCGCGCCGCGCGCACGCTCGCCGCTTCCTCGAGGGCTGGGGCGAGCGCGCCGCCGTCGACTCCGTCGGCTACCGCATCGTGCGCGCCTTCCGGAGCCGAGTCTCGCGCGAGGCGCTTCAGCCGCTCGTCGCGGCGTGCGACGAGGCCGATCCGCGCTTCGACTATCTCGGGCGGCGGCCGAACCAGGGCGTGAGGCAATGGGAGGGGCCGCTGTGGGCGCTCGTGCGCGAGCGCCCACGACACCTGCTCGACCCGTCGTTCGCGAGCTGGGACGACCTGCTGCTGCGCGCGCTCGACGCGACGCTCGCCGCGCTCGTCGACGACGGCACGCCGCTCTCGGAGCGCACGTGGGGCCAGAGCAACACGACGCTGATCCAGCACCCGGTCTCGCGCGCCGTGCCGAATATCGCCGCGTGGCTCGACATGCCGAGCCAGCCCTTGCCCGGCGACAGCCACATGCCGCGCGTCCAGCATCCCGCGAGCGGCGCCTCGGAGCGCCTCGCGGTCTCGCCGGGGCGCGAGCCGCAGGGCTACTTCCACATGCCGGCCGGGCAGAGCGGCCACTTTCTCTCGCCGCACTACTCGGACGGACACGCGGCCTGGGCCGGCGGCGAGCCGACGCCGTTCCTGCCGGGCCCGGCCGCGCAGGTCCTCACGCTGGTTCCGGGGTCGCGATGAGGCCGCGCATGGCTCGCGCGGGAGGCCGCGCCGCGCGGGTGGCGGTGCTGTGGCTGGCCGTGGCCGCTCCGCTCGAGGCGCAGCGGACGGGGCCCACGAACACCGGCCGTGCCGACCGCGTGTTCGTGAACGGACGCGTGTTTACGGGCGACCCGGGCAAGCCGCTGGTGGAAGCGCTCGCCGTGCGCGGCAATACGCTGCTCGACGTCGGCAGCAGCAGCGCGATCCGGCGCCTGGCCGGCAAGGGCACCGACGTCGTCGACCTGCGCGGCCGCTTCGTGGTGCCCGGCTTCATCGACGCGCACGCGCACCTCGTCGGCGGCGGCCTGTCGCTCGAGGAGCTGCGGCTCGACGACGCTTTCGACCTCGCGGCGGTCTCGCAGCGCATCGCGGCGTGGGCGAAAGCGCATCCCGACGCTCGCTGGGTCACGGGCGAGGGCTGGAGCTACGCGGCCTTCCCGGACGGGCTGCCCACCCGCGCGCAGCTCGACGCGCTCGTTCCGGACAGGCCCGCCTACCTCTCGTCCTACGACGGCCACACCGGCTGGGCCAACTCGGCGGCGCTTCGGCTCGCGGAGCTGACGCGCGAGACGAAGGACCCGCCGGGCGGCACGATCGTGCGCGACGCGCGCGGCGAGCCCACCGGCGTGCTGAAGGAGACGAGCGCCCAGGAGCTCGTCGAGCGGCTCGTGCCGAAGCGCCTGCCGCACGAGATCGAGCGCGCGCTGCGGCGCGGGATCGAGCAGGCCGCGGCCTGGGGCCTCACCGGCGTGCAGCAGGCCGGTATCTCGGAGGACGACCTCGCAGGCCTGGCGCGGGCGCTCGAGGCGACGCCGCGGCTGCGCGTCTACGCGGCGCTGCACATGGAGCGCAACCCGACGCCGGAGTCGCTCGCGCGCCAGGACGAGCTGCGCCGGCGCTACGCGTCGCCGCGGCTGCGGATCGGCGCGGTGAAGGGGTTCCTGGACGGCGTCGTCGAGGCGCGCACCGCCGCGATGTTCGAGCCCTATCCCGGCGGCGGCAGCGGGCTGCCCCGCTTCACGCAGGACGAGCTCGATCGCGCCGTGGCCGCCTACGACAAGGCTGGCTGGCAGGTGATGCTGCACGCGATCGGCGACCGCGCGATCGACATGGCGCTCACGGCGTTCGAGCGCGCCGCGCGCGCCAACGGCACGAGCGGCCGCCGCCACCGCGTCGAGCACATCGAGGTGCCGCGCACGGCGGACCTGGCGCGCTTCAAGGCGCTCGGCGTCGTGGCCTCGACGCAGGCCATGTTCCCGTACCCGAACGCGAACCACCTGACCGCGTACGTCCCGGCGCTCGGCCCCGAGCGGGCGCGCCGCGCGCTCGCCTTCAAGGCGATCGACGACGCGGGCGCCGTGCAGGCCTTCGGCAGCGACTGGCCGGTGTTCACGGCCGAGGTCGTGCGCGGCATCGCCGTCGCCGTGACGCGCACGACGGTCGAGGGCACGCCCGCGGGAGGCTGGGAGCCCGCCCAGCGCCTCTCGGTCGAGGCGGCGCTCCGGCACTTCACGCGCGACGCGGCATTCGCCGAGCACGCCGAGCAGGAGCGCGGCGTCCTCGCCAAAGGGCGGCTCGCGGACCTCGTGGTGCTGTCGCAGGACCTGCTGACGCTCGCGCCGGAGCGGATCAAGGACACGAAGGTGCTGCTCACCGTATTGGGCGGCCAGGACAGCTATCGCGCCCGCGAGTTCTGACTCTTCGAGATCGATCAGCGAAGGAGGGGAGAACGGCTGGGCTCGTGACTCCTCAAGATCGATCATCGAAGGGGGGAGAACGGCTAGGCTTGCTGTCTCCTTCTTTGAGATGGGGGGCTTCGCCCCCCATACCCCCCTGTTGCCTCAAGCGTTACTCGACGATCACGCGGTCGGTGCCTCCGCGGCCGAAGGTCTCGGGGCTGTACATTTCCTCGGCGCGAGGCGGGGCGACGACGAAGTGGCCGGGGGTCGTGGCGCGGGCGACGTAGCGGTAGCTGTAGACGCCTTCCCAGACGAGCGCCGCGAACGCTTCGACGCGCTCGTCGCGCAGGTTCTGGTGGTCGAACCAGGTGCGCGACCAGCGCCACCAATGGCCCGGGAGCCCCGGCGCGCCGAGGCCCGGCGCCGCGAGCGGCGTGACCTCGCTGCCGCCGTCGTCGGGGACGTCGCCCGTCGTCAGTAGCGCCGGGTTCAGCGGCTCCAGGCCGGCAGGCAGCGGGTCGACGAGCGCCACGTGGTAGCGCCTCGCCGGCGCCACCAGTGTGAGCCGCACGCGCACGCGCGAGCCCGCGCGGATCCGCCACGTGCCGTCCGCGTCGCGCCTCACGTCGCCCGCGGCATCGGCCCCCTCGTAGACGCGCTCGACGGTGAAGCCGCGCTCGAGCGGCTCGAGCGTGAGGTCGTCCGGCGCGTAGCGCAGGCCGATCCGGTAGTAGAGCCGGCCCTTTCCTTCCTTGGCGAGCAGCAGCTCGCTCGCGTCCTTCGTCTCTGCGAGCACGGACATCGGGATCTCGACGTGCTGGCGCTCGGTCGAGCGGCCGCGGAAGGCGTGCGAGCCGGCGTAGCGCTCCCCGAGCCAGGCGCGGGCCACGAAGTCGGGCGTCGCCTTCTCGAACACCTGGAAGTAGCGGTCGAGCGCCAGCAGCACGAACACGTTCTCCTGCGTGCTCTCCCAGCGCCCGGCCTTGCGCCCGGCCATGAGACCCGCCGCGAGCTTCGGCACGAGATCGCTCGCCGGCTGGTCGGCGACGAGCGCTTCGAGCAGGATCGCGTCGGCGCGCCGGTCGGAGTGGAGGAGGAGGTGGGCAGAGTCGCCGTAGGCGACCGTGAAGTGGGCAGTGCCGGCCGTCTCGGTGACGCCGTTGGCGATGCGCCGGCGGACGGCCAGCAGCTCCGTCGCGGACGGCTTGTCCTTCGAGAGCAGCGGCAGCACGAAGCCGAGCGCCTCGAAGGAGAGGCCCTCCGGCGTCGCCTCGCGCACGAGCGCTCGCGCCCGGGCCGCGTCGGGGTCGCCCAGCAGCGCGCGCGTGTAGAGCGCGTACGCCACGAGCGTGCGGCGCACGTCGCGCGGATAGTCCTTGGGGATGCGCGCGTCGATCTGCTTCAGGTAGTCCCGCGAGCGCTCCAGCAGCTGGTCGGGTACGACGAAGCCCTTCGCCTTCGCGCGCGCGAGCGCGTGGGCCACGTGGATCGACACGTAGGGCCACGAGCGCTCGCCGCGGCGCCAGAAGCCGAAGCCGCCGTCGTCGCCCTGCAGCGCGCGCAGCCGCTCGATGTCGCGCTTCATCGCGGCCTCGAGCGCGTCCGGCTTCGGCAGGCCTTCCGCCTGGAACGCGGCCAGCACGTCGCGCAGCGCCGCGATCGCGAGCACGCGCGACGAGAGCTGCTCCGAGCACTCGAACGGATACGCGACGAGGTAGAGGACCGCGTCGGTGAGCGCCTGCAGCGCCGTCGACGAGGTGGTGAGCTCGAGCCCGCCCACCTCGGGCCGCGCGTCCGCGGGCGCGCGCACCGGCTGGACGAGCGTGCCGTCGTCGATCTGGCCGTAGCTCGCGAAGGCCTCGGTCGTGGCCGGCGACCAGACCGGCAGCTCGACCTCCGCCGCATCGGCGGCCGTGCCCGAAGCCGCGCCAACCTGGATGCGCGCGCTCCCCGGCTCCACGGCGGCCATCGGGAAGCGCACCTCCGCGCGGTCGTTCGCGGCGACGACGAGCCGGCGCCCTTCGCCGTCGACGAGCGCGGCGTTGCGGGCGCGCACCGCGACGTCCACGGTCATCTCGCGCCCCGTCTGGTTCTGCACCACGACCGGCAGCTCGAAGCGGTCGCCGAAGCTCAGGAAGCGGGGCGGCGAAGGCCGCACCATCAGGGGCAGCCGCGCGACGAGCGTCGCTTCGCCCGAGCCGAAGCGGCGGGCGCCGGAGACCGCCACGGCCATGATCCGGTAGCGCGTCAGGCTGTCCTTGAGCTTGACCGGCACCTGCGCGCGGCCGCTCGCGTCGAAGGCGACGTTCGCCGCGAACAGCGCGAGCGGCGCCATGTCGGTGCGCGCGCGGATCGGCGCAGGTTCTGCACCGCGCTTATCACTCTCCCGTGCCATCATCCGCATCGGGGCAGAGGCGGGGAGTGCACCGCTCTCCTGGATCGCGTCCTGGGCCACCAGCGCTTGCGGCTCGGGAGCCGCGAGCTTCACGTACGAGCGCAGCCGGTAGTCCGCGACGTCCGGGCCGCGCGCGGCGTAGAAGACGCCCAGGGGATCCGGTACGCGGTACCCGGTGAGCGCGAGGACGGCCTCGTCCACCACCACGACGGCCGCCTCGCCATCCGCGACCGGCCGACCCTCGGCATCGCGCAGCGCGAGGTCGAGCACGGTCTCGCCGCCGGGCTCGAGCGCCGCCTCGCGCGGCGTCACCGCGAGCGCGAGCGTGCGCGCGCGCGGTGGCACGGGCAGGTCGAGCCGTCCGCTCGCGAACGCGGGCCGCGCAGCCGCGCGGACGGAAGCCGGCTGCTGATTGTCGCGCGGCGCGCGCCCGACGAGGTCCACCTGGACGTGCACGTTGGGCGTGAAGCCGTCCTCGACGGGGATCTCGAGCGTGTGCGAGCCCGACGCCATCGTGAAACGCTCCTCGCGCAGCAGGCCCGAGCGCCGGAGCGTCAGCACACCTTCCGCGGGAGCGAACGGCGCCACGACAAGGATGCGCGCGAGGTCGCCCGCCCGGTATTCCCTGCGGTCGGGGACGAGCGTCAGCTCCTGCTCCTCGAGGTCGCGGGACGGCGGCACGCGGCCGCCGGCCACCCACACGCGCAGCTCGGTCTCGTTCGCGCGCCCCGCGTCGTCCTTCACGCGCGCGAGCACGCGATGCACGCCGCCGTCGCGCGTTTCGAGGCGCGCGCGGACGGGCTCGGTGCCGGAGCGGAGCGAGCGGTCCTGCGCGTCGTGCGCCACCTCCCGCCACTCCCCTTCGACCTGCTCCCACTCCAGGCGCTCCACGCGCAGCGCCACCTCGATAGCGGGCGCGGCGCGCCCGTCGAGGTCGGTCGCGATCACGTCGAGCACGATCGGCTCGCCCTTCTGCACGAAAGCGCGCTCGGAGCGCAGCCCGACGTAGCGCAGGCTGGAGTGCACCACGAGCGGCGAGCGATCGCTCCAGGCCTGGCGGTTCACGTCCATCACCGTCGCCTCGGCCGTGACGACCCGCGGCCGCGGCGGCTCCTGCGGATCGAAGTCGACGCGCAACCGGTGCACGCCCGCGGCGTCGGTGCGAGCCGCGAAGGTCGCGCTGCGCGGCGCGCCGTGCCACTCGGGCACCGGGAGCCACCACGGCACGAACACGCCGAACACGAAGTCCTCGCGGTTCGGCGGCCGGTAGGAGCCGGGCTTCTCCTCGACGCGCCACGAAACCTCGGCGCCCGGCAGCGCGCCGCCGGCGTAGTACGCGGCGGAGACGGAAACGGTCGCAGCACCCCCCGAGACGTAGGGCCCCTCGCTCGCCGCGGCCTTCACTTCGAACTCCGGCCGCCGGAACTCCTGCACGTCGAAGCCGTGCACGTGGCCGGTGCCGGCGAAGGCGGGGCCGGCAAGCTCGAGCTGCAGCGAGGCGGGGCCGAGGTTGAAGGTGGACGGCAGCTTCATCGCGGCGTCGAAGCCGCCCGAGCGCCCGACAGCGGCCCGGCCCGTGCCCTGCTCGTTTCCCTGCGAGTCGCGCAGCGTCAGGCGCAGCTCGAAGGCGCCTCCGGGCAGCGGCTCCACGTCGCCGCGCGGCCCGGCGCCGACCTTGCGCAGCCAGCCCTTGATCCGCACTTCCTCCCCGGGCTTGTAGAGCCGGCGGTCGTCGAACACGAAGAAGCGCACGCTCTCCGCGTGCGGTCCGCGCCGGTAGCCGGCGCCTTCGCTCCACCACGCGACGTTCTGCGGCAGGATCGCGAGGTCGGCGCCGCGACGCGCCAGGAGCAGCGGCGCGGCGGCGGGCTCGAGGGCGAGCCGCGCCAGGCCGTTCGTCTGTGAGCGCGCGCGCGCGCCGCCGAGCGCGAGCTCTACGTCGGCGAGCGGGCGGCCGTCAGAGAGGTCGTTCGTCCACGCCAGGAGCGTCTCGCCGTCGGCGAAGGCGTCGAGGCCGATGCGCGTCGCCTGGACCCACGCGCTCACGCGCTGCGAGCGCGTCTCGCGCGACGCCGTCGCCGGCCGCACGACGACCACGAGCTGGCCGAGCCCGCCCGGCAGCCCGGGTCCGAGGTCGACCCGCGTCTCGACGAGCGACGAGTCGTCGCCCGCGACGGGCAGCTCGCGCCGGACCACGCGACGGCCCGGCGGCACGGCACCCTCCTCGCGCCAGGCCTGCTGCCGATAGGCGTGCCACGCGGCCCAGTCGGCCGGCGTGACGGCGTACGCCTCGACGCGCAGCGCGGCGTGGCCGATCGAGTAGACCGGGAAGGACGGCGCGCCCGTGGGATCGAGCACGACGAAGTCGCCTCCCGCGGCGTAGAGCAGAGGCAGCGCGGGGCCCACGTCGAAGCCCAGCTCGGGGCCGGGCTCGAGCTCCTGCCCAAAGACGTCGCGGAGCGTGGTCCCGAGCGCCACGCGGTAACGGGCGCGACCGCGCGGCAGGCCGCGGATCGCCAGCGTTTCGCCCCAGCTCTCGAGCTTCAGGCCGGAGAGCTCGGGCTCGATGCGGACGAGGTCCTTGCGCAGCGACTTCGCGTCGATCGGGTTCGTGAGCTCGATGCGCCAGGGATCCGACGGAGTGCAGCGGCCGCGCCAGCCGCACTCGCTGCGCCGCACGCGGAACGGTCCGAAGCTGCGGAAGCTCCAGCTCTCGGCCGCGGCGCTCGCGCGCGGCCCCTCGGCCGACGGGACGCCGGGGCCGACGCTCACCACGACCTGCGCGTCCGGAGGCAGCGCGTCGTCCGCGCGAAACGCCAGCCAGCGTCCCGGCTCGGCCGCGCGCGCGAGCCGGGAGACGGCCACGTCCTGCCGGACCTCCTCATCCGTCGCGAGTCGCAGCGGGCGCTCTGCCCCCGCCGCGGAGAGGCGCAGCTTCGCGAGTACCTTGGCCTTGTCGATGCGCTGGTCGAAGCTGGCGAAGGCGAGCGCGTCGCGTCGCACCGGCCCGCCCTCGGGATGGCGGGCCACGAGGCGCGGCGCGGGAGTCGCGAAGCTCCAGCTCTCGGCGCTCGCGAGCGTAGCGCCCAGGGCGCTCTTCGCTCCTGCCGCGACCTGGGCCCGGAAGCTCGTCGCCATCGGGAAGCGGCCCGTGGGCTCGAAGACGAGCGTGCGCGTTCCGACCCAGCGCCACTCGCCTTCGGGCTGCGGCTCGAGCCGCACGGGCAGCTCGGCCGGAGCGAGCCGGCGCTGCGCCTCGAGCGCGACCATCGGTTGCGAGAACGTGACCGAGACGAGCGCTGCGAGCGGCACGTCGCCTTCGGGCGCGCGCCGCAGCACTCGCAGTGGTCCCTGCGCCTCGGCCGCGGGACGCGGCGCGTCGCTCGTCGAGGGGGGGAAGGGCGTGCGCACGGTGCGCCCGGCGCGCGGCGGCGGCAGCGACGCCTCGCGCAGCGCAAACGGAAGGACGCGCGGCTCGCTCACGAGCGGCGGGAGCCTCGCGATCACGCGGGCCGTCTCGGCCGCCGACAGCCGCGTCGCGGGGGGGCGTGCGACGAGCGCCGGCCGATCGGCGGGCGCCTCACCCTCGCTCAGCCGAAAGCCGGGCGGCTCGGCCGCGACCTGGTCCGGCGCCGCCGCGGCGGTGCGCGCAGCCGGCCTCGGCGCGACACCGGGACGGCTCGGCGCGAGCTGCGGCAGGATCGCCGCGGCCGCCCCGGCCCCCGCCGCGAGCAACACCAGCGCCGAAACCGTCCGTGCGCGCGTCATCAAGGGCTCCTCCGCACGTCGAAGATACCGCACGGCCCCCGCCGGGATTCCGCGCCGTTGCGCTATGATGATCTTCTTGTCGTTTCGTTTGTGGTGGAGGGCCGATGGGCGACGCCGGTGAGGGATTGATCGACGCCGAGGACCGCTTCCAGCAGTGGGTGGCCGAGCGCGAGCAGCAGAAGCAGCGGAAGGGTGTGGCGTCGGCCGATCCGGAGCGCGAGCGGAAGCTGAACTCGCTGCGTCTGGCGAAGGCCGAGCTCGAAAGGCAGCGCGGCGTGACGCAGAGTCCGATCCGTCAGAAGCAGATCGCACAGGCCCTCGAGGACCTCGAGGGCCAGATCAAGAAGCTTCTCTGAGCCGGGGGGTGCTGCGCCGCAACCCCCCGGACCCCCCGCTCGCTACGCCCGAGTGAATCGGGCTCCGCTCGCAGCCCGTTCCTTCACTCGGGGTGCTGCTGTGCGCCCTCGACACCACGGCGCAAGCGAAATCACGCTTCGCTCATAGCCCATCTCTCGTCAGTTTGCTGCGTGCGGCAACTTTCCGGTGATCCGGTCGCGGATCCACTTCGCGTCCCACCACTCGATCGGGTTGACGGGGAGCCCGCGCACGAGCGTCGTGAAGTGGAGGTGGTCGCCGCCGGCGAGGCCCGTCGCGCCCGTGCTGCCGAGGATCGCGCCGCGCTCGAGCTCCTGGCCTTCGGCCACGTCGATCGTGGACAGGTGCGCGGACAGCGTCATGAGCCCCATGCCGTGGTCGAGCACCACGGCGTTGCCGTAGATCCCGAAGTAGCGCGCGAGCTTCACGACGCCGCGGCTCGGCGCCGGAACCGGCGTGCGCGCGACCACGGCGAGGTCGAAGCCGAGGTGCGTCTGCTGGTCCACCTCCCGCCCGCCGTAGACGTAGCTACGGCGGTCGGCGAAGGCCGACATCACCTGGGCGTTGCGCAGGGGCTGCAGGACGTCCTGGAACAGGAACGCGGGCGCCGACTCCCGGCCCAGCCCGACGAGCTCGCGCGCGTTCTCCGCGCGCAGCCCGCGGTTGATCGCGAGGTAGTCGTCGAGCAGGTTGCCGGAAGCCGTCAGGCTCGGGGTCCGCTCGCGGATCTCGGTCGTCACCTTCGTCAGGAACGCGTCGTCGAGACCGATCCGGTCGCGCGCGGGCGGGCGGCGCTCGAAGCGGTCCACGAACACGAGCGAAGCGGCGTTGCCGGCGTCGTCCTCGGCCACGATCCGCAGCCTGGCGGCGTCGTCGAGGTCCCACGGGACGCCGAAGAGCGCCACGCGGTCGCCGCTGCGTCCGCCGGGCAGCGGCGCGCCCGGGAAGCGCCATTCGCCCGCGCTCACGAAGTCCGAGACGGCCGACGCGGAGACCCGGTAGACGACGACACCCGAGCCGCCCTGCATCACGTAGTGCTGCGTCGAGACGAGCCCGAGCGCGGGCGGCGTCCGGCGCACCGACAAGCTCAGCTCCTTTACCACGGGTGCCGGGGAGAAGAGCCAGGTCCGGGCGCGCTCGGCGACGGCACGCACGACCGCCTCGCCTTCCTTCAGCTCGGGAAGCGCCTGGTGGCCGACGTCGGCGCCGAGCTCGTCCTCGAGCGTGCCCTGGCCCCACAGGCGCCACGCGGGAAGCGGCGCGTGCTCCCGCCGCGCCAGCACCCGCACGCGTCCGTTCTGCTCGATCTCGAGCCGGAGCCCGGCGAGGCCGCGACCGTTCACACGCGCCCGAGCGAGGATGGGGGTGCGCGGTCCGATGGCGCGCGCCTCAGTCACGAGCTCCAGCGACGGCGGGGCTCCAGTCCGAAGGCCCGACAGGCCGAGCCCGACGAGGACGAGGGCGGCGACGGCCAGGAGGATGGACTTGAGCAGTGTCTTCAAGCGGCCATACTACGCTGGAACGTGTCGCTTCGACCGAAGCGGCGCCGCGGCCCCGAACGACCCGGCGTCCGCGCGCGCTTGCAGTAGGCGGGTCTGGGGACTTACACTTTCGGTACCCCTAAGTGATTCGGGCTCTAGGGACTATGGCGAGGGACGTGATCGACAACGACACCGTCGCGTCCGACGCTCAGACCGACGTCCTTTCCGCGACCGAGTTCACACCTCCACCGCGCCAGTCGTTCTACAAGGACCCGCTGAGCCTCATCGGCTGGGGGATCGCCCTCGCCTCGATCGTCGCGTACTGGTACTTCTTCGTGCGCAAGCCGGTGCCCAAGCCCGGCCAGCAGATCGCGCGGCTCACGGCCGTCGAGGGAAGGGTCAAGGTCAAGCCCAACGCGCAGGATGCCTGGAGCGACGCCGGGCTCGCCGCGCGGCTGCACGTGGGGGACGTGGTCCAGACCGAAGCGCGCGCGGGCGCCGAGATCTCCTTCAACTCCGGCAGCGTCGTCAAGGTGCGCTCCGACAGCGTCGTCTACATCGGCGGCTCGGCCGAGGCCTCGACGGCTGCCTGGCGGGTCCAGTCGGGGCGCGTCAACTTCTCGGTTTCCGGCCAGGCGACCGAGATCGTGACGCCCACGCTGCGCGCGACCGCGCACGAGAACGCTACCGGCCACATCGACGTCGGCGAAGGAGGCCAGACCGGCGTCAAGATCTTCGCGGGTCGGGCCGAGCTCGAGACGACCCAGGGCCAGAGAATCTCGCTCCAGCAGAACCAGGCGGTCCTGATCGATGCGGCGGGCCGCGCCGGCAGCACCATCGAGCTGCCGCCGCCGCCGACCTTGATCGCGCCCGCGATGCGCTCGCGGCTCACGTTCGTGCCGGCGCCCGACCCCTCGGCCAGGCTCGCCTGGACGGAGGTCAAGGACGGCGTCACCTATCACGTCGCGATCGACTACAACGTCACCCAGGCCAACCTGCTGATCTCCGCGGCGCTCGAAGAGTCGGGCATCGCCGGCACCACGCACGACATCAAAGGCCTCAACCTGGGCCGCTACTTCTGGCGCGTAGCGGCGGTGAACCAGGAAGGGATCGAAGGCGCCTTCTCGCGCGTCTCGCAGTTCTCGGTCGTCGAACCAGAGGCAATCGTCCCGCCAACGCCGGCTCCCTCGCCGGAGCCGGCGGTCGCGCTCGTGCTGCAGGCGGTCGACGAGGTGTCGCCCGGGATCGTCCACGTCGGCGGCCGCGCCGCTCCTGGAGCCACCGTCACGGTGAACGGGACGCAGGTCAAGGTGCTGCCGGACGGCAGCTTCAGCGAGTTCGTGCGGCACGAGGGGCTGGGCGAGCTGGTGGTGCGGGCGACGACCGAAGACGGCCACTTCGTCGAGCAGTCGCGCGCCGTCACGAAGCGGTAGATGGCGCGCGAGCGCTGGTTCTACGCGCAGGGCGCCCAGAGGCGTGGACCGGTCTTGTTCGACCAGCTCGTCGACTGGGTGCTGGGCCAGCCGGAGCCGCGCGGCGTGCTCGTCTGGCGCAAGGGCTTCGCCGACTGGACGCGCGCCGAGGACGTGCCCGAGGTGGAGCAGCGCATGGCTTCGTTCCTGGCGCGCAAGGCTGCGGAGCAAGCCGCCGACCGCGCGCCCGCGCCAGCCGGTGGAATCGCCCGGCGCGTCCGAGTCGATGAAGCGCGCCCCGGCAGCCCCGTCCTGGTATACGGCGGGATCGGGGCCGGCGCTGCGGTGTTGGTTCTGCTCGCGTGGTTGTTCTGGCCGCGGCCCGAGCCGCCCGCGCCGACGGCTCTGCCGCTCGGCGGCGCCAACGTCGAGAGCGCACCCGCGGTCGTGATCCCCGCGCGGCCCAGCGAGACGCCCGTGGCCGCACCGCCCTCGCCCCCGCCGGTGACCACCCAACCCGCGGCGACTCCGGCTCCGACGCCCACGCCGGCCCCGCCCGCGCTGTCCGACCGCGAGAGCGACCTGCCAGCGGGCGAGCTCAAGCGGCTGCGCGGCGTCGCGGCCTGGGCGGGCGACACGCTCAAGCTGACCGTCTACAACGGCACCCAGTGGCGTGTCACCGAGCTCCACGTGACGATCAGCCGCTTCAAGGACGACGACTTCGTCGAGGATGCGCGGCCGGTGTTGCTGGTGCCGCCCGGGCAGTCCGTGGACGCGGGGGTCGCCGACCTGCTGAATCGCGTGGCGCCCGACCGCAAGAAGGCCGGCCTCAACCCGGCCGACACGGGACCCTTCGAAGGCAAGGCCGGCCCGCAGCCCGAGAACTTCCGCTGGGAGATCGAGTCGGCGCGCGGCTACTCGTCTCGATGATTCTATCGAGCGTCGACTGCGATCAAGCCGTCGGTCGAGGGCAGGCCTTCGAGACCGCTCTCGTCGCGCGCCGAGACGCGCCAGCGGAAAGCGCCCTCCCAGGGCACTTCGATCCTGACGGGGGGTGCTACCACGTCGCGCTGCATGAGGACCACGTCGGACCCGACAGGCAATAGCTCGAGCTGGTAGCTCGGCGCGCCGCCCTGCCAGCGCAGCTCGAGCGACTCCGCCGGCGCCACGAAGACCGGGTCCTGCGCCGGCCACAGGCCCTCCCTCGGCGCGGCGATGACGTCGCGGGCCGCGCCGGGCGCGCTGCCATCCGTCACGACGCTGCCGCGTCCGGGCGTGAGCGCGACGACCTTGCCCATCGCCTCGACGAAGAAGCGGCCGGCGAGGCAGGTCACGAGCGTCGAGCGGTCCTGCCGGCGCACGACCGCGCGGCCCTGGCCGCGCACCTCGGCCCCGGCCGTGACGAGCTTCAGCGCTTCGAGGCCGGGCGCGTCGACGAGAGCGCGCCCGCCGTCGAGCGTCGCGGAGAGCAGGAACGCGTCGGGGAAGCGCAGCGTCGAGCCCGGCGACAGCGTGAGCGCCATCCAGGGCAGCTCGAGGCGCGCCACCGCGTCGGGGCCCGTGCGAATCGCCTCGCCGACCTGCAGCGGCCCGCCCTCGGCGGCCGCCTGCCAGCGCGCGCC
The DNA here is from genome assembly GCA_036559805.1 of Vicinamibacteria bacterium. Lineage (GTDB taxonomy): Bacteria > Acidobacteriota > Vicinamibacteria > Fen-336 > Fen-336 > DATBSL01. The sequence continues at coordinate 22,985 of DATBSL010000068.1, forward strand.
CTTCTTCTCGAGCTCGACCTTGCGCTCGACGAGGCTCAAGCGGGCGAGCGCGAGCGCGCTCGTGTCCCCGGCCGCTGGCGCAGAGTCCTGGCCCTGCGTCGTTGCCGGCGCGACGAGGAGCACGAGGGCGAAGGCGCTCCGGCCCAGGCGCGACCGGTCAAACGAGCGAGGCATCGGTCACGTCCGGTTCGGGACTCGCGGCGTTCGGCTGCGCGCGCGGCGCGGCGCCGCGGCTCGGCCGGCCCTTCGCGTCGCGGCGCGAGCCGTAGTAGGCGTAGCCGTAGTAGCCCTTGCTCGTCACGTCGACCGCGTTCAGCACCGCTCCGATCACGTGCGGCGTCACCTTGCGCAGCGCCAGCAGCGAGCGCTTCACGGTCGCCCGGTCCACCTTGTTCTGCTGCACCACCAGGATCGTCGCGTCCGCGAGCTGCGCGAGCAGCAGCGCGTCGGTGACCGCGGCGACCGGCGGCGAGTCGACCAGCACCCAGCGGTACTGGCGCTTGAGCTGCGCGAAGGCCGTCTGCAGCTCGGGGCGCGCCAGGAGCGCCGGCGGGCTCGGCGGCAGCGGCCCGGCCGCGATCACCGAGAGGTTCTGGATGCGGGAGGGGCGCGCCAGCGCGCCCATGTCCTGGTTCTTCACGAAGAAATCGGTGAAGCCGGGCTCGCGCGGCACGCTCAGCCGCAGGTGCAGGTTGGCGCGCCGCAGGTCGCAGTCGACCACGACGACGCCCTCGCCCGACATCGCGAGCAGCTTGGCGACGTTCAGCAGCGTCGTCGTCTTTCCCTCGCCCGGCGCCGTGCCGGTGACGAGCACCACCTGACCAAGGTCGCCGCGGCGCGAGAACAGCAGCGCGGTGCGCAGGTTCTGGTACGCCTCGGTCGCGAGTGTCGCGTCGTCCTTGCCGTAGCGGGGGATCGCCGCGAGCAGCTCGAGGTGCAGGTGGCGCTCGACGTCGTCGGCGTTCTTGAGCGTGTTGTCGAGCGCGTCGCGCAGCAGCACGAAGGCCGCGCCCAGCAGCAGCCCGCCCAGCACGCCCACGAGCGCCAGCTGGCGCTTGCGCGGCCACACCGCGTGGTTCGGCACGACCGCGCGGTCGAGCAGGCGCACGTTGTTGTTCTGGATCGAGGCCGCCAGGTTGGTCTCGTTGAGCTTCTGCAGCAGAACGGTGTACAGCCCGGCGGCCGAGTCGGCCTGCTTCTTGAGCGACTCGAGCTCCGTCATCTTCAGGCTCTGGTCGGCGGCGCGGCCCTTGTGGTCGTCGATCGCGGCCTTGAGCTCGAACTCCTTGCGCTGGAGCTGGCGGTACTCGGCGCGCAGGCCTTCCTCGATGCGGCCGACGCGCGTGTCGCGGTCCTTGCGCAGCTGCTGCATCTGCGCCTGGACCTTCTGCACCTCGGGGTGGCCCTCCTTGTACTTCTCGCGCAGCCTGAGCAGGTCGAGCTGCAGCGCCTGGATCTGGACGTTGGTCGCGGCCACCACCTCGTCGCGGCCGACCTGCGGGATCACGTCGGTGTCGCGGCCGCGGCGGCGACCTTCCTGGAACTCTCCGAGCTGGGCCTCGAGCTCGATGCGCCGGGCCTGGGCCTGGATGTGGTCCTCGGTGAGCTTGGTGATCGAGGTGCTGATCGCCGAGACGCTGCCCTCGGGCACGAACAGGTCCTGTCCCTGGTAGCTCTTGAGCAGCTTGTCCTGCGCCTGCTGCATCCCGGTCTGGGTCTCCGCCAGGCGCTCGGTCACCCACTTGTAGGCGCGCTTGGCGGCCTCGACCTGGCCCTCGATGCTGTAGTCCATGTAGACGTCGACGAGTGTATTGGCCCAGAGCGCGGCGTCCTTGGGTTCGTTGTGCGTGATCTTTACCTCGACCACGTAGGTCTCGGGGATCGGCTCGACGCCGACCGTGGCCAGGAACGCCCCGACCGGGTCGGGCGCGGCCGCGAAGGCCGGCTGGTCCTTGAGCTTGAGCTTCTCCACGACGCGCTCCGCGATCGCGCGCGAGTGCAGCACGTTCAGCTGCGTGTTGAAGAACTGGCGATCGCGCATCGGATTGCCGGTCTGCACCAGCGCGTCGGTGACGTTGAGCGAGGTGGGCGTCGGCGGCATCACCTGCACGAGCGCGCGGGCCTGGTAGCGGGGCACCTGCAGCTCGCCCGACAGCACGCCGAGCGCGAGGCCGCCGATCGCGGCGGCCGCGAGCAGGATACGCCGCTGCCACAAGAGCTCCGCGTAGTAGCGGACCTCGATGTCGCGCGGTGCGCCGCCGTCCATCTCCTGCGGTCGTCCGGTCTGGTGGGTAGCGCTCATGGTCTCCGTGCCTTGACGATCACCTCGTCGCCGGGCTGCAGCGCGACGTCCGGCGCCTGCCCGCTCTTCACGTCGTCGAGGTCGACCTCCTGGTCGACGCCCGCACGGCGCAGCAGCCCGCGCCGCGCGCCGCGCAGCGCTCCCGCCTGCTCGACGAGCCCGCCGAGCGTGAGCGCGTCGGCGAAGGCGTATTGCCCCGGCCGCTCGACGGCGCCGCTGACGCCGACCCAGCGCTGCAAGGGGGCGTCGACGCGGTCGCCCGCCACGAGCGGCTGCGAGAGCCGCTGCAGCTCTTCCGGGCTCGGGTCCTTCCCGTTGAACTTGATGCGGGCCTCGCGCGTGCCGTCGGCGAAGCCCGCGGCGCGCGTCAAGACCACCTCGCCGGAAGCGCCCTGCACGAAGCCCCCCGCGTCGAGCAGGGCGTCCACCAGCCGGGTTCCGGCTCGCAGCGGCTTGCGCCCCGGGCGGTTCACGGCGCCGCTCACCCAGACGAACTGGCTGTTGTAGCCCGCGACGCGCACCGACACGTGCGGCGCCGCGAGATCGCCGCCGGCGATGAGCGGCGTCAGGCGCGCCGAGATCTCCGTAGTGGTCAGGCCGCGCACGTCGACGTCTCCGGCGCGCGGCAGCCAGATGCTGCCGGTGGTCTGCACCGTCGGCATCCGCGACAGGTCCGGGCGGCCGTCGACCGACACCTCGATCACGTCGCCGGGGCCGACGCGGTAAGGCGGAGCGGTCGCGGCGGGAGCGGCCTGCGTCAGAAGCGCCAGCAAGGGGACGGAGGCGAGGAGCGCGCTCATCGGTCGATCGTCCCGAAGAGGTCCCATTCGAGCTGCAGGTAGAACCCGCTGGCGTCGGTGTCGAACGCCTCGAGATTGGAGCGGCGCTCCTCGCGGCGGTAGGCGGCGCTCAGCGCGAGCTTGCGGGCGATCGGCCGGCGCAGCGCCGCGAACCAGCCGAGGATGCGGTCCTCGCGCGGGGCGCCGATCTCCTGTGCGATCGTCTGGTAGTCGTTCCACTGATAGCCGAGGCCGCCGCGCGCCTCGAAGCGCGCGACGAGTGGCACCTCGAGCACGCCCTGGACGCCGGTCGAGACGTAGAACCCGTTCTCTTCGAAGGCCGAGACCGGCGTCGAGCGGGTAGCGTAGAGCGCGAGCCGCACCTCCCGCGCGAACTCGCGCTGCAGCGACGCCTGAAGCGTGAGCCCCGAGTAGCTCTGCCCGCCGGCCCCGGCGTGCGGCGCGTCCATGCTGCGGTAGCCGACCGCCAGCTCTCCGCTCAGCAGCGGCAGGATCTCCCCGCTGAGCGCGAGCCGCGCCGAGTGAGCCGTCGACTCGGCCTCGGGCCGCTCGTCCGGCCGCGGCACCTCGTCGTAGATGTAGGACGCGACCGCGCGCAGGCTGGGCGTGAGCTCGAAGCCGAGGCCCGCCGTGGCGAGCCGCGTCTCGTAGTCGAAGAAACTCGAGTCCTCCAGGAAGTGCACGTGGCCGAGCCCGGCGCCGAGCTCGACGCTCAGCCGCGGGCCCACGACGATGCTGGCGCTCGCTTCCGCGTCGTTGCGGTTGAAGCGGCCGAGGCCGAAGAAGTATTCGCCGCCCGGGTCGACGACGCGCGTGTCCAGGACTCCGCTCTGGAAGCGGTCGCCCGCGCGGAGCGTCACCCGACTGCCCACGGGCAGCTCGAGCTGTCCGTCGAGCAGGTGGCTGCTGCTGTTTACCTGGTCGTAGGTGGCGAAGGCGCGGAGGACGGGCGAGTACTCGAGCGTGAACGCCCCCGCCCCCACGGGCGCCGCCGCGAGCACGCGCGGCTGCACCTCGAGGTAGCGGTCGCGCGTCGGCTCGGCGTCCACCTCGACGAAGATGTCGGCGTCGGCGTAGCGCGCGTCGATCGACGCGCGCACGCGGAACGGGCCCAGCACCAGGCCTGCGTCCTCGCTCGGCTCGGGAGCGGCGGCCTGCGCCGCGGCCGCGGGTGCCGCCTGCGGCACTCCGGTGGGAAACAGCTGCGCGTAGAGCTCGGACACCGACGCGCCCGCCTGTGCCTCGCCGGTGCCCGCCGGGAACAGGCGCCTCGCGAGCTCGGCGCGTTCGGCAGGAGCCGACGGAGGAGCCGCGACGGGCGCCGCGGGAGTCGGCGTGGGCGTTTTGACGGGCTCCGCGATCGCCACGGCGGGAGGCGGCGGCGCGGGCGCCGTCGGCGCGACCGCGACGGGGAGCGGCTCCGGCTCGCGCTTCGGCTCCGGCGCGGGTTCCTCCTGCGGAGGTCCGCTTGCGAACACCAGCAGCAGGCCGCGCGCGTCGCGCTTCACCTCCACGGCGGTCTCCGGTGGGACGTGCAGCAGCAGGCTCACCTCCGAGTCCGTCGCCACGATCTCGATCCTGTCGAGTTTCGCGGGCGTGGCGGCGAGCAGCGCGGGATCGAACCCGTTCGACGGCGTCCACGAGAAGCGGCGGCCGCCCGCGAACTGCCCGCCGAAGGCCGTGTTCATGACGGATACCCTGGCCACGCCACCCTCGCGGTGCACCGCCACCATACCCGGCGTGCCCGTCACCGCCACGCGAACCGCGAGCTTCCGGTCCGTGGTCGTGAGGTAGACGGAGTCGATCCGGGCCGATGCCGTGCTCAGCACCAGGGCGGCGGCGAAAAGGCTCATGAAGTCAATGGCCCGCCTCGTCGCCTTGCCCCGTGCCCAGCCATAACTTCACTCCAGCCGAGCAAAGCAAGGACCGTGCCCCCGGGCTTCGACGTCCCGCCTGCCCTTGCCTCAAGCAGCCCCCTCTTCCATGTCCCGTTCGCGGACACGCAGACGGCAGCCGACCAGCTACCGGTCACACACGACACGAAGCGTGTGAAACGCGGCATGTGAGTGTAACGCTTGAAGAAATGCAATGCAACTTACTGTTGGAATTCGATAAAACGGTGTAGACTCGCGTGACGGTGACCGAGGGCGACTGCGGCACGACTCGTGCGCACAGCTCACTCGGAGCCGTCCGCCGCTTTGCGGGGCGGCGGGGGAGAAGCCTCGTGGGAGAGAGCCTGCCGAGCCTGATGCCGCGCAGGAGACGCAGCGCTGCCGCGGGGAGGATCGACCGCGTCGCCTGGACCGCCGGCACGTGCATCGAGGCCCACGGCGTCCGACTCGGGCTTCGCACCAATGCTCCGTCGATCCTCGGCCGTCTCGAGAGCTGTCTGCCGCCGGGTTGGCGCCCGAGCCGCACGGACCTCGTCGACGAGCTCTTCTCCGTCTGGGTGGACACGGCGAACGACGCGCGTCCGAGCCGGGTCTACGTCGGAGAGGACCGGCGCGTGCGCACGCGCGACCTCGGCCATGCCTTCGCCGTGCTCGAATCGGAGCTGCGCCAGAGCCTGGCGGCACGCGCGCCGCGCCGCACCTTCGTACACGCCGGGGTCGTCGGCTGGCGCGGCCGTGCGATCGTCGTGCCCGGGCGGAGCCGCAGCGGCAAGACGACGCTGGTCGCCGAGCTGGTTCGCGCGGGCGCCAGCTACCTGTCGGACGAGTTCGCGATCCTCGACGCTCGCGGGCGCGTCCACCCTTTCGCCAAGCCTTTGTCGGTCCGCGGCGCTGGCGGCTGCGACCGTCACGTCAGCCGGCCGAGCGCCGCGGACCTCGGCGGGCACACGGGCACGCGGCCGCTGCCGGTCGGCCTCGTGGTGCTGGCGACGCACCGCGCCGGGGCGGAATGGCAGCCGCGCACGCTCACGCCCGGCGAGGCCGTGCTCGAGATGCTCGCGCACACCGTGCCCGCGCGGCTGCGCCCGGCGGCGTCGCTCGTGGCGCTCGAGCGCGTCGTCGCGGGAGCCGTGGTCGTCAAGGGCGATCGTGACGAGGCCCGGGAGCTCGTGCCGCGCCTGCTCGATCGGCTCGAGTGCGGCTCGCGCGCACACTGTTCCGGGACGTCGGCCGCGCCGCCGGGTCCCAGGAGGAGCCGATGAAGCCCCAGACGCGTCGCAGCGGCTTGCTCGTCCGGGAGCTCCCGGACGAGCTCCTGGTCTACGACCAGGAGCGCCACCGCGCCCATTGCCTGAACCGGACGGCTGCGGCCGTGTTTCGGCTCGCCGACGGCACGCGGAGCGTCGACGATCTGGCGCACGCGCTCGATCCCGCGTCCGAAGGCCCCGACGCCGCGGCGGCCGTGACGCTGGCCCTCGAGCAGCTCTCCGAGTCCGACCTCCTCGAATGCCAGCCCCCCGAGGAGCCGGCGGCGGGCCTGACGCGCCGCGACGTCGCGCGCCGTTTCGGGATCGCCGCGGCGATCCTGCTGCCGGCGGTGGTGACGGTGCTGGCGCCGACGCCCGCGGAAGCGGCGGCCACCTGCGTCACGAGCTGCGTGGGCCAGCCCCTCGGAACTCCGTGCACCTGCACCGGCAACCCGCCGTGCGTCGACACCTGCACGCCTACCGGGTGCAGCGGCGGGTGCCCCTGAGTTACAAGCCACGGGGCACGGCGCTGCGCGGGCGCGTCCTCAGGACAACGCCGCACCGTCCGCAGGAGTATTGTTCGCCTCGTCGAGCAGGCGGCAGCCCTCGAGCAGCAGGTGCTCGATGCTCTGGGCGAGCGGCCTGCCCTCGCCGGGGTCGCCCGGTGTGAACTTGAAGCTGCCCCTCGTCCAGGCGAGGAAGGCGTAGACCGCGTCGGCGCCCGAGACGTCGCCCACGGTCGCGGAGACGACGTCGCCCTCGCGGAAGCCGATGACCGTCGCCGTCTTGTCCGCGTCCTCGGCGAGCGCCGTGAACAGGCCGCTGAGACGGCCCTGCCCGCACATCTGCAGGAGCGCCGGCGCGCCGAACACCTCGACCCGGCCCTGGAACGCGCCTGCGACCTCCTCGGTGCCGGCCTTCGGCTCGCTGGCCGCGAGGTCCGAGTAGCGCGTCATCAGCAGCTGGATGCGCATCAGCAGCTCGCGCACGGGCATGCTCTTCGACAGGAAGTCGTCGGCGCCGATCTGCAGCGCCCGGTAGCGATCCTTGTACTTGTCGGAGCCCGAGATGAAGAGCAAAGGCAGGCGCGACAGCATCGGGTGGCTGCGCACGCGGCGGCAGAACTCGAAGCCGTCGAGCTCGGGCATCGAGATGTCGGCGAGGATCATCCAGGGGCGGTTCTGCACGGCCAGCTGCCACGCGGCCGCGCCGTCCGCCGCTTCGTGGATCGTGAAGCCCTGTGCGGCGAGCGGCATCGCCAGGTACTTTCGGAACGCCGCATCCTCGTCCGCGATCAACACCGAGCGCAGCATCGACGGCACGGTGTTGAAGTCGGGCATCTCGTCGTCGCCGTAGATGCTGCGCGCGAGTCCCGGGATCGGAACGGGCGGCGGGATCTCTGCGGCGATCTGGGGCACGCGGTTCGCGAGCACCCAGCCCTCGAGCCCGGGATGCCAGACCTTGGTGTTCTCCGGGATCGACGTGAGCACGAGGTCGATCAGGTCCTCGACGTCGATCGGCCCGCGCTGCGCGCCGTCGAGCAGGTACAGCCACTGGTCGGGCCGCAGCTCCTCGCCCCTGGGCGCCGGATCCGAAGGCGCCCCGGGCCTCGCATCCAACGCGAGCTTTCGGCGCTCCGGCCTTGGCGCGGGCGTCGTCCCGGCAACGGTCGTCGAGAGAGGCGCGCTTCCCCCGCGCCTCTCGACGGGCCTGGGGGCCTCGGCCTGCGCCTGCGGGCCGGGAGGCTCCGGCTTCGGCGGCTGCGTCGGAGGCGCCGCCTGCCGGGCCGGTGCGCTCGGCGGAGCCGCGGCGCCGGCGCCCTCACCGTAGTGCAGCGCGAGCTTTTGGAACAGGAGCTTCGTGACCCCCTTGAGCGTGTCCTCGACGCCCGTTCCCTGGATCGCGACAGCCTCGAAGGCGGGCAGCTTGCGCGGGTTGAGCCTCTCGTCGAGAGCCGCGAGCGGCAGCGCGGTCGGCAGGTCGCGCTTGTTGTACTGGATCACCTGCGGGATCGACGGATCGATCTCGTTGACGAGCAGGTTCTGGCGCAGGCTGCGCAGGCTCTCAGCGTTGGCGTCGAGCATCGCCGCCTGGCTGTCGGCCACGAAGACGACGGCGTCGCAACCCCTCAGCACCATGCGCCGCGTCGCCTCGTAGAAGACCTGGCCCGGCACGGTGTAGATCTGGATCCGCGCGCGCATGCCGCGGATCGTGCCGAGGTCGATCGGCAGGAAGTCGAAGAAGAGCGTGCGGTCGGTCTGCGTCGCGAGCGAGACGAGCTTGCCCTTCGTCTTGAAGGCCAGGTTGTCGTGGATCCACTGGAGGTTCGTGGATTTCCCGCACAGGCCGGGCCCGTAGTACACGAGCTTGGCGGTGACCTCTTTCGTCGCGTGATTGAAGAGCGCCATTTCGGCGGGCGTTTCTGCCGGGTCGCGGCGCCTAGTTGCCGCTCGGCGGCGGCGGCGAGCTCGGCGTCGTCGGCGAGCTCGGCGGCTGCGGCGGGATCAGCGGCGGCTGGACGGGCGGCTGGCCCGGTCCGCCTGGCCCGCCTGGCCCGATCGGCCCGATCGGCCCGATCGGCCCACTCGGCCCGCCTGGCCCCCCCGGCGGCAGGTCCGGGCCTTCAGTCGTTCCGCTGCCCGCAACCGTCGTCTGTCCGGCGAGCGAATCGTCGACCTGCACGCGGTCGCCGCAGAGCGAGGCCATGAGCGCGCGGCGCTGATCGCGCACGAAGCGCATCGCGTCGAGGGCCCGCGCACGGGTGATGGCGCCCTCGGGGCCGGGGTCGAAGCCCAACCGCCGCAGCGTCGCGTTGTAGTCGGCGGCGCTCGTCTTCTTGCGCTCGAGCTTGAGCCGCTCGAACGACGCGCCGTCGGCCATGCTCAGCAGCAGCGTGTGCCGCCCGGCCGCGAGCGTCTGCGCCATCACCGGCCGCCAGCCGCTCGTCTCGGCCGGGCACACCACGGCCTTGCGGCAGCCGTCCACTAGAAAGCGCTGGCCGTCGCCCGGCGTGAGGAACGCCGTCATGCTGTAGAGCCCGCTCTCGGGCACCTCGAACGACACGATCGCGCGCAGCCCCGCGCGCGTCGCCCGCAGCGTCATCGCGTCGAGGCCCGCCGCCGTGGCGCGCGCCTCGACCGCCGCGTACGGCGCTTCGACCTGGAACGCCTCGCCGGTCAGCTCGATCGGCGTCGCGGCCGGCGGCAGCTCGTGCTCCCGGTCGATCGCCTTGAGCGCCGTGATCGCGAGGTCGTCGCTCGTGGTCACGCCCGTCGCCTGCCAGCCGCTGGCCGGCTCGATGGCGTTGACGCAGGGCGGCGCCACCTCGATCTGGCTGAGCGTCGCGCCCGGCGGGAGCAGGAACTGCGCCGAGTAGCCGCCCGGGTCGAGATGCGCGGTTCCCGCCGACACCCAGGCCGTCTCGGCCGCGGGCACGAGCGTGAAGCTCCCGAGCGGGTCGCCACCCGCGATCAGCCTGAGCTCAGCGGTCGCCGGGGATCCGGCGGAGCCCGACACCCGCGCGCGCAGGTGATAGTCGCCGGGCTGGGACACCGGAACCGCGAAGCTCACCTCGGCCGGGCTCGCTCCGGCGACGAGGACCGAGTCGGCGCCTTCGCCCGTCAGCTGCGCGCCCCTCGCGCTCAGGAAGCGATCGGCCGAATAGGAGAGGCTGTCGCGCGGTGCGAGCGCCGCGAAGACCTGCGACGCCTGCGAGCTCGCCCGCACGGCGTCGGTCATGTCGAGCGACCGCAGCAGCATGCGTGCCCAGAGCGGGTGGGTGATCGGCGTCTGCCGCGGGTCGCCGAACAGCGGCACGAACGCGGCGGCGGCGACCACGGCGGCCAGCGCGAGCGTCCTCAGCCTGCCCCACATAGACCCCTCCAACCGTCCGAAGAGCAAGACGGGGGCCACGCGGAAGTCATTTTAGACCACTCGCGCGCCTCGAAGCAGCGGCCGTTTTTCGGACGGTCGGCGCGTCGCTCGGGTCGCCGCGGCCGGCCTGTGGACAATAAACGACCGTGTTACGGGGTCAAGGCGCGGCACGGGGGTTGCTTCATGCCCTGGAAGACTGGAGGTGCCCGTGGAAGCCGGTGGCAGCAGCGCGTCCCAATTCGTCGCCTTCTTTCTCGGCCTGGCGATCACGGCGGGCGTCCTCGTGCCGATCCTGCTCCGGCTGCGCAGCGGCGTCGGGCACGCGCGTGCCGCGAAGGCCGCGGCCGGGCAGCAGGTCGAGAAGCTGAAGCGCGCGCACGGCGCCCTCGAGGACGACCTCCGGTTCTTGACCCAGTTCCTGAAGGACTTTCCGCGGCTCGCGCGCGAGCTGTACAGCGGCCTCACGGAGCGCCAGATCCCGGCCACGCTGGTCAGCATCGTGCAGCGCAGCCTCGACCCGCAGCACGTCGCCGTGCTGGTCAAGCGGTCCGACGCGAACAACGACAAGGTTCCCCCGCGCTTCGTGGTCGCGGCTGCGTACCCCGACGGCGCGGCCGTCCGCGTCGGCGCCGAGGTGCCGCTCGACACGGGCGAGATCGGCTTCGCGGCCGACTCGCAGATGGTGCTGAGCCGGCAAGACCTGCAGGCCGAGACCGCGGGCAGCCGGATCAAGCCCGGACCGCCGCTCGCCGGCATGCCCGAGCCCGAGCTGATAGCACCTCTCGTCTTCGACCAGGAAACCCTCGGCGTGATCGTGATGTCGAAGCCGCGCAAGAGCGGCGACCCGAAGACCGCGCTGCGCCTCGTCACCCAGACGGGCGCGCAGGTCCTGCACACGGCGGCGCAGGTGAGCCGCATGAAGACCACGGCCAAGATGGACGGGCTCACCCGCATCTACAACAAGAAGCACCTGGAGCAGACGCTCAACGAGCTCATCTACCGCGCGGCCTGCGCCGCCTACGACCAGCGCTCGGTAAGCCAGGGCGTGCCGGGCCAGGTGTTGTCGGTGTTTCTGTTCGACATCGACCACTTCAAGAACTACAACGACACGAACGGCCATCTCGCGGGCGACAAGCTGCTGCAGGTGCTCGCGGGCGTCGTCAACGACGCGGTGCGCAAGGACGACGTGTTCGGACGCTTCGGCGGGGAGGAGTTCCTGCTGATCATGCCGCACACGAACGTCGACCAGGCGCTCGCGGCGGCGGAGAAGATCCGCGGACTGCTCGCGGCGCACCCCTTCGCGTTCGCCGAGCGCCAGCCGCTCAAGATGATCAGCATCAGCGGCGGCGTCGCCGAGTACCCGGTCCACGGGCTCGACGCCGCGGGGCTGCTGCACGCCGCGGACGAGAAGCTCTACGAGGCGAAGCACGCGGGCCGCAACCGCGTTTTGCGCGCGACGTCGACGGCGCCCGCGACGGCCTCGGCCCAGGCGAGGGGCTAGTGTCGCTGCTCCCGCACCCCGAAACGCAGTCGCTCGACGGAGCCTTCCCCTATCGCGATCGCGTCGAGGACCTGCGGCGCGTCCTGGTCCAGCAGGGCAGCCTCGGGCTGCTGCTGATCGACACCTCCGCGCTCGCCCAGATCGAGCACCAGTACGGCTCGTCCGCCTTTTCCAAGGTGATGGGGATGGCGCGCGACCTGGTGCTCGAGCTCAAGGGCCACGAGGTGCGCCACGACGACATCATCTGCCTGAACGATCGCGGCGGCGACGCTTTCCTGCTGTTCTTCGCGCCCAAGCGCCGCGAGGGCCCGATGCGCATCGCCGACCTCAGGGCCGCCGCCGACCGCGTCGAGGGCCACATCAACCGCAAGCTGTCGCGGCTCGCGAGCCCCTACCTGGGCAGCCTGCGGCGCGTGTCGGTGGGCTTCGCGCTCGCGTTCTACAACCCGCTCGTGATGCCGGAGCGGCTCGTCTCGCGGCTGATCGAGGAGGCGTGGAGCTGCGTGCACGTGCTGCAGGCGCAGCGCGAGCTGCAGGACCGCTGCGATCTGCAGGAGGTGCTGCTCACGGACCAGCTCAGCACCGTGTTCCAGCCGATCGTCGAGCTGCGGCGTCGCAGCGTCCTGGGCTACGAGGCGCTTTCGCGAGGGCCCGCCGGCAGCGTCTACCAGATGCCGCTGCGCCTCTTCGAGCTGGCGGCGGAGGCCGACCTGGTGTTCGAGCTCGACCGCAAGTGCCGGCGCCGCGCGCTCGTCTCGGCCTCGGCGCTGCCGCGCGGGGCGAAGCTGTTCGTGAACGTGTTCCCCTCGGCGATGTACGACCCGGATTTCCAGGGCGAGGCGCTCGTGGCGCTCGCCGAGGCGCACGGGCTCAGCCCGGACCGGGTGGTGCTCGAGATCACCGAGAAGGCGGCGATCGAGAACTACGGCGTCTTCGTCGAGGCGCTCGTCGAGCTCACCCGGCACGGCTTCTCGATCGCGGTCGACGACGTCGGCGCCGGCTACTCCGGCCTCGAGAAGATCGCGCACCTGAACCCGCGCTACCTCAAGTTCGACCGCGAGCTCGTGCGCAACATCGACTCGAGCTACATCCGGCGCGAGATGACGCGCGCGCTCAAGGCCTTCGCCGACCGCATCGGCTCGACGATCATCGCCGAAGGCATCGAGCGCGAAGGCGAGCTGCAGGCGCTGCTGGAGCTCGGCATCGAGTACGGCCAGGGCTTCCTGCTGGGGCGCCCGGCAGCGGCGTTCCTGCCTCCCAGCTCGGCCGCGCTGGCCGCGACGGCGAGCTGATCGGCGCAGGGCCGCTACAATCGGTCCCGGTGCGCCACCCGGCTGACCCCGGCCGCTCGTTCTTGCTGGCGCCGGCCGCGCTGGTCCTGCTCGCGGTGGTGTCTCCCTGGGCCTTCGGCGCCGTAACTCCCGGCCCACGGCGCGCCGTGACCGTCGTGGCGCTCCTGGCCGTAGCGCTCACGCTCTTCGCAGGCGCCGCGCGCGGCAGGCTGGCGCTGCCGGCCGTTCCGCTCTGGCCGCTCGCCGGGTTCCTGGCGCTCGCGCTGCTGCAGCTCGTGCCGCTTCCGGCCGGCCTTCACCGACTGGTCGCGCCGGGCTCCTTCGCCGCGTGGCACCCGGCGGACACCGCGGTGGCGGACGTCCTCGGCGCCGGCGCGCGCCCGCTCTCGCTCGATCCCGCCACGACGCTGGCCGCGCTCGGGCTCGTCTTCGGCCTCGGCCTGCTCGCCGTGCTGTCGGCTGCGCGGCTCGCGGACGCGCGCGCCGCGGCCTGGGCCGTGGCCGTGGTCGCCGCGGCGGGCTTCGCGCTCTCCGTCTACGCGATCCTGGCGCGGGCCCGCTTCGGGGCGCTGCTCTACGGCCGCTTCGCGGTGCCGACGACCGCTCCCTTCGGACCGTTCGTGAGCAAGAACCACTTCGCGGGCTGGAGCGAGCTGGCGGCGCTCCTCGCGGCGGGCCTCGCGCTCGGGCTCGCCGACGCGGCGCGGCGCCGCGGCGGCGACTGGACGACCGACCGGCGCGCGGGCGGCGTGGTGATGGCGCTCGTGGCGACGCTCGCGATGGCGCTCGCGCTGCTGGCGTCGCTCTCACGCGGCGGCGCGCTCGCGCTGGCCGCGGGCGGCCTGTGCCTGCTGGCGTTGCGGCTGCTGCGGGCCCGCGGACGCGGCGGCGCGCTCGCGGCGACGCTCGCATCGGCGCTGGTCCTGGGGGGGATCCTCGTCGTGATGGTGCCGCCCGAGGCGCACGACCGGATGCGCAGCCTGAGCGGCGCGTCGTTCCGCCTCGACACCTGGAAGGACACGCTGCGCCTCGCGTCCGCGAGCCCGGCCCTGGGCCACGGCATGGGCGCGTTCCACGACGCCTACCCGCGCGTGAAGCGCGGCCACGGGATCCTGCGTGTCGAGCACTCCGAGAACGACTACCTCGAGACGCTCGCGGAGACGGGCCTCGTGGGGCTCGGCCTCGTGCTTGCCGGGGCCGGGCTGCTGCTGGCGCGCGCGGCGAGAGGGGGCGCCGGCGCGGAGCCGGTGCTGCGCGGCATCGGCCAGGGGGCGGTGGCGGCGCTCGCCGCGCTCGCGGTCCACTCGTGCGTCGACTTCAACCTGCGGATCCCTTCGAACGCCTCGCTCGCAGCGCTCACGGCCGCTCTCGCCGCCGCGGCGGCAGGCACGCGCCCCGGCACGCTGTCCCGCCCGCTGGCCGGAGGGCTCGCGGTCGCGGCGCTCGCGCTCGCCGGAGCGCTCGCGCGTCCGCCGGACGAGCCGTGGCTGCAGGCGCGGGCGCAGCTCGCGGCGGCGAGCTCCTCGACGCTGCCGGCCGCGCGGCGGCTCCGGCTCGAGAGCGCCGAGGCGCAGCTGCGCCGCGCGCTGCGGGCGCGTCCGGCGCAGGCCGAATCGTGGCTGCTGCTCGCGGGGACGCACCTGGCGCTCGGGCGCCCGGACACGGCCAGGGCCTTCGCGCGCCACGCGCTCTTTCTCGACCCGCAGCGACCGGGGCTCGCCGAGGCCGCGGGCCGCATCGCGGGCGCGCCTTGACCCTGGGTGGCGGCGTCGGATAGCGTTCAAGCGCTCGCCCATGCCCGGCCCGACGCGCTTCTGGCGCTCACTCGTGGCGACGTTCACACGCGACCTCGCTGCCGGTGGAGCGCCGGACGCGCAGCCGCCTGCGCCGCAGGAGACGCCCGCCCCGGAGGCGGGCGGGGAGGGCGTCGCTCCGGCAGTCTCCGAGGCAGATGCCGCGGCGCCCGCGACCGCGCCGCCGGCGACGCGCGAGCTCGAGCTCGAGGCCGAGGTGCGCAGCTTGCGCGAGGAGAAGCGCGGGCTCGAGCAGGCGCTCGAGGGCGAGCGGGCGTCGCGCGCGCGCCTCGAGGAGGAGATGCGCGCGCTTTCGGACCAGGACCCGCTCACGGGGCTCGCGAGCGCGCGGCGCCTCGCGGATCGCCTGACGGTCGCGATCGTGCACGCGCGCCGCCACAAGCACAAGCTGGCCGTGGTCCAGCTCGGCCTCGACAAGTTCGCCTCGATCAACGAGCGGCTCGGCCGCAGCCACGGCGACGACCTGTTGCGCTCGGTGGCGCTCGCGCTCGAGAGCACGCTGCGGCAGGGCGACACCATCGCGCGCATCACTGGCGACGTGTTCACGCTGCTGCTGCCGGGAATCAAGCGGGACGAGGACGTGACCGTGATCGCCGACAAGCTGCGCCTGGCGCTGCGCAGCCCCTTCAGCATCGGCGGCCACGACCTGCTGGTGACCGCGTGCCTGGGGATGGCGATCTTCCCCGACGACGGCCCCGACCCAGACACGCTGCTGCAGAGCGCGGGCGTTTCGATGAAGCGGGCGAAGGAGCAGGGCGGCGACGCCTGGGACGTCCACGCCCCGCGCTCGCGCGCGCTCGCCGCCGAGCGCCAGGCCACCGAGACGCAGCTGCGCCGGGCGCTGGTGCACGGCGAGCTCGAGCTCTACTGGCAGCCGATCGTCGAGTGCGAGACCGGGGCGATCGTGAGTGTCGAGTCGCTGCTGCGCTGGCAGCGCGACGCGGGCGAGGACACGGCCGCCGACTTCGTGTCGCTCGCCGACGTGGCGGGTCTCGCCGTGCCGCTCGGGCAGTGGACGCTTCGCGCGGCGTGCGTGCAGGGCAAGAAGTGGCACGACGCCGGCCACGTCGGGCTCGCGGTCTCGGTGAACATCTCGCAGCGCCAGCTCGCGCACGCCTCGCTCGTCAAGCTGGTGCGGCGCGTGCTCGACGAGACGGGACTGCCGCCCGCCTGCCTCGAGCTCGAGGTGCGCGAGAGCGAGCTCGTGCGCAACCCGGACCTCGCGATCGAGCGGCTCGCCGAGCTGCGCCGCATGGGACTGCGCATTGCGCTCGACGGCTTCGGCACCGGCGAGAGCCGGCTCGCGCACCTCTACCGCTACCCGCTCGACGTGATCAAGATCGACGGCTCGGTCGTGAGCGGTGCCGCGACCAACCACGACCAGGAGGCCGTCATCGCCGCGGCGATCGCGCTCGCGCGCTCGCGGCGGCTCAAGGTCGTGGCGGAGGGCGTCGAGACCGAGGCGCAGCGGGTCTACCTGGTTCGCTGGCAATGCGACCGCATGCAGGGCAACCTGTGCGGCCCTCCCGCCGTGGCGGCCGAGACCGAGCGGCTGCTGCTGCGCCAGCGCCAGGCCCGCGAGCACCCCGAGAGCGCGGGCTCGCCGCGGCGGTTGCTGTAGGCACCGCCTCGCCAGGCTCGCTACTATTAGCGCATGAAGGGGCCGGCCGCGTGAGCGGCGAGGAAACGCCGGGCGGCTGGTACCTGGAGACCGTCTCGGAAGGCGGCAGGCTGCAGCGAGTGGCGATCCACGTGCTGCCGTTCCGGGTCGGCCGCAGGCAGGGGCTCGAGCTGGTGCTGCCGGCCGACTCGGTCTCGAAGCTCCACGCGGAGATCTACCGGCGCGGCCAGGACCTGCGGCTGCGCGACCTCGGCAGCCGCAACGGGAGCTTCGTCAACCGGGCGCAGGTCGAGAACGCGACGCTCGTCGAGGGCGACATCGTGCACTTCGCGGACTTCGAGTTCCGCGTGGGCCGCTCGGACGTCGACGAGACGCGCAGCGACGACGACACGAAGCCCACCACGGCCGTGCTGACCCGCCGCGAGCTGCCGCACCGCTTCGCCGAGGGCACCCGCGAGCTGCGCGACCTGCTTGGCGAGAGCCAGGTCACGATGGTGTTCCAGCCGATCGTGCTGCTCTCGCGCGGCACGGTGGCGGCGTACGAGGCCCTCGGCCGCGGGCGCCACCCGCAGCTGCCCGAGAACCCGCTCGAGCTCCTGCGCATCGCCGAGAGCATCGGCCGCGAGGCCGAGCTGAGCCGGCTGTTCCGGCGGCGGGCCGTCGAGCTCACGGCCGGGCGGCGCGACCTGCCCACGGTGTTCCTGAACACGCACCCTGTGGAGCTGCAGCGGCCCGGCCTGCTCGAGTCGCTCGAGGAGCTGCGCGAGATAGCACCGCAGCTCGACCTCGCTCTCGAGATCCACGAAAGCGTCCTCACGCGCCCGCCCGCGATCGCCGAGCTGCGCGCGCTCTTGCTCGAGCGGAATATCGCGCTCGCCTACGACGACTTCGGCGCCGGCCAGGCCCGGCTGCTGGAGCTCGCGGAAGCGCCGCCGCACTACCTGAAGTTCGACCACCGCTTCATCTCCGGGCTCGACCGGGCCCCGGCCGCCAAGCGCCGCATGCTGCAGTCGCTGCTGTCGCTCGCGCGCGAGCTCTTGGTGAAGACCGTCGCCGAGGGCATCGAGACTCCCGCGGAGGCCCGTGTCTGCGCCGAGATCGGCTTCACGTACGCGCAGGGCTTCCACCTGGGCCGCCCGCGCCCGATCGAACAGATATGAGCGTCGGATGACTCCGACCTACAGGTCTTCGAGCCGGACAGCTTCGAAGCGCACGTCTCCTTCGCCCGGGACGAGCTGGGCCAGTAGCGGCAGGTCGGCACTCACGACGGTGGCGATCTTCGGATAGCCGCCCGTCGTCGGGCCGTCCTGCAGCATCACGATCGGCTGGCCGTCGGGCGGGACCTGGATCGAGCCCGGCACCATGCCGTCCGACAGGATCTCGGAGGGGCCCGCGTGCCGCAACGGCTCGCCTTCGAGGCGGCAGCCGACGCGGTCGGCAGTGGCGCCGAGGCGGAAGGCTCCCCCGAAAAACTGCGCGAGCGTCCGTGCGTCGAAGTGATCGGCCTGCGGCCCCGGCAGGGCGCGCACACGGACGGATCGCGCGTGAGCGGTGGCGTTCGGCGCGCTGCCGGGCGACCCGCCGCCTGCCGCGCGTCCCACCCCGACCCGGTCGCCCGCCCGGAGCGCGCGGCCCTCGAGGCCGCCAAAGCCCGAGTGCAGGTCCGTGGCGCGGGAGCCCATCACCTCGGGGACGTCGATCCCCCCCTGGAGCGCGACGTACGCGCGACAGCCCGAGCGGCGGCCGGTGAAGCGCAGCACGTTGCCGGGGCGAGCGAGGACGGCTGCCCCGAGCGGGACCGGCCACGCGCCGAGGTCGGCGCGCTCGAGCACGGCGCCCAGGTCGGCTCCCGCCACGGCGAAGCGCGTGGGCCCGACGAACTCCAGGATCGGTCCCGTCACGCAGCACTCGAGGGCTGCGGCACCCGGCGGGTTGCCGACCGCCCGGTTCGCCGCCGCGTGCGCCGGCGGGTCGAGCGCGCCGGCCGCGCATACCCCGAGGCGCCGAAAGCCTGGCCGACCCGCGTCCTGGACGGTCGTGAGCAGGCCGGGCTCGCGCACCTCGGCGACGGGGCACTCGACGAGCGGCGGCCGCGCGCCGAGCGGCGGGGGATCGGGGAGCTCGTCCGTGGGCACGAAGCGGACGCGGTCGCCCGCGGCGACGAGCGCGGGCGGCTGCCGGTCCGGGTCGAAGAGCCGCAGCGTCGTGCGGCCCACGAGCCTCCAGCCGCCCGGCGAGGCGACCGGGTAGATGCCGGTCTGGCGGGCCGCGATCCCAACCGACCCCGCGGGAACCCGCACGCGCGGCGTCTCGAGGCGCGCGCACTCGAGCTCGGGGGGCACGATTCCGAGGTAGGCGAAGCCGGGCTTGAAGCCCAGCATGAGCGCCGTGTACTCGCGCGACGCGTGGAGGCGCACGAGCTCCCGCGCAGCCAGGCCGCGCTCGCGCGCGAGCGGCTCGAGGTCCGGGCCCGCGTCGCCCCCGTAGAGCGTCGGCACCTCGTGGATCCGGCCGGCCGGAAGCGGCGCGCTCGCCGCGGAAAGCCGCGCCGCGAGAGCGCTCGCCACCGCCGCGGGGCGTGCGGCGCGCGGGTCGTAGACGACGAGCAGCGAGCGCAGCGTGGGCACCGCCTCGACGAACCCCGCAAACGGGCGCTCGGCGAGCTCGCGGTCGAGCGCACGCACGCGTGCGTTCGTGGCGAGGTCCAGGCTGTCGCCCAGCTCGACGCAGAAGGCCGCGTCGCCGAGCGGGAGGACGCGAGGCTCGCTCAACGACCGAGGGCCTTGACGCCGACTCCGGCCCGCTCGAGAGCCTCGCGCACAGCGCGCGCCATCTCCAGGGCCCCCGGGCTGTCGCCGTGGACGCACAGCGTGTCGGCCTCGACGGCGACCTCGCTGCCGTCGATCGCCAGCGCGACGCCGTCCCTCGCCAGCCGCAGCGCCGCCGCGGCGGCCACCGCGGGGTCCCGAATCACCGACCCCGGCTGCGCGCGCGGCACGAGCCGCCCGCGCGCGTCGTACGCGCGGTCGGCGAACGCCTCGGCGGCGAAGCGCAGCCCTGCAGCCGCGGCGGCATGGCGCATCGCCTGCGAGCCGGCGAGGCCCACGAACACGAGCTCGCTCGAGACGCGCGCCACGCCGCGCGCGATCGCCCGCGCGAGCTCGGGATCGTCCGCTGCCTGGTTGTAGAGGGCGCCGTGCGGCTTGACGTGGCTGAGCGGGACGCCGTGCGCGCGCGCGAAGGCCTGGAGCGCGCCGACCTGGTAGAGCACGTCCGCCTCGACCTCGCTCGTCGGCAGCCGCATCTCGCGGCGCCCGAAGCCGCGCAGGTCGAAGTAGCCGGGGTGCGCGCCGACCGCGACGCCCTTCGCCGCCGCGCCCCTTACGGTGCGGTCGATCACCGACGGGTCGCCGGCGTGGAAGCCGCAGGCCACGTTCGCGGAGGTCACGTGCTCGAACAGCGCCTCGTCCGCCCCCGTCACGAACGCCCCGAAGCCCTCCCCGACGTCCGCGTTCAGGTCTATCGGCACGCTACGCGAGCAGTGAGATCGAGCGGACCAGCGTCTTCTTCAGCTCGCGGCGGTCCACGACCATGTCGAGCATGCCGTGCTCGAGCAGGAACTCCGAGCGCTGGAAGCCCTCGGGCAGCTTCTGGCGGATGGTCTGCTCGATCACGCGCGGCCCCGCGAAGCCGATGAGCGCGCCGGGCTCGGCCAGGTTCAGGTCGCCGAGCATCGCGAACGACGCGGTCACGCCGCCCGTGGTCGGGTCGGTGAGCAGGCTCAGGAACGGCAGCGGCACGCGCTGCATGCGCGCGAGCGCGGCCGAGATCTTGGCCATCTGCATGAGCGAGAGCGTTCCCTCCATCATGCGCGCTCCGCCCGAGCAGGAGACGACGACCAGCGGCGCTTTCTCGGCGATCGCGCGCTCGATCGCGCGCGTGACCTTCTCGCCCACCACGACGCCCATCGAGCCGCCGATGAAGCCGTACTCCATCGCGGCGATCACCAGCTTGCGCCCGCCCATCTCGCCCACGGCCGTGATCAGCGCGTCGTAGCAGTCGGTCTTGGCCTTTCCGGCCACCAGCCGCTCGGCGTAGGGTTTGCTGTCGCGGAAGCCGAGCGGGTCGGCGCTCACCAGGCCGCGGTCGAACTCCTCGAAGGGCCCGTCGAACAGCATCTCGAGCCGCTCCCGCGCGGACAGCCGGAAGTGAAAAGCGCACTTCGGGCAGACCGACAGGTTCTTGAGCACGTCCTTGCGGTACAGGATCTCCTTGCAGTTGCTGCACTTGACCCACATGCCCTCCGGCACCCGGCTCTCGGCGGCGGGCTGCTTCGGCAGGGGCCCTTGCGCGCGTCGGAACCAGGCCACCTCAGGCCTCCGGCTCGTCGGACTTGTCGAGGTCGTTCGGGACGCCCAGGATGCGGCAGGCGCCGTCGTGGATCTGCTTGGCGGCGTTCTTCTTGGCCTGCAGGTCGGCCAGGCGCTCCTTCACCTTGGCGAGCTCGTCCTCGATCTGCGCGTTGAGCTCCTCGATCGACTTCTTGGTGATCTCCAGCGTCTGCTTGTAGAACGCCGACTGCTCGTCGGTGAGGTTCATTCGTCAGTCCCTTCTATTCGTCGATGCCGAAGCGCTCGAGCAGTGCGTCGAGCGAGATGGAGTCGGGGGTGCGCTCGTGCGAGCCGGGCTCGGCGGCGCCGCGCTCGGCGGCCCCGTCCTCGCGCTCGCCGCGGTCGAACAAGAGCTCGAGAAAGCGTGCGAGGTCGCGCGCGGTCACCGGCGGCCGGTCGCGCAGGAAGCGCTCCAGCCCGCGCTGCATCTGCCCGGCGTCCTGGTAGCGTTCCGCGGGATCGCGCGCGAGCGCTTTCATGATCACGCGGTCGAGCGCCTCGGGCACGCGCGGGTTGATCTCGCGCGCGGCCGTGATCACGCACTGGCGCACGAGCTCGAGGATGCTCACCTCCGTGCCCGCGCCCACGAAGGGCTTCGTCTCCGTCACCATCTCGTAGAGCACGATGCCGAGCGAGAACACGTCGCTGCGCCTGTCGATCGGCCGGCCCCAGGCCTGCTCGGGGCTCATGTAGAGCAGCTTCCCGCGCAGCGCCCCGCGGTCGGTGTTCGAGGCCTTGGTGGCGGCCTTGGCGATGCCGAAGTCCACGAGCTTCACGTCGCCCTCGAACGCGATCAGGATGTTCTGCGGGCTGACGTCGCGGTGCACGATCTGCATCGGCTGGCCGCGCTCGTCCTTCTTGCGGTGCGCGTACTCGAGCGCCGCGCACACCTTCTCCACGACGCGCAGCGACAGGTCGAGCGGCATGCGCAGGCCCTTGTCGCGGGCGCGGCGCATGATCGTGCGCAGGTCGCGGCCGTGCACGTACTCCATCGCGATGTAGTAGCTCTTCTCGATCCGCCCGAGGTCGAAGATCTGGACGATGTTCGGATGCGCGAGCCCCGCCACCATCTTCGCCTCGTCCACGAACATGTCGAGGAACTCCTTGTTCTCGGAGAGGTGCGGCAGGATGCGCTTCACCGCGACCACTTTCTCGAAGCCGGCGACCCCGGCGCGCTTGGCCTTGAACACCTCGGCCATGCCGCCGATCGCGACGCGGTCGATCAGCTGGTAGGGGCCGAAGCTGTCGTCGCGCCACGACTGGGGGCGCGCGGGCGGCGCCTGGGGCTCGGGCGCCGCCACCACGGGCTTCGGCTTGTCCTCGATCCCGCTCTCCGCCACCGAGGCGAGGTCGAGCCGTGGGCCGACCGGGAGCTTGGGGTCGGTCACCAGAAGCTTGGCGCTGGTGTGGAGCGCCGCCGGGGGCAGGCGCGCTTCCGCGTCGTCGAAGACGGGCGCGGCGGGGCGGAACACCACCTGCCTGCCGGGCTCGGTCCCGAGCCGCTCGAAGGCGGTCTCCACCTCCGCGTCCGTGCCCGTAGCGGACGGCTCGGGTATCGCGAACGGCGTCGGCGAGACGGGGTCGCGGACCTGGACACGGATGGGGGAGCTGCGAGGCGGGGCTCCCGTCGGCCCGGGTGGAACTGGTCCGTCGACCAGATCGCCGAAGAGGTCGTCCGAGGTGACGAGCCCCTCTCCCTCTGGCCGAGCCTCGGGGGGCGGAAGCGACTCCGTCTTCTCCTTTCGGCCAGCAGTCATGGATTCGCCCCGGGGTCCGTTCCCCCGAAGCATAAGTCGGCAACGGCCGTTAGGTCAAAGAAGAACATCGACTTACCGGGAGAGCGCCGGCAGGATACCACGGCTCGGCCGGTGTATAATCCCCGCCACGCTCGGCAAGAAGAGCTTGCCGGGAGGGCAACCAGGACCGGATGGGATTCCTCTTCGGCCTTCTCGACAACTCAGTCGTCCCCTGGATCCTTGTAGGTTTGGCCGCCCTAGTCGGCTACAAGTACCTCTCCGAGCGCGTCCGGATCCGGGCTCCGGCCGTAGTCAGCCGCGAAGACCTCGTCTCGCGGATGCTGGGTCCGCGCTGGGCCAACAAGAAGCTCGAGCGCGAGATCGACCGCCTCAAGAAGCAGGCGAACTTCCTGGGGGCCGGCAAGCTGCTCGAGGAGCAGGGCCGGCTGGCGGAGGCCGCCGAGGCCTATCTCGAGGGCCACGAGACCTGGGCGGCGGCGTGCACGTTCGAGAAGATGGGCCGCACCGAGCGGGCGGCGGAGCTCTTCCTGGCGGCCGGCGACCACAAGAAGGGGGCGGCGCTCTTCAGCCAGGCGGGCAAGCCCGCCCGGGCCGCCGCGCTCTTCCTCGAGAAAGGCAACAACCTCGAAGCCGCGCGGCTTTACGCGCAAGGCAGCCAGTGGGGAACGGCCGCCGAGCTGTACGAGAAGAGCGGTTACCCGCTGCGCGCCGCGGAGGCCTGGGAGAAGGACGGCAAGCCCCTCAAGGCCGCGGAGGCCTACGAGAAGCACTTCGCCGAGAACGTCAGCTTCTCCACGAGCTTCTCGCAGTCGCAGGGCACGCCCGATTCCAAGAGCGCGCTGCAGGCGGGCCGGGCCTTCGAGCAGGCGAACCAGCTCGAGCGGGCGGCGGTGATCTACTCGCGCGGCGGCTACAACCGCCAGGCGGCCGAGGTGCTGCAGAAGCTCGGCCAGCACGCCAAGGCCGCCGAGCTCTTCCTCAAGGGCGAGGACAACGAGAAGGCGGCGCTCGCCTTCGAGCAGGCCGGCGACGCGGTGCGCGCGGCGACGCTGCGCGGCGAGCACGCCTTCAAGAGCGACAGCCCTGCCGAGGCGGCCGCGTGGTTCGTGAAGGGACGCGACTTCCTGCGGGCCGCCGAGCTCTACGAGTCGATCGGGATGATGCCCGAGGCCGCCTCGGCCTACGAGGCGGGCGAGAGCTGGGCCGCGGCCGGCAGCGTCTACATCCGAGCGGGGCTCAAGGACCGCGCGGCGGCGGCCTACGAGAAGGGCGGCGAGCTGGAGACGGCGGCGGCACTCTTCCACGAGCTCGGCAACGTCGGCAAGGCCGCCGACCTCTTCGAGCGCACCGGCCAGACGTTCCGGAGCGGCGAGGCGGCGGCGCGCGCCGGCGAGCGAGAGAAGGCGATCTCCCTCCTGCAGCGCGTCCCGCCGAGCGACGAGAACTACCGTGCGGCGATCGAGCTTTTGGCGCGGCTCTTCATCGAGACCGGCCGGCCGGCGCTGGCGATCGAGAAGCTGCGCAAGTCGATCGGCAGCGAGCCGATCTCGGCCGCGACCCTCGACTTCCACTATTGGCTGGCGCTCGCCAACGAAGCTGCTGGCGCCCGCGCCGAGGCGCTCGAGCTCTACAAGCGTATCCAGGCCGAGGACCTGCAGTACCGCGACGTGAACCAGCGCGTGACGCGGCTGCAGTCCGGCGTACCGGCGTCGCCTCCGGCCGCGCCGGCGGCGCCCGCCCCCGTCGTCCCCGCCCCCGCTCCCGCCCCTGCTCACGCCGCAGCTCCCGCCGCAGCGGCGGCACGGCCCGCGTCCGCGGCTCGTGGCCCGCGCTTCGTTCCGAAGGAGGAGATCGCCCGGGGACCCCTCGGCACGCTTTTCCGGGGCGAGGACGCGACCGACGGACGCAGCGTCGCGATGCGGATGCTGAACCCGGAGCTCCTGAAGGCGCCGCAGTTCGTGAGCGCGGTCGCCGCCGAGCTGAAAGCGGCCTCCGCCGTCTCGCACGCCAACCTGGTCAAGGTAATAGCACTCATGGAGTGGGAGGGCGCGCGTTGCGTCGTGACCGAGTACATCGCCGGCCGCACCTTCGCCGAGGCGATCGCGAGCGGGCGCAAGCTCGGCTTCCAGCAGGTGCACGCCCTCGGGCGCGTGATCGCCCAGGTGCTGGCGCTGCTCCACGAGAAGGGTCTCGTGCACGGCTCGATCCGCCCCTCGAACGTGATGGTGGCCTCGGGCGTGATCAAGCT
Organism: Vicinamibacteria bacterium; assembly: GCA_036559805.1. Classification (GTDB taxonomy): domain Bacteria; phylum Acidobacteriota; class Vicinamibacteria; order Fen-336; family Fen-336; genus DATBSL01. Next base: position 47,723 of record DATBSL010000068.1, read on the forward strand.
CGCCGACCTCGGGTTCGCGAGCCTCGCGCGCTCCGCGGGCCTCAAGCCCTCCTACGGAGCCCCGGAGGGCGGCCCCAGCGCCACCGACGACCTGTTCGCTCTGTCGGCGGTGATGTACCAGCTGCTCACCGGCACGCACCCGCTGACGCAGGCGCAGGGCGCCGGGCTGCCGCTGCCCTCGAAGCTCGCTCCCGGCGTGCCCGAGGCGATGGACAAGCTGCTGCTGCGCGGGCTGCACCCGCGCCCCGAGCTGCGGCTCCCGAGCGCCGCCGACGTGCAGCGGGAGCTCCGCGACATGGTGAAGATCGGCTGACGCATGAGCTTCGGCGGCGAGCTGCACACCTTCGACCTGTTCGACCTGCTGGGCTGGCTGGCGAGCCGCAAGCGCGCGGGTATCCTGCAGATGACGCGGCGCTCCACCCGCAAGCGCCTGGCGTTCCGCGACGGCCAGCTGCAGTGGTCGAGCTCCAACGACCCGCGCGAGACGATCGGCCAGGCGCTCGTGCGCGACCGCCTGATCCAGGAGGAGCCGCTCTTCCGCGCGCTGCTGAAGCAGGAGACGGCCCGGGACAAGCGCCGGCTGGGCGAGATCCTGATCGCCGACGGGCTGCTGACCGAGCCGCAGCTGATGCAGACGCTGCGCGGCAACGCCGAGGCGCACCTCTACGACCTGTTCCTGTGGGGCGACGGCCGCTTCGACTTCGACGACGAGCGGCCGCCCGAGCCCGAGCCGACCGACCTCAGGATCGACCTCAAGCAGGTGCTCGACGAGGGCCGCCACCGCCGCGAGCGCTGGAGCGAGCTGCGCTCGCGCTTCGGCTCGAGCGAGGTGACCTTCAGGCTCATCGCCGATCCGGTCTCGGTCGCCGACCCGCTGCTGCGCCAAGCGGTCGACCTGGCGGCCTGGGGCAAGACGCTCGCGGGGATCAGCCTCGAGTCGCGCCGCTCCGAGTACGAGACGACGCTCCTGCTTGCGACGCTTTGCGACGACGGTGTCCTCGCGCCCGACCGCGTCGAGGCGGGAGCTCCGGAAACGGACCCGGTCGGCATCATCCTCACGCTGCTGGCTGGCGCCGAGATGCGAGTCAAGGAAGGCCGCTTCGACGCGGCGACCGAGGCCTACGAGCGCGTGCTGAGCCTCGACGGGGTGAACCAGAAGGCGAAGAAGGGCCTGCTGGCCGTGAGCGAAGCGCGCGAGCGCGCCAAGCACGCCAAACGGATCCCGCTCGCCAAGGTCCCCAGGATGCGCCTCACCGCGGTCGCGCTCGCGCAACAGCACTTCGACCCGGAGGAGGGCTTCGTGCTCTCGCGCATCAACGGGCAATGGGACGTGCAGTCGATCCTCAAGCTGTGCCCGATGCCCGAGGACGAGATCCTGATGATCTTCTCGCGGCTGCTCGACCGGCAGGTCATCGAACTGGGGTAAGCGCGTGAGCCAGGACGGCGCGCGGATCAAGCTGGCTCGGCCTGGCGAGCTGCGGCTCGCGACCGACCCCGTCTGCGGCATGAGGGTCGACCCGCGCGCGCCCCCCGGCGGCAGCTTCGACCACGCAGGCACCCGGTACTTCTTCTGCGGCCCGCGCTGCCGCGAGCGCTTCGCGGCCGATCCGGAGCACTGGCTGGCGAAAGGGCCGAGCGCCGCGGCGATGGCGGCGCCCGCGGCTCCCACGCCAGGGGCGCCCGCGCCGGATTCGGCGCAGTGGATCTGCCCGATGGACCCGGAGGTGGTCGAGACGCAGCCCGGCGCGTGCCGCATCTG